>DATGOD010000085.1:0-30911 GCA_035306305.1 Flavobacterium sp.
AATCCAACGATTGTTTCAATCCTGCCATCATTCGCTCCAAATTATATTCGTGTCCTTTGTGGTAGTAAATTTCGAGATTCACGCCGTTGTGTTTCTCTTTTTTCACTTCAAATCGTGCCGAATTATACGCATAGAAATTCAACATTTTTCTATCCATTTTATAATGGAAATAATGGCGGTCGTTTTCTACCCAATCGGCTTGCAAATAACCGGGAGCAATCGCAATTTGATCGCTGGAAGTGCTGACAACTGTTTCAAAAGTAACCCAATCGGCATCATCAGAAATATAAGTATTTTTCAATGCTTCTGGGTCAGTCGGATCATCCATGCGTTCTTTTGGCGGCAAGCCATATTTTTCTCTCACATCGTTATGTCCAATTTCTGAACCTTCATTATATCCGAATGTAGGAAAAAGTGTAAAATTGTTGACAAATGTTCCGTTTTCGAGAATCGGCGAGCGATCTCTGAGCCATGTATTTGGCAAATTTGCCACTTCAATGGCTGCTTTGATGGTGTCACCCGGCAACAAAGGTTCAGCTAAATGATACAAACGAACATTAAAAATCGTGTCGGTCAAAACTTGTTCATTGGCACGATTAAATTCAATAGATTGCAGATTTCTGCCATGGTCGAGATAAATGGTATCGATGCTTGTGTCGGATTTATTGACCAACGTAAATTTGGCTTTAGCAGTGTAATTGCGTTCATCCGGAAAAATATTCATATCGACATAAATATCGACTATACGCGGTTGAGCATATTTTTCATACTTCTTGTATTTCTTTTCGTAATCGACACGCATTTTTTCCCATTCGTTGCTTTTGAAATAAGGTGTCAATTTGGTTTGTTGATAATATAATCCGTAACCTAAACCAACAAATGCGATAGCTAATAAAATCATCGGAATGGCAATTGGTGCAGTAAATCGTTTTCTTGCCAAATACAATCGTTCTTTTACGCCACTCAAAATTCCGTTTCTCCAAAACAACAATGTAAGTCCGTATAAAATGCCGCAGAACAACAGCCAATACAATTTGTAATAGAAGAAAGTTCGGACAGAACCGTATCCGTTCATGTCGGAATAAGCAACGCCGGGACCTGAATTGAAATGGAAAATATCCAATTCAATACCTAAAGAAGCTAACCCTTGCGGAATCATCAAAGCCAATAAAATCACAAAGAATCCGACAATGAAATTCTTGAAGAAATTCTGAATAAACAAAGAGAAAACAATAATGATTAATGCTCCTGCAAATTTGTATATGAAAAATTCTTGTAAATATTGTCCGATTTCAAAATGAAAATATCCATAACTAACTTGTATGGCGATACAACCGATTATTCCGACCACATAAATCAGCAAAACCATTTTGACTAATGCAATAAATTTGGACAAAAGCAAAGCCCAATTTGGTATTGGCGATGAATTTACCAAAAGGTTCATTCTGCTTACTGCCGGTTGATTGATTAATATTCCGGCAAAAAGATATATCAATAAAGAAGTAAATGCAGAAATGCCTCCACCCACAGACTCTACAATTTTCCATGTAACCGGATAAGTCGTTGTGCCGTACATATTTCCTAAATACGCCCCACTAACTCCAATAAACACCAATAATATCGCCAAAAATACCAGAAAAATCCAGTTGCGGATAATAAACCCAAATTCCATTCGCGATATGAGTAACGCCGTTTTGAAACGTTCTACAAAATCGAATTTGAGCGTTACTTCCGGAAGGTTTAATTTGAAAATACTTCCAAAGTTATTTTTGGTCAAACGTGCACTTTTCTTACTTTTTCGTTTCAAACTAATCGCTTGATAATTAAACGAAAACAATGTATATAATAATCCAAGCAACAAAATTCCTACGCCAATCCAAATCAATCGGTTGTACAAAATTACTCCCGAAAACGGAATAGAAAGATTATTTTGTTCGTCCACAGTCCAATATTTTGTAACATAAGACAAAGCTTCTGTTCCTCGATAATCGAACAGTGCTATATAAAATCTATCTTCGATATTTTGTGTAGCTACCGAAATAACTCCGTTGATGATGAAAAGTACAATAACCAAAATCAATCCGGAAGAAACATTGCGAGTGAGCGTTACCAACAAAAACATCAAACTTCCGATGAAAAAGATATTCGGAATCACAAAAATAAAATACGACTGAAAATATGCCCACAAATGCACCGGACCTAACAAATCTTCATTGGCAAACGGCAAGATTGTGGCAATCAAAAAAGCTAATCCAACACTGAAAGTTATCAGAATGGTTGCTACAAATCCGCTGAAAAATTTACCGAGAATATAGTCTGCTTTGCTAAACGGATAAGAATACAAAAAAGAATGTGTATTGTATTTGAAATCGCGATAAATCGTCGCTCCGATAACCGTCGGAATAATAAAATTGATGAATTGAGAAATCTCACCAATAAATCCGTTAATCATCATCGGCGAATTCATCTTCAAATTGGACGCGGTGGTTACGCTAAGAGCATCAAAATAGCCAACTGAAGTCGCCATAATAAAAAATGCTAAGCCAAAAAATATGATGAAATACAAGTAAAATTTGTAATCCTTGAACCACCGTTTGGTTTCAAAAGCAAATATTGTTTTAAACATTATTGGTCAGATTTAAGGGTTACAAAATAAACATCTTCCAATTGTGGCGTTGCCGGCACAAACGAATCTCCAGGATTTTCTTCATTAAACACACGGATGTTCAAAGTATTATCCGGATTGAAATTAGAAGAAATAATATTGTGTTTTTGCGAAAATTCGTCCAAATCGCTTCGTTCGATAATTCGCATCCAGATTTTTCCTTCGAGGTTTTTCTGTGCTTCTTCAGGCGTGCCTTGATACAAGATTTTTCCACCGTTCATAATCGCAATATTGTTACACAATTCTCTTACATCATCAACAATATGCGTAGAAAAAATAACAGTATGCTCTGTCCCGATTTCACGCAAAATATTCAAAAAACGATGGCGTTCTGCCGGGTCCAATCCTGCGGTTGGTTCGTCCACGATAATCAATTTGGGTTTGTTAAGCAACAATTGGGCAATCCCAAAACGCTGTTTCATTCCTCCTGAATAACCGCTCACACTTTTGTTTTTCACGCTAGACAAATTGGTGATTTCCAACACATAATCAACCATTTTTTTACGCTCGCTTTTATTGGTAATTCCTTTTAGCTGAGCAAAATAATCCAACAATGTTTCGGCAGACATATTTGGATATACGCCAAATTCTTGCGGTAAATAACCCAACACTTTTCGCAAAGCCA
The DNA here is from genome assembly GCA_035306305.1 of Flavobacterium sp. Taxonomy (GTDB): domain Bacteria; phylum Bacteroidota; class Bacteroidia; order Flavobacteriales; family Flavobacteriaceae; genus Flavobacterium. The sequence continues at coordinate 3,291 of DATGOD010000085.1, forward strand.
TTTTGTCTTTCGAGATGTTAATATCTTCAAACACAATACTACCTTTGTCTGCTTTTTGCAAGGTAGCAATTGTTCGCATCAAAGATGATTTTCCGGCACCATTCGGGCCAAGTAATCCAAACATTCCATTGCCGATATTCAATTCGATATTGTCTAAGGCTTTTACGCCATTCTTATATGTTTTTGTTAATCCGGAAATTTGTAAGCTCATGATTTTTCTGTTTTTATTTTAATGAATAAGTAGTCGTCTGTCTAATATTGTTACAGTTTTTAAGAAAAAAGAAAAGCCACAAATATGTTTGCGGCTTGGTTTGATTCGTTATTAAAACAATTATTTATGCTTGATAAGCTCTGTTTTTCGCAGTTGCCCATAGATAAATCCCGAGGATGATAAACGGAATGCTTAGCCATTGTCCGGTTGAAAAAACGCCCAACACGCTTTCAAATCCACCTTGGCTTGCTTTGACGTATTCCACAGCAAATCGAATGCTCCACAACAACACCAAAAATATTCCGAATATTTTACCTAAATAATGACGAGCGTCGGTCTTCCAATATAAAAAGAAAAGCACCCAAAATAGACAAAAATAACCAACTGCTTCATATAATTGTGCCGGATGTCTGAAAGGAATTGCTTCCAAAATATGGCTGTATTGCGGGTCGTTGGTAATTGCTTTATACGCTTCATTTTCGTCGGCTATTCTGGTTAATTGAGTAACACTTTGATTAGCCCAAAATTCGTCTTCACGAACAAACTTCACCCCAAACGGATTGCTTGCGGTGGTAATATGTCCATAGATTTCGGAGTTAAAAAAGTTCCCGAATCGCACAAACATTCCGCCAATGGTAATCGCCAAAACAATTCGGTCAAAAATCCAAAGAAAAGGTCTGTGCGGGATAACGCGTTTGTTATAATAAATCATCGCAAGGATAATTCCTATCGCTGCTCCATGACTCGCCAATCCGGTAAAACCAACGATTTCAAATTCGGGCGAAAACCGAACCGGCAAAATGATTTCCAATAAATGGTCTTTGTAATAATGCCAGCTATAAAAAAATACGTCACCCAATCGGGCACCTATCAATGTGGCAAAAATCGTATAGATAAACAATTTGTCGAGATTGTCTTGCGATTCGCCTTCGCGGTCAAATATTTTCTTGGTAATATACCAACCGAGACCAAATGCAACAACGAACATCAAGCTGTAATATCTCAAAGTAAAAAATCCTAAATCAATCCCGTGTGAAGGATTCCAAGTGAGGGACAATGCTGTCATAAAAAATATATTTTGCGGTAAAAGTACAAATTAATTTGCAGAATCACGGTACAGGGTCATAACCACTTTTGCCCCAAGGATGACATCTTAATATCCGTCGAATGCCGAGGTATAATCCTTTGAAAACGCCGTGTTTTTTCAAGGCTTCCAGCATATAATGCGAGCATGTTGGCGTGAATCGGCAAGCCGATGGCGTTAGTGGAGAAATAACGATTTGATAAAACCGAACCAGCACCACTAATGGAAAAATGAGGATTTTCCGAATTGTTTTCATCTGGTAAAGATACAAAATATTTTGACCACAAATTTCATCATTTTTCCTGACGAATTTGTGGTCAAAACTAACAATTTAAACTAATTGAAATGAAATTTGTTTACTTGGTTTCTTTCATGTTTGATTTTTTAGCCATTCGTTTGTGGCGTTTATTCATCATTTTTTCTCTTTTGGCATCGTATTTTTTGATTTGGTCTGGCGTCAATACACTTTTGATTTCTTTATCAAATTGTGCCATTTCGGTTTTCATCTTTGCAAAAGCTTCTTTTTTCACAGCTTTATCTGCTTTTCTATCCACTTTGTGTGCTTTGAAAACTTCTTGTTTGCGGTCAAAAATATCTTTAACTTTTGATTGTTGATCGGCAGTCAAATCCAATTCCTTCGTCATTCTTTCTACTCTTACTTCCGAAGACATCATTTTTCTGTCTATTTTCTTTTCTTGTGCAACCACTGTTGTTCCTAACGCGATAGCCATCATTAAAACTAACTTTTTCATTTTTTATTCTATTTTTAATTATACATTGCGGTATAAAACAATAGTCGTGTCAAAAACAAATATTTTGATTTTCTACTTGATTATCACCGGTTTAATATTCGCAAATTCATACATCGCAAACTGCGACAATTCACGCCCATAACCCGAGTTTTTAATTCCGCCAAACGGCACCGCAGGGTCACTAATGGTCATTTCGTTAATGTACACCGAGCCTTCGTGGAAATGCGTTGCCAAATTTTGTGCTTTTTGTACATCTGCAGTAAACAACGAAACGCCTAAACCAAACGACGATTGATTGCTCAGTTTTATGGCTTCGTCGTCGGTAGCAAAAGGCACAAGCACTGCCGCAGGTCCAAAAGTTTCTTCTGTAAAAACCGGCATATCTGTCGTAACATTTGTGAGCACTGTTGGTTCAAAAAAAGCACCATTCCTATTTCCGCCAATGGAAATTTTAGCTCCCATTGCCACGCTTTTCTTAATTTGTTCTTCGAGCTCTATCGCTAAATCTTCTCTTGCCATTGCTCCTATTTCTATGGCTTCGTCCCATTTATCTCCGGTTTTGAGTTGTTGTACTCGGGCAATATATTTTTCTAAAAATGGTTCATAAACCGATTGTTGAACCAAAATTCTTTTGGCTGCGATACAACTTTGTCCGGCATTTTGCATACGTGCTTGCACCGCTTTTTCTACGGTTTTGTCCAAATCGGCATCTTCAAAAACAATTAATGCGTTGCTTCCGCCTAATTCGAGTACGCATTTTTTGAGATGTTTACCCGCAATTTCTGCTACCGAACGCCCGGCGGCTTCACTTCCGGTAAGCGAAACGGCTTTTACTACCGGATGTGCAATAACCTCACCGACTTCTTTGCCTGGCAAAAACAAATTGCGATACACCGGATAATCTTCGCAGGCAACATTTACAGCTTCTTCGAGCAACGCCGCACTCAAAGGCACATTGGAGGCATGTTTGAGTACAAATGTATTGCCGAGAATCAGGTTGGGAATCACAAAACGAAACACTTGCCAAAACGGATAATTCCACGGCATCACGCCCAACAAAACGCCCAAAGGTTCATAAGTAATATAACTTTCGCTCCATTGAGTTTTGATAGATTGCGGACGAAGAAAATCGGCGGCATGCGCTATATAATAATCACACAAATAGGCACATTTTTTCACTTCGGCTTTGCTTTGCGAAATAGGTTTGTGCATATCTTCGGTAATTGCTCGAGCATATTTTTCGAGGTTTTCCAACAGATTTTGCTTGATTTTTTGCACGCCGTTTATTCTTTCCGGCAAAGGCAACCGATGCCATAATGCAAAAGATTGATTCATTTCATCTGCTTTTGAAAAAGCTTGTTGAAGATTTATTGGGTTCATGTTTTTTGTTTTTAAAATTACGAAATATCATAAGAATGAATCGTCTAATCCGAAAAAAACTTTATTTTTGACCAAATAAAATATAAATATGGCTTCAGGTTTTTTTGCAATTTTAGATGATATCGCCATGCTAATGGACGACGTGGCTTTGGCAAGCAAAGTAGCAACCAAGAAAACGGCTGGAATTTTGGGTGATGATTTGGCGGTTAATGCCGAAAAAGCAACTGGTTTTGCAGCCTCGAGAGAATTACCTGTTCTTTGGGCGATTACCAAAGGTTCTTTTTTGAACAAATTGATTATTCTGCCGATTATTTTTTTGCTGAATTATTATCTACCCGACCTGATTAAATATGTATTGATTGCCGGAGGTGTATATTTGGCTTATGAAGGGGTAGAAAAAATCGTTTGGTATCTTTTTCATCGGAAACATGAACAAAAGCACAAAAAAGAAACCCATTCATCACAGCCTGTAATTAGCGAAAAAGAGAAGATAAAATCGGCGATTATCACAGATTTTATCCTCTCGGTTGAGATTGTCATTATCGCACTGAGCACCGTAGATGGCGAAAGTTTATCAATACAAATTGTTGTGGTAACTATCGTGGCGATCATAGCAACAATCGGCGTTTATGGTTTGGTTGCTTTAATTGTTAGAATGGACGATTTTGGTCAAAAATTGGTAGAGAAATCAGACAATAAAGGATTGATTAGCAAAATTGGCAAGGTATTGATTAACCTTTTGCCAACTGTCATCAAAGTGCTTGGTGTGGTGGGAACAATCGCATTGTTGCTGGTTTCTGGAGAAATATTTTCTCACCGAGTAGATTATTTTCATCATTTACTGACGAGTCTTCCGGCAATTGCCAGACAAGTTATTTTTGCTTTGGTAATGGGAACCATTGCGTTTTTGGTAGTTACGCTCATCAAAAAAATCGCAGGACTGAGTACAAAAAAGTAACCAGATGTTTGTTAAAAAATCATTATGATAGCTGTTTTCTAATACAGAAACACTAAATTTGAATCTTCATTTATAGCTCATTCAATTATGAAAAAAATAGTAGCAGCCATTGCAGTGCTTATATTTTCGGCAGGAACCTTTACGTCTTGTATTACAGACGAAAAAGACACTTCTGGTCCGGAAATAGAAATTATCACCCCGGAAGAAGGAGAAGTTTTTGCTCCAGGCGATAAGTTGGAACTTCATTTAAAATTCAAAGATCCTGACGGAATTGCTGTGTATAGTTACGAAATATACAACGAAGATTTGAGTGCACCGAATAGCTTTGAAGACGACAGAGAAATTCCTTTGGGTGGTTTTTTTACCGAATTTCCAATCATTCACAGAATTACTATTCCGGAAGAAATCAATGATGCTCCGCCTTCTCCCGGCATTTATATCATCGATATAAAAGCACGAGACTTTAACGATTACATCTCTGTACTTCGACAAACCATCGAGATTGTTGCCGAAGAAGAATAAACGTATCTTAAAATATTCTATCAAAAAGACTGTCATCATTGGCGGTCTTTTCTTATATTTGTTCAAAAGCCTAAAAAAATATTAGAAATGAAGAAATTAGTTTGTGGCGTTTTGCTCGCCTCATTGGTTATTTCTTGTAATGAAAAAACCGATACAAAAAGTATGGAATATCCTGAAACACGTAAAGACAGCACAACATTTACCTATTTCGGAGAAAAAATAGCTGATCCTTATCACTGGCTGGAAGACGACCGCTCTGAAGAAACCGCTGAATGGGTCAAAGCTCAAAATAAAGTTACTTTTGATTATTTGGCTCAGATTCCTTATCGCGACCAATTGAAAAAACAACTTGAAAGCAAGTGGAATTACGAAAAAATCGGTGCACCGTTTGTGGAAGGCGAATACACTTACTATTTCAAAAACGACGGTTTGCAAAACCAATCTGTATTATATCAAAAAGACAAAGATGGCAATGAACAAGTTTTCTTGGATCCGAATACTTTTTCAGAAAAAGGAACAACTTCGCTCGCTGATATTTCATTCTCCGAAGACGGGAGCCTTGTTGCTTATGCTATTTCGGAAGGCGGAAGCGATTGGAGAAAAGTTATCGTACTCAACACCAAAGACAAATCGGTGGTGGGAGATACATTGGTAGATGTTAAATTCAGCGGATTGTCGTGGTACAAAAATGAAGGTTTTTACTATTCGAGCTATGACAAACCTGATGGTTCTGAGCTTTCTGCCAAAACAGATCAACACAAATTATATTACCACAAATTAAACACTCCACAAAAAGAGGACAAAGTCATATTTGGTGGAGACATCAAACGTCGATACGTTGGCGGATATGTAACCGACAATCAAGAATATTTGATAATTACTGCTGCCAATGCAACTTACGGAAACGAATTGTACATCAAAAATCTCAACGACGATTCAGCAATCAAAAATATCGTCAACAACATGGACAATGCTCATGCTGTTTTGGATGCCAAAGACGGCAAATTGTTTATCATTACCGATTTGGACGCTCCTAATCAACGATTGGTTGTTACCGACGCCAATAATCCGGAAACAAACAACTGGAAAGATGTAATTGCAGAAACAGAAAACACCGTGAATTTCTCCAAAGCAGGCAAATATTTGTTTGCCAATTACATGAAAGACGCACTTTCTGTGGTGATGCAATATGATTATAACGGAAACAAAGTTAGAGAAATTGAGTTGCCGGGATTGGGTACAGCCTCAGGGTTTGGTGACAAATCTGACGCGACAGAATTATATTACAGTTTTACGAATTATGTAACGCCATCAACAATTTTCAAATTAAACCTTGATTCAGGCGTTTCGGAAGTTTACCAAAAACCAGAAATCAATTTTAATCCGGAGGATTACGAATCGAAACAAGTTTTCTACGCTTCCAAAGACGGCACCAAAATTCCGATGATGATTACCTATAAAAAAGGCACTGAGCTCAACGGTAAAAACCCGACAATATTGTATGGTTACGGAGGTTTCAACATCAGCCTTACGCCAAGTTTTAGCGTTGCCAATGCTGTGTGGATGGAAAACGGAGGAATTTATGCTGTTGCCAACCTCAGAGGTGGTGGCGAATATGGTAAAGACTGGCATATTGCCGGAACACAAATGAAAAAACAAAACGTCTTTGACGATTTCATTGCTGCAGCAGAATTTTTGATTAAAGAAAATTACACCTCCTCAGATTATTTAGCCATTCGAGGTGGTTCAAACGGAGGTTTGCTCGTGGGGGCAACAATGACACAACGCCCTGAATTGTTTCGCGTAGCATTGCCAGCAGTAGGTGTTTTGGATATGTTGAGATACCACACTTTTACGGCCGGAGCTGGTTGGGCTTATGATTACGGAACTTCAGAAGATTCTAAAGAAATGTTTGAATACTTGAAAGGCTATTCACCTGTACATAATGTGAAAGAAAACACCGCATATCCGGCAACATTAATTACTACAGCCGACCACGACGACCGCGTTGTTCCGGCTCATAGTTTTAAATTTGCCGCCGAATTGCAAAGCAAATATACCGGCGACCGTCCGATGTTGATTCGCATTGATGTAGATGCCGGACATGGTGCAGGAAAATCAATTGAACAAACGATTAATGAAAATGCCGATATTCAAGCATTCACATTATTCAATATGGGAATTGAAAAGCTTTAAAATAACAAAACCGTCTGGAAATGAAATGTTTTCAGGCGGTTTTTTTAATCATATCACAATGAATACAAAATTACGTTTTTTAAAAATCAATTTATTAGCTACAATCAGTTTGTTAGCAATTGGCTGTATGAATACCAACAGTTCGATCTTGGACAAAGTGGTTATCGGCAACGGAAAAGTAATTGTTGAACAAAGAACTGTTCACGGAAATTTCGATAAAATCCAAGTTACCAGCGGAATTGAAGTAGAAATAGAACAAGCTGATGACTATGAAATCGTTGTAGAAGCAGACGAAAATATTATGCCTTATTTGCTCACAGAAATGGATGAAGATGTGCTTGATATTCATTTTGATAATGTAAGCATTACCAATTATAAAGAAGCCAAAGTCCGGGTAAAAACACCTCGTATAAGCGAATTGAAATCGACATCGACAGCAGAAATTAAAGTCAAAAACAAAATTCAAACACAAAATCTGACTTTGTATGCAAGCAGTGCAGGAGAGATTGAAATCGGCGAATTGACTGTTCGAGAAAATTTAAAACTCAGCAGCTCTTCTACCGCCGAAATAAACATTAAAAACATCAAAGCCAAAAACATAGAAACCTCCGCTACAAGCAGTGCTGATATTGAAATCGACAAAATCAAAACCATAAAATTCTTAGCAGAAAGCTCGTCATCTGCAGACATGATGATTAACGATATCGAAGCGGATAAAATTAGAATAGCAGCCAGCAGCGGTTCTGAAGTAAAACTAAAAGGAGAAACCGCTGAATTTTCTGCCGAAGCATCATCAACAGCAACTGTAAATGCGAAGGAATTGCAAGCTAATCGAGCCACAGTTTCGGCTTCGAGCAGTGCTGAAATATTGGTCTATCCAATTGATTCACTCAAAGCTCAGGCATCGTCGTCTGGCGATGTTTATTATTACAACGAACCTGCAACGCTTGTCGAAGACACATCGTCAGCAGGAAGTGTAGAAAAGAAGTGATTTTTGTATAAAATTAAAACCCCAAAAATTAATTTGGGGCTTTCAAAAACATTCTTTTTTCTACTCAAAATCCAACTTATAAACACTGCTGTTTCGGATATCATCGTGTGAGCTGAAGGTCACATCAAGGTCTTTGACCAATCCGGTGTCGAGCCCATAAACCCAGCCATGAATTGACAATTCTTGACCTCTGCTCCAAGCTTCTTGCACGATAGAAGTTACAGACAAATTCAGAACCTGCTGCTTAATATTCCATTCAACAAATCGGTCAAAACGCACTTGTTCGTCTTCGATAGCTTCAATGTCATTTTTACGGAATTTGTAACTGTCTTTGATATGCCGAATCCAGTTGTCGATAATTCCTACCGAACTATTTCCCATAGCCGCTTTCACTCCTCCGCAGCCATAATGTCCGCAAACGATAATGTGTTTAACTTTCAGCACATTAACCGAATAGTCCAATACACTCAACATGTTCATATCGGTATGAATGACCATATTAGCAATGTTTCTATGGACAAATACTTCGCCGGGTTGTGCACCAATAATCTGATTAGCAGGCACCCGACTGTCTGAACAGCCAATCCACAAAAGTGGTGGTGATTGTGTATCTTTTAATTTCTTAAAATAATCTGGATCTATTGCTAATTTTGAGGCAACCCATTTCTTGTTGTTTTCTATGATTTTTTTATAAAATTCTGACATGATTATACGTTTTTATCTGTTTTATTTTTCTTCTTTTTCTTCTTTCCGTTAGTTTCTTCGTGCTTAATTTGTGTAATAATTTCGCTCGATGTTTTGTGTCGCTCTCTGTGCTTCATCAATAGATTATGCTCAATAGATACTTTTTTGATATCCGTTTCTGTATTGTTTAATTTAAATTCTTTCTTGAAACCAATCAGTGTAAGATCTACATTCCTAAGCGGGGCACGAATATCCCGAAACTCCATAATACTATCAAGTATATCATGTGCAATATAAACGGTGTCTGAAGCATTGATAATCACTTTCGAGTTTTCAGGAATTTTATCTAAAGTGAATAAAATGGCTGCTTTGTTCAAAAACGAAACTTCTTGTGCTAAATGGATATGAATGATGTCGCCAGCTTCGTATTCTTCTTTTCGAAAATAATAGGCTCTTTTCATATTTCCTCGTAATACCGCAAATATGCTAATAAGCATTCCGAGAGCAACACCGGTTAGTAAATCGGTAAAAACAACAACCAAAACGGTTACAATGAAAGGAAAAAACTGGTATTTTCCACGATGAAAAAAATGTTTGAACACCGCTGGTTTGGCTAATTTGTATCCGATAACCAACAATACTGCTGCCAATACTGCTAATGGAATTTTGTTGAGTAAAAACGGTATCGAAAGTACACTTACCAAAAGTAAAATTCCATGAATAATTGCCGACATCTTCGTTTTAGCCCCCGCATTGGCATTGGTAGATGAGCGAACGACTACTGAAGTCATTGGCAAACCACCCAATAACGAACTCGCTACGTTTCCTATTCCTTGTGCTTTCAACTCCAAATTGGTATCCGTAAGCCTTTTTTGTGGGTCGATTCTGTCTGAAGCCTCAATACACAAAAGTGTTTCAATGGATGCCACAATAGCAATTGTTACAGCAACCGTCCAAACTTCTTTATTGGTAAAGCTTGAAAAATTTACTCCTTGTGAAAAGTTCAAAAAATCGGGTAAGATAAAGATTCCTTTAAATTCTTCCCAACTGGTTACTACAGGCAACTCTACCAAATATTTACCGGAAGTTACCGCCAATTGACTATCTGTTGCTTTAAAAATTTCGTTCAAAATTGTTCCAACAATAACCGCCACTAATGCACTCGGAAGTAGTTTGATGTTTTTGAGGAAATTAACCTTATCCCAAATCATAATGATAACCAACGAAACTATAGCAATGATAACAACACCTGCTTGGATTTCTGTAAAAGCCTTGGCAAGGTCTGCAAAAATAGCCAACCCATTTCCGACTTCTACGTCTGAACCGAGTGCTTTCGGGATTTGTTTCAAAAAGATGATAATTCCTATCCCGGCCAACATCCCTTCAATTACATTATTCGGAAAATAATTTGAAATGGCTCCTGCCTTGAGAAATCCCAACGTTAGTTGTATCAACCCAGCCAAAAAAGCAGCAGTAAGAAATGCTTCAAAGGAACCTAACGACAAAATCGCAGCGAGTACAATAGCAGTGAGTCCAGCTGCTGGGCCAGAAACACTAACATGCGAATTGGACAAAATTCCAACTAAAATTCCACCAATTATTCCTGTTATTATTCCGGAAAACAACGGTGCTCCGGATGCCATTGCAATTCCTAAACATAGTGGAAGTGCAACTAAAAAGACGACCAATCCTGATGAAAAATCATACTTCAGGTTGGCAAAAAGATTTATTTTTTTTGACATATTTTGTTTAAAATTTAGTATATAAATAGAAGTAATGACATGAAAAATCATTACGAAATCACGACTTGACATTCTTTGTCAAATCGCCATATAACCCTAAGTCGGGCTACCTTAATTATACTAAATTTTGTTCAGGAGGAGGGAGAGGAATTTCATAAAAATAATTGTCATTCAACAACGAATCTCTGTTGATAAATTGTTGGCTTTGAACAACGTCAAAATCCATCGAGTCAAAAGAAAAATTATGAGACATTAATTTCTTCTCTTCTTCGATTAAATTGTTTAATTTTTTTGTTTCCTCTTCGGTAAGTGTTACAAAGGTAGAATCACAGTCATTCAACGCACAAAATGTTGGTGTAATAAAAGCATTACACATAATGATAATGAACATTACGCTGAGTAGATTGTGAAGTAACTGACTTTTTACCATTTTATTTTTGTCTCGCACAAATATACAAATATCGTCTAATTTTCAGGAAAGTGTTTAACAAGGTTTAACGGTTAATAACATTCTGTTAATCTGTTTTTATTTATACTCATTTTAAATTAAGCCCCTAAAAAGCTAATCTATATTCAAACTTTTTCAAACTCCTAAATATCGAAGTATATTTGCTGTTGGTAGTAATTTTAAGAGAAATGCAATCAACACAATTTGATTTAATACCTATTTTGATGCAGCTTGGACTAGCTGCCGGATTCGTTATACTAACCGTATTTGTATCTGGAAAATTAGGCCCAAAACGCACATCAAAAAAGAAAGATGTAAATTTTGAGTGTGGCGTAGAATCCATCGGAAATGCTCGCGTACCCTTCAACGTAAAATACTTTTTGGTAGCCATTTTGTTTGTGCTATTTGATGTAGAAGTTATCTTTATGTACCCTTGGGCCATCAATTTCAAAGCACTTGGCTGGGAAGGTTTCGCTAAAATGGGCATTTTTATCGCCATCTTAGTAGTTGGATTATTTTATGAGTTCAAGAAAAAAGGACTCGAATGGGATTAAACAACTGAATTATGAGTAACAAAGATATCAAAATGACCGCTCCACCAGAAGGCTATGCCGGAGAAGGTTTTTTCGCAACCAAACTAAGTGAAGTAGTAGGCTTGGCACGTGCCAATTCTATGTGGCCATTACCGTTCGCAACATCTTGTTGTGGCATCGAATATATGGCAACCATGGCAGCTACTTACGACATTGCCCGATTTGGCTCTGAACGAATGAGTTTCTCGCCACGTCAAGCCGATATGCTGTTGGTAATGGGAACTATCGCCAAAAAAATGGCTCCAATTCTTCGTCAAGTTTACGAACAAATGGCAGAACCAAGATGGGTTATCGCAGTGGGAGCTTGTGCCAGCACAGGTGGCGTATTTGACACTTATTCTGTACTGCAAGGCATCGACAAAGTCATTCCGGTAGATGTTTATGTACCGGGTTGTCCGCCAAGACCAGAGCAGATCTTAGACGGTATCCTTCAATTACAAGAAATCGTGAAAAACGAATCTGTATATAGACGTAGCTCTGACGAATACAAAAAGTTATTAAACTCATACAACATCAAATAATGAGCTTGACTAACGAAACCATACAACAAAAACTCGTAGAGAAATTCGGTACTGATATTATCGAATTTCATCAATCATACGATATACTGACCTTTGAAATTAATTCGGAAAAAAACCAGGAAATCTTGCAGTTTTTGAAAGAAGACCAAGAACTAAATTTTCATTTTTTGACCGATGTTTGTGGCGTACATTATCCTGATTATGAAGAAAACAGACAATTTGCTGTTGTTTATCATCTCCATAATTGGATAGCTAACAAACGAATAAGAATTAAGGCTTTCTTGAACGGAAATCGCCCCGAAACAAACAGCATTGTCAATTTGTTTCCTGCTGCTAACTGGCAAGAAAGAGAAACCTACGATTTTTACGGAATCGTATTCAAAGGTCATCCACAGTTAAAACGTATTTTAAATATGGACGAAATGGAATCTTTTCCGTTGCGAAAAGAATTTCCACTCGAAGACCAAGGTAGAACCGATAAAGACGACCGTTTCTTCGGAAGAACCGGCCCTAACTGTTAATCCATTCGAGATATGTCAGAATTATTGCTAACACCCGAAGACCGATTTCAAAAAGAAATTGAACGCCGCAAAAATGAAGACGGAGTGGAATTGTCTGTCCTAAACCTCGGACCGACACACCCCGCCACACACGGTATTTTCCAAAATATCCTGTTAATGGATGGCGAAAAAGTGATTGATGGAGAAGGTACTGTCGGATACATACACCGTGCATTTGAGAAAATCGCTGAAAACAGACCTTTTTACCAAGTCAATGTACTCACAGACAGACTCAATTACTGCTCATCTCCTATCAATAATATGGGGTGGTGGATGACAGTTGAAAAAGCTTTGGGCATCGAAATTCCAAAACGTGTACAATACATGCGCGTCATCATCATGGAATTGGCCCGTATTGCCGACCACATTATCTGTAGCTCTGTAATGGGCGTAGATACCGGTGCATTGACAGGCTTTTTATACGTAATGCAATACCGCGAAAAAATCTACGAAATATACGAAGAGATTTGTGGTGCAAGACTAACTACCAATATGGGTCGTATCGGCGGATTTGAACGTGATTGGAGCGAAACTGCTTGGAGAAAAATCGACGAATTTTTAGCTGAATTCCCAGCTGTTTGGACAGAGTTTGAAAACCTATTGGTAAGAAACCGTATTTTTATGGACAGAACCATCGGTGCCGGAGCAATTACGGCAGAAAAAGCTATCGGTTATGGCTTTACCGGACCAAACTTACGTGCTGCCGGAATAGATTATGATGTTCGTGTGGCACAACCTTATAGCTCCTACGAAGATTTTGAATTTGATGTCCCGGTAGGACAAAACGGCGATTGTTACGACCGTTTCTGTGTCCGTAATGCCGAAGTTTGGGAAAGTATGAAAATCATTCGTCAAGCATTGGAAAAAATGCCGGAAGGCTCTTTCCATGCCGATGTTCCAGAATATTATCTTCCGCCAAAAGAAGAAGTATATAACAACATGGAAGCCTTGATTTATCACTTCAAAATTGTAATGGGAGAAATTCCGGTAAATAACAAAGAAATTTATCATGCTGTTGAAGGTGGTAACGGAGAATTAGGTTTCTATCTAATCACAGACGGAAGCCGAAGACCATATCGATTACATTTCCGCAGACCTTGTTTCATTTATTATCAAGCGTTTAACGAAATTATCAAAGGTCGCAGTTTGTCTGATGCCATTATCACACTATCAAGCATGAATGTAATCGCCGGCGAATTAGATGCTTAAATCCGTAAAATGTATATAAAAACTGTATAATATAATTGAAACAACAGCTATATTGTACACGATACAATCAAAAATGGAAACAACAACAATAAAACAAGAAATAAACATGAGTGAGGAGTTGATGGCTCGCATCAACGAATTGCTTTCTCATTATCCATCCGACAAGAAAAAATCGGCTTTATTGCCGGTTTTGCATGCTGTTCAAGATGCGCATGATCATTGGCTGAGTGTAGAATTGATGGATAAAGTAGCAGAAATATTGGAAATAAAACCTATTGAGGTATATGAAGTCGTTACATTTTACACCATGTACAACCAAAAACCACGTGGCAAATATCCATTTGAATTCTGCAGAACATCGTGCTGTATGTTGCGTGGCGTAGAAGATTTGATGGACTATACTTGCAACAAATTAGGCATCAAAGAAGGCGAAGTAACCGCCGACGGAATGTTTTCTGTGCACGGCGTAGAATGTTTGGGAGCTTGTGGATATGCTCCGATGTTGCAGTTGGGCGATTTTAATCACGAGCAATTAACCAAAGAAAAAATCGACCAACTAATTGAAAATTGCAGAGCAGGTAAAATTGATTTAGTATAATTTATGACACCTAAAAAACTTAAACACGAACAAATTCAGTATATCGAATTTATCTCAAAAGATATTGATAAAGCTAAAAAATTCTATGCAGAATGTTTTGGTTGGAAGTTTACAGATTATGGAAAAAATTATACCGCTTTTGAAGGCGATTATGTAGATGGTGGATTTGCAACAGGAGAACCCTCAAATGGCTCTCTTTTGATTGTTCTTTATTCAGAAAACATTGAAGACAGCAAAAACAAAATAATCAATGCAGGTGGCACGATTGTAAAAGATATTTTTGGTTTTCCGGGAGGTAAGCGTTTTCAATTCATAGATTTAGACGGCTATGAACTTGCTGTTTGGACGGAATAAACAGATAGAATGAAAAAATTATGGCAAGAAAGATATTATTAGAAAAAATCGATATAGAAGGTATCCGCACTTACGAGGTATATCGTAAAAGTGGCGGTTATGCCTCAGTAGAAAAAGCCTTGAAAATGACTCCCGACGAAATTGTCGAAGAAGTCAAAAAATCCGGGATGAGAGGTCGTGGTGGAGCTGGTTTCCCGATGGGAATGAAATGGAGCTTTATCGACAAAAAATCAGGCAAACCCAGACATTTGGTTTGTAATGCCGACGAATCTGAACCTGGAACTTTTAAGGACAGATACTTGATGGAACGCATTCCGCATTTGTTGATTGAAGGAATGATTACTTCGAGCTATGCCTTAGAAGCTAATCTTTCTTATATCTACATCCGCGGAGAATATATGTGGATTTTTAAAATATTAGAACAAGCCATCAAAGAAGCCTATGCTGCCGGCTGGTTGGGCAAAAATATTCAAGGTTCGGGCTACGATTTGGATTTATATGTGCATTGCGGTGCCGGAGCTTATATCTGCGGAGAAGAAACTGCCCTCATCGAATCCTTAGAAGGAAAAAGAGGAAACCCGAGAATGAAACCGCCATTCCCTGCCGTAAGCGGACTTTGGGCAGAACCAACGGTAGTAAACAACGTAGAATCAATTTCAAATGTGCCTTGGATTGTATTAAATTCGGGCGATGAATATGCAAAAATAGGCATCGGTCGTTCGACTGGAACAAAATTGATTTCTGCTTCCGGACATTGTAAAAACCCTGGTGTTTATGAAATCGAAATGGGATTATCGGTAGATGAATTCATGAATTCTGATGAATATTTAGGCGGAATGATTGACGACAGACCATTAAAAGGATTGATTCCCGGTGGTTCTTCCGTACCGATTTTACCCGAACATTTAATTTTTAAAACAGCCAATGGCGAAGACCGATTAATGACTTACGAATCTTTGGCAGACGGAGGTTTTCAAACAGGTTCGTCAATGGGTTCGGGCGGATTTATCGTTTATAATGATACTTCGTGCATTGTTAGAAACACATGGAATTTTTCTCGTTTCTATCACCATGAAAGTTGCGGACAATGTTCGCCCTGTCGAGAAGGAACCGGATGGATGGAAAAAGTATTGTATCGTATCGAAACAGGACAAGGAACCGAAGAGGATATTGACTTGCTTTGGAGCATTCAATCAAAAATTGAAGGAAACACGATTTGTCCGTTAGGAGATGCAGCAGCTTGGCCTGTGGCAGCAGCTATCAGACATTTTAGAGAAGAATTTGAATACCATATCCGTTTCCCTGAAAAAATAAAAAACAGAGACCATTTTGTGAATGAACCGATGGACAAAGTAAGACATTTGCTACAACAACAAATGGTGTAAGAATAGTTCAAAGTTTATAGTTTAAAGTTCACTAACGTGAAACTTGAAACCTTAAACCTTAAACAAAGAAAAATTATGAAAGTAACAATAGACGGACAAACAATAGAAGTAGAACCGGGAACAACCATCTTGCAGGCTGCCCGTATGATGGGAGGAGAATCTGTTCCTCCTGCAATGTGCTACTATTCAAAATTAGATAACACAGGCGGTAATTGTCGTGCTTGTTTGGTAGAAGTTGCCAAAGGAAGCGACGCTGACCCTCGTCCGATGCCAAAAATGATGCCTTCGTGCAAAACAACGGTAATGGACGGCATGGAGGTAAAAGTAAAATCTTCAGAAAGGGCTATGGATGCACGTAAAGCCGTAACCGAATTTTTGCTGATAAACCATCCATTGGACTGTCCTGTTTGTGATCAAGCTGGAGAATGCGATTTACAAAATTTAGCTTTTGAACACGGATTGGAAAAAACGCGTTTCAAAGAAGAAAAACGTACTTTTGAACCAGAAGACATCGGCGATAAAATTCAATTACACATGAACCGTTGTATCTTGTGTTACCGCTGTGTAAAAGTAGCCGACCAGCTTACCGACAATCGTGTACATGGCGTGATGAATCGAGGTGATCATGCGCAAATTTCGACCTATATTTCTAATGCAATCGACAATGAATTTTCAGGAAATATGATTGACGTTTGTCCGGTTGGTGCATTAACAGATAAAACCTTCCGTTTCAAATCGAGAGTTTGGTTCAACAAACCATACAATGCACACAGAAACTGTGATAAATGTTGCGGAAAAACAACACTTTGGATGTTCGGAAATGAAATTCAACGTGTAACCGCTCGCAAAAATGAATACCACGAAGTGGAAGAATTCATTTGTAACGAATGTAGATTTGAACACAAAAACGTAGAAGATTGGGTGATTGAAGGCCCTCGCAAGTTTGAAAAATGGAGCGTAATCAATCAGAACAACTACACGCGTGATATGAAAAAAGTGGAAATTCATACTGAAAACCAAATTTTGCTGGGTCGTGAACAAGACCGCAAAAAAATCAGTATGAAAGATATTCCTTATTCATCTGAAAAAACGACTGAATAATTATGGAAAATGCAATTATTATAGAAAAAGGCGTTATCATATTAGCTGTATTTGCTATTACGATGTTGTTTGCGATGTATTCTACATTGGCAGAACGAAAAATAGCGGCTTGGATTCAAGACAGACGAGGCCCAAACAGAGCCGGAAAAGGCGGAATTTTACAGCCTTTGGCAGACGGTTTGAAATTGTTTTCTAAAGAAGAATTCGTTCCGAATACGCCAAATACATTTTTGTTCATATTAGGCCCAACTATTTCCATGACGATGGCATTGATGACCAGTGCGGTAATTCCTTGGGGAAGCACTTTGGAAATCGGAGGTAGAACCGTGGTGTTGCAAGCTACCGATATCAATGTGGCGATGCTTTATGTATTTGCTGTTTTATCAGTAAGCGTATATGGAATTATAATCGGAGGATGGGCTTCCAACAACAAATTCTCGTTGATGAGTGCCATGCGTGTAGCTTCTCAAATGATTTCTTATGAAATTGCAATGGGAATGTCTATCGTGGCTTTGTTGATGATGTATAGCAGTATGAGCTTGTCTGACATTGCCGCCGGACAACACGGTATGCATTGGAATATCTTCTATCAACCTTTAGGATTTTTCATATTTTTGATTTGTTCTTTTGCAGAAACTAACCGAACTCCGTTTGATTTGGCGGAATGTGAACAAGAACTCATCGGAGGTTATCACACCGAATATTCATCTATGCGCATGGGATTCTATTTGTTTGCAGAATATGCAGCAATGTTTGTGTCTTCTACCCTTTTGTCTGTGCTTTATTTGGGTGCATACAATTATCCAGGAATGGATTGGGTGGCAGAAAACTGGGGGCAAAATGTATCGAGCATCATCGGAATATTAGCCTTATTTGCCAAAATATGTTTTTTCATATTTGTATATATGTGGGTAAGATGGACCATTCCAAGATTTCGTTACGACCAATTGATGAATTTGGGATGGAAAATATTGATTCCATTATCTATCATCAACATTATAATTACCGCTATTGTAATTCTTATTCAAAACTAAAAGCCAACAGCTTTAAAATAAAACAACCATGTCTATAGATACTATTTCATTATCGGGCAGAAAAAAGCAAGTAGCTAACAAAAAAATGTCTTTTTGGGAGCGCATTTATGTGGTAGCTATTTTCAAGGGAATGATGACTACATTGAAACACCTTTTCAAAAAGAAAGTTACCATCAATTATCCGGAGCAGCAACGACCTTTTAGTCCGGTTTATCGCGGGCGACACATGCTAATGCGTGACGAAGAAGGTAGAGAGCGTTGTACTGCTTGTGGTCTTTGTGCCTTATCGTGTCCGGCAGAAGCTATCACCATGAAAGCTGCCGAAAGAAAACCGGAAGAAAAACATCTGTACCGGGAAGAAAAATATGCCGAAATATACGAAATCAATATGTTGCGTTGCATTTACTGCGGATTGTGTGAAGAGGCTTGCCCGAAACAAGCGATTTATCTGACCAAATCCGGTAGAATTGTAAACGCCAACACCAGTAGAGACAGCTTTATTTTCGGTAAAGAACAATTGGTTATGCCTCTTGAAATGGCGATAAAAAATACAGAACAAACACAAGCTTAAATATATGAATACTATCGAAATTATATTTTATATATTATCGGCAATCACATTGGGCAGTGCCATGCTCACTATTTTGAGCAAAAATCCTATTCACAGTGCTATTTGGCTGGTGATTAGTTTTTTTAGCATTGCCGGACATTATGCCTTGATGAATTCACAGTTTTTGGCAATGGTACACATTATTGTATATTCCGGAGCTATCATGATATTAATGCTTTTTACCATCATGTTGATGAACCTTAATATCAGCGACCAAGTGTCGAAACCCATGGTTACAAAAATTATTGCTACCGTAGCATTTTGCCTTATCGGATTAGCGTTTATTGGCGTATTTGCAAAAACAGCCCCTGCAATTGATGCGTATGTAAATGGCACGCATGATTATCAATCCATCGAAGTATTAGGAAAAGTATTATTAGACGAATATGTTTTTCCGTTTGAAATGGTCGCCATTCTGTTGCTTATGGCTATGATTGGTGCAGTACTCATCTCTAAAAAAGACAGAAAACCAGCATAATTATGGAAAATGTATTACAAATCATCGGCGTAGAAAACTACATCTATCTGGCAACATTGCTCTTTGCAGTTGGTGCCTTTGGGTTGCTCTACCGACGCAACGCCATCGTGATGTTTATGTCTATTGAAATTATGTTGAATGCCGCCAACCTTTTGTTGGTAGTTTTTTCTAACTATCACCAAGATGCGAGCGGACAGGTTTTCGTATTTTTCAGTATGGCAGTAGCCGCAGCAGAAGTAGCCATCGGTTTGGCTATTTTAGTGTCTATATATAGAAATATGGGCAGCATAGATATTGATAAACTTAAAAATTTAAAAGGATAATAAATGGAGCTATCGATACTTATTACCATCATTTTACCTTTGGTTGGCTTTTTGTTGTTGTTTCTCGGCGGACGCAACATCAGTAATAAATTGTCGGGATCAATTGCTACACTTACCGTAACAGCATCTTTTGTTCTGTCGATTTTAATATTCACCTCTATCAAAAATACAGGCAAACCTCTCCGAATTCATTTGTTTGATTGGATGCAGTTTGCTAATTTCAAAATAGATTTTGCTTTTCATATCGACCAGCTCAATGCGTTGTGGTTGCTTTTTGTAACCGGTATCGGAGCATTGATTCACTGGTATTCGACTTCGTATATGAAAGGAGACGACGATTACAATAAATTCTTCTCATACCTCAACCTTTTCGTATTTTTTATGTTGGTTTTGGTTAGTGGAAGCAACCTAATGATGATGTTTATCGGATGGGAAGGCGTAGGTTTATGCTCTTATCTACTCATCGGATTTTGGCACAAAAATCAAGCTTTCAACGATGCCGCGAAAAAAGCGTTTATCATGAACCGTATCGGAGATTTAGGTTTCCTTATCGGTGCTTTCATCCTGATTTCGTTGTATAACACCATCGATTTTGTAGAATTACGCCAACTTACCGAACACGGTACGTCTTTGGCTGCATTGCCTTTGCTTGGCGGAGCTACTTTAGCTTTGTTCGTGGCTGCAGCCGGAAAAAGTGCTCAGATTCCGTTATACACTTGGCTGCCTGATGCGATGGCAGGACCAACACCGGTTTCTGCATTGATTCACGCAGCAACAATGGTTACGGCAGGTATCTTTATGATTACCCGATTGAACTTTATCTTTGACCTTACGCCGGACACACAAACGGTGATTGCTGTTGTTGGAGCTTTAACTTCGTTGTTAGCAGCATCTATTGGTTTGGCACAAAACGACATCAAAAAAGTATTGGCATATTCAACCGTTTCTCAATTAGGTTTAATGTTTTTGGCCATCGGATTGGGAGCGTATGAAATCGCGGTATTCCACGTAATCACACATGCTTTCTTCAAAGCTTGTTTGTTCTTGGGTTCAGGTTCGGTTATTCATGCTGTTGGTGGCGAACAAGATATGCGTCACATGGGAGGTTTGAAAAAATATATGGGAATTACCTATATCACTTTTCTCATTTCATCATTGGCTATTTCAGGAATTCCGCCATTCTCAGGATTCTTCTCTAAAGACGAAATTCTGATGACTGCTTTCCACAACAATATAGTGCTTTATGTTATCGGTTCATTGGCTTCGATAATGACTGCTTTTTATATGTTCCGATTGATTTATCTTACTTTTTTCAATCAATTTAGAGGAACAGAAGAGCAAAAAGCACATCTGCACGAAAGTCCGAAAAGTATGACTACACCTTTGATTGTTTTAGCCATATTGGCAACAGTTGGCGGAGCTATCAGTTTTCCGGGCAACAGTTGGTTAAATGATTTTTTGGCACCGGCAATTGTGCATAATGCAGCTGCACATCCGCACGAATTGGGTACAACAGAATATATGTTGATGGCAGTAGCGATAATCGGGGCTATCATCGGAATTGGATTGGCATACAACAAATACGGCAAAAACAAATTTGTTCCGGGCAACGACAATCAATTATCCGGCATACAAAAAGTGTTGTCTAATAAATTTTATATAGACGAAATTTATCATGCACTAATCGTTACACCGATAAATTGGTTAGGAACGGTTTTCAAAACTATTTCTGAACCGCTCATTGCCGGCATTGTTTTGTCATTTGGCAAACTTGCTCACGAATTGTCTTATCAAGGTAAAAAAGCTCAAAACGGAAATATCGGATTGTATCTGTTTGCTTTTGTCTTTGGTATTTGTGCTATTGTTTATTATTTATTCATCAGATAATATTAGATATGAACGTTAATTTTATATTAATCACATTGTTATTAGGAGCCATTATTACCTACTTGTCCGGAAACAAACAAGCTCGAAATGTGGCAACCTTGTTTGGGGTTTTATCCTTTGGAATGACGCTATACGCCTCTATCTTATTCATGAACGGTACGGATGTATCTTTCGTGTCAAAATGGATGACAAAACCTAATGTTTCTTATGCATTACACGCAGATGGTTTGAGCTTATTGATGCTCTTGCTAAACACTTTTCTCACGCCGGTAATCATCCTTTGTTCAATAGGAAATAATCATAAAAATGCTCGTTTGCTCTATGCATTGGTGTTGTTTATGGCGTTTGCTATGGGCGGAACATTTTTGGCATCCGACGGTTTGGCTTACTATGTTTTCTGGGAATTGGCTTTGTTACCAATATTTGCAATTGGAATGCTATGGGGCAATGATAGCCGAGAAAGCAGAAAAAAAGCCATGTATAAATTTTTTATCTACACTTTTGCCGGCTCGCTGTTTATGCTGATAGGCATCATTTATTTATACACCAAAGCAAACAGCTTTTTACTAAGTGACTTTCTGCAAATCGACCTATCATCGAAAGAACAAGCCTATATTTTCTTTGCATTTTTCTTAGCCTACGCTATCAAAATTCCGGTTTTTCCTTTCCATACGTGGCAAGCAAACACCTATGAAAAATCTCCTGCAATCGGTAGTATGCTATTGTCCGGGATTATGCTCAAAATGGGATTATACTCCGTAATTCGTTGGCAGATTCCTCTTACAGAAAATATCAGCTCGACTATACAAAACACTGTAATTATTTTGGCTTTGATTGGGGTTATTTATGCCTCATTCATCGCTTTAAAATCAACGAATATCAAACGTATATTGGCTTATTCATCTATGGCTCACGTCGGGTTGATTACCGCAGGTGCTTATACCTACAACGCCAATGGTTTTCAAGGTGTTGCCATTCAAATGATAGCACACGGAATTGTTATCGTTGCGTTGTTTTTCTTAGCAGAGATTTTATATCAAAGATATGGCACCTACGATATTACAGAAATGGGAGGCATCAGAAGTCAAGCAGTACGCTTTTCGTCTTATTTTCTTATCTTCGTTTTTGCCTCAGTAGGATTGCCCGGAACGTTTAGTTTTATTGGCGAATTCACACTATTATTAAGTTTGTCCGAATACAAAATCATCTATGCTATCATTGGAGGAACAACCATTATTTTTGGAGCATATTATATGCTCAAGATGTTCCAGACAGCGATGTTAGGTCCACAAAACAGCAAAACATTCAAAGATGTAAGTGGCTATGAGCATTTGATTTTGCTTCTTTTGGCCTTAGTGGTTTTATTTTTTGGATTATATCCAAAGCCTATTACGGATTTATTAATGACAACATTATAAATAATTAAAAATATCGGATTAACCGAGCATACAATAAGTTAGACCTATGAATACATTAATCGCATTAGCTATATTATCTGTGTTGGTATTGGTTATGGAGATTATCAACCTCCGAAAAATCATCGTCCCAGTAACCATCATCGGATTATTAGCCACTTTGGGCATATCTGTATCTGAATGGGATACCAACCAATCGTTCTACCACAGTATGATTGTCGTGAACAAAACCAATATGCTCTTCAGCGGATTGTTTATCGTACTGACCATTTTTTTGGTTGCCTTGAGCGAATCTTTCTATAAACCTATTTACAACAAAATCGCCGACTTCGTTTCCATCAAACTATTTTTGTTGATAGGAGCTATTTGCATGACTTGCTTTGGAAATATGGTGATGTTTTTCTTAGGTTTAGAAATACT
Source organism: Flavobacterium sp. (assembly GCA_035306305.1). Taxonomy (GTDB): domain Bacteria; phylum Bacteroidota; class Bacteroidia; order Flavobacteriales; family Flavobacteriaceae; genus Flavobacterium. The sequence goes on from DATGOD010000085.1 coordinate 26,747, forward strand.
ATCTATTTCGCTCTATGTATTGGCAGGAAGCGATTTTACCAATATCAAAAGTAACGAAGCCGGAATGAAATATTTGTTATTAGGCTCGTTTGCTTCAGGATTCGTATTGTTTGGTATCGCCATGATTTACGGAGCAACTGCAAGTTTTAATATTACCAACATACACGAACTTTGGGCACAACAACCCACATGGTTTTCCTTTGGAGCAGTGTTGGTATTAATCGGATTGTTATTCAAAGTTGCTGCATTTCCGTTCCATTTTTGGGCACCAGACGTTTACCAAGGTTCTCCAATATTAACAACCGCATTAATGAGCACATTGGCAAAAGTTGCCGCTGTAGCCGCTTTGTTCAAATTATACCTGATTTTTACCCCTGGATTACCAACAGCGTTCAACTCTATGCTCGTTTTCATCATCATGGCAACAATGCTCGTCGGAAATATCATGGCGTTACAACAAAACAACGTCAAAAGAATGTTGGCATATTCAGGGATTTCGCACGCCGGATTTATGCTAATGACGCTACTTAGTGCAGAAACTGCCACGCCGTATTTATTTTACTATGCTGCGGCCTATTCTATTGCCGGAATTGCCGCTTTCAGTGCCGTACTCTATGTTTGTCAAGGAATGGACGACGAAGATATTTCTTCATTCAAAGGCTTGGTTTATCGCAAACCCTTGATGGCAATCGTTCTTGCAGGCGGATTATTATCTATGGCAGGAATACCGGTAATGGCAGGATTCTTCGGGAAACTTTTCTTATTTGAAAACACCCTAAATGCCGGATATACCTTCTTGGTTATTTGGGCTGTTATCAATTCTATCATCAGTATTTATTACTATTTCAGATTGATGATTACGGCATTCAGCAAACCTGAAACCGAAATAACCAATAACAATAAAAAACATTATACCATGTATATGCTGATAGGAATGATTAGCGTAATAATCAGTATTGCTATTGGCATATACCCCGATTTAATACTTGGTCTTTTTTAAGACTGAACTCATTTGCCACGAATGCTATAATTTTCGTGGCTTTTTTATGTTATGATAAAAGAAAACCCTTCCGCTTATGAGCGATTTCTGCCTTTAGTAACCGCGATAGCTATGTTCATGCAGTCGCTCGACGGAACAATTTTAAATACATCGTTACCAAGCATCGCCAAAAGCATGGATTACTCACCTCTGGAGATGCAATCTGTGATTGTAAGTTACACGCTTACATTAGCCTTATTCATTCCTATATCTGGGTGGTTGTCGGATAAATTCGGAACAAAGAATATGTTTATGTTTGCCGTGTTTTTATTCACATTAGGTTCGCTTTTTTGTGCCTTATCTGTTAATTTACTCACGCTCAATCTATCCCGAATCTTACAAGCAATCGGCGGCTCGATGATGGTTCCTATTGCTCGACTCGCTATTTTGTATCAATATCCACGGAGCGAATTGCTTAGGATAATGAATTTGATTACCGTTCCGGGATTACTCGGGCTGGTTGTTGGGCCGAGCTTAGGCGGATTTTTATCAGACAATTTATCGTGGCACTGGATTTTCTTTGTAAACCTTCCGGTGGGTGTGTTAGGCATCATCATGGCGTGGAAAATTATGCCTAATTATAAAAACACCGTAGGCAAATTTGATATTTTAGGATTATTATATTTCAGCTTAGCTTTGGTTTTCATTACCTTGGCAATGGAATTGGGAAGTGTCGGGATAAATCATTGGACATTGTTATTGGGTTTGACCTTTTTGGCGGGCTTGTTGTTCGTTGTGTATTATCGCCATTTCAAAAGAAGCGAAAAACCTATTATCGACCTCAATTTATTCAAAATAAGAACCTTGCGAATAGGACTCATCGGAAGTTTAATCACGCGGTTTGGCATTAGTGGCTTGCCTTTCCTTTTGCCTTTGATGATGCAAGTTGGCTTTGGTTTTTCTGCCTCCAAAGCGGGCATGATGTTGCTACCCTCTGCCCTAACGACTATTGCCGTGAAACCTTGGATTGTTCGTATCGTAAAACGATTTGGCTACCGAAATGTTTTGATGAGCAACACCTTGTTTTTGGCAATGATTATCTTCGTTTTCAGCTTTATGGAAAAAGAAACACCGCTGATTTACTACATCTTACTGATGATTGCTTACGGAGCTTTTACCTCGATACAAATGACATCGATGAATACCATTTCTCTTGCCGACCTCAACGACGAACAAGCCAGCGGTGGAAACAGTTTACTGACCATTATGCAACAGCTTTCGGTAAGTTTCGGGATTTCTATCGCAGCATTGATTTTGGCTTTCTACAAAGTCCTTATGGATTTTTATCACGGCGATTTGGTAACCGCCTTTCAATATACACTAATGACTCTCGCCGGACTGACCGCTTTGTCGAGCTTCACTTTTACCAAACTAAACCGACACGATGGCGAAAAAATGGCCGGGAGGTAATCGTCTTTCATATAAAACTCCGCCATAGCACAGCGGAGTTATCAAGTCGTTAGGTTTTATCTAGTCCAATAACTTCTATCGTAATCGTTATAAAAATCCTCTGGATGACGATTAATCGGAATATCTTGTAAAATTCTGATGTTAGCACGTCCAAGGTTAACATTAATCATAAATGTAGGCACCTTTGCAGAGAATGTCCATCTTCCTCTATCTAAATACACATAACCATCACGGTATGGATCATAGAAAGTGTTATAATCACGGAAATATACATGGCGTTTTCCTTCATATTTATGCGGTCCTGCCCAAGCCGGACGACCGTGTTTACGCATCGCTTTGCTATAAGCCTTACGACTTTTCTCAACTGCTTTGTAATATTTCTTTTCCTGCTTGTTTCGTTCCTTGATATACTTTGCTCTTGCTTTGTCTGCTTTTTTCTGTTGATGTTTCCATGCGTTGTTTCCTCTGTTGTGCGGCTGAGCATAAGCCTCAGTATTACCTCCAAGCATGATGGTGGCAAGTACAGCACCGTATAATAATAAATTTTTCATGATACTAGATTTTTATAATCAATAAGCCAAAAACTATGCCACAAAAAAACTCCGCTATAGCACAGCGGAGTTTTACCATATAAAAACCTGACCATTAAAATTACTTTCCTCGTTCGTATTGCGGTGCCCAGTCCAGATCGAAGTTTAACTCTTTGGCAAACTCATACACCAAATGCGGATTGCGTAAAAAGCCACGTCCAATCAACACAAAATCGGCTTCTTGGTTTTGCAAAATCTCTTCGGCTTGTTGTCCCGAATTGATGAGCCCCACGGCACCAGTAATCACTTCGGTTTCTTGCTTAATGCGGTTAGCGAACGGCACCTGATAATTAGGTTCAACCGGAATCTCCTGATGATGCACAGCACCGCCCGTAGAAACATCTATCACCTCTACGTCCATAGTTTTTAATAATTGCGTTAGTTGCACACTTTCATCACCATTCCAACCACCATCTGCCCAATCGGTTGCCGATATACGCACCCACAACGATTGCGTGGTCAAAACCTGAGACACTTCGTTTACGATTTCTACCAAAAAGCGGATGCGGTTTTCAAAACTTCCGCCATATTCGTCGGTGCGATTGTTGATGAGTGGCGAAAAAAACTGATGAATCAAATAACCGTGTGCTGCGTGCAATTCAATCACGTCGTAGCCAGCTTTCACAGCACGTTCTGCTGCAGTTTTAAAATCATTTATAATCTGTTTAATCTCGTCTTTAGACAATGCCACAGGCGGATGGTCTTTTTCGTGAAATGGAAGCGTGGATGGAGCTACCGTTTGCCAACCGTTTTCTTCGTTGGGTTTAAACTGAGCGTGCCCCAACCAAGGCTTGTTGCCCGATGCTTTTCTGCCGGCGTGTGCCAACTGAATACCCATCAAACTACCTTGCGAATGCACAAAATCCACGATGTTTTTCAGTGCGGGAATATGCTCGTCGCTCCAAATGCCCATATCGGCATAGGTAATGCGACCTTTGGGTGAAACCGCTGTGGCTTCTTGAATAATCAAAGCTGCTCTGCCCATGGCGAATTGCCCCAAATGTGCCAAATGCCAATTGTTGGCAAAGCCATTTTCGGAAGAATATTGGCACATGGGCGATACCACGATGCGGTTGTGTAAAGTATGATTTTTTAATTGTAAAGGTTGAAATAATAAACTCATAAT
>DATGOD010000086.1:0-13830 GCA_035306305.1 Flavobacterium sp.
TTGGCTCTCTGCATCCTGTTCAGACAAATAATAAGTTTCCTCGACGTCCGGACTCTCGTTTACCCCTTGCATAGCTGTAACTAAATTGAAATAGGTAAATTCTCCTGCAGTTCTACATTCACTTAGATTTGCTGGCGGAAAGTTTTCAACAACTGGGTTATAGATTTCAATTACCACTGGCTCCGGATTCTCATTACACCCTACACCTATAGGTACAATATCTACAGAATAAGTACCAGACTCAGTTACTTCCAAAGAAGGACCACTTTCCCCCGGAATAGGCAACCCGTCTCTGAACCAGTGGAAAACATATTCATCTGCACTTAATTGCGTATCCAATACATAAGGATCTCCACTACACAATGCAGAATCATCAACAATTAATTTGTCTCCACCTAAATCAGGAGCACCGATTTCAAAACTCCCTCCTTCGATAAAAATCGCTGAATCAAACCCAGAATCATTCCTATTAGCTATAACAAGCTTTATATGATAAACAATCCCCGGTTCTACCTCAGAAGATGCTGTAATTTTAGTAGTTTGCCCATGAAAATTAATCGCTGCCTGCGACTGAGTGGTTGCATTTTCAGCATTATAAATTCCGAAATACTCTTCGTTCATAGAAGCAGGATTCCCGTCGCTACACGTACCATTATTACCATTATTCCATTGGGCGTCCCTAATCGTCAACACCGAAATAGGATCATCAGTACCCGGCACCAAAGCTAAATTAGTAGTCAATCCCGTTTCGGTATTGGTTAAGAAAAAAGCAAATGCGTCTGCAAAACTACATTGATAAGTTCCATATTCTCTCGAGGCAAATAAGAAGTTAAAACTCATTTGATCTGAGTTTGCCTGAAAGTCAAACTCAATAATAGTTGCTTCATTATAATCATCTAATTCTGGGTCAATTCCTAAATCTTGAATATAATCAAACAAATCATCATCTCCAGCCCAAGTCCCTGCTAAATCAGTCCCTGTCCATGGCCCCGGAACCTGATTAACATTACCTGTTGCCAAAACAATTCCTTTCTCCATAGGAAAGAGAGGATTAGTATTTTCAAAATATCCTATACCATTTGGTTGTCCGAAATTAGTTCCGGTACTCCAACTAATATTATCCACAAATGCACAAGGCGAATCAATCAAAACATCCTCAACCAATTCTTCCACGGAATATTGATCCGGCGAAACTGTAATAGCCGGATAATCCAGAGTTACGGTAATCGCTAACGGTTCGCTCACACAAGTACCATTAGTTTGCGTTACATAATAAGTTACTCCGTCTTCTGCTTCGGTATCTTCAGCTAATTCAGTTGTCAAACTTGGTTCTGCATACCAAGTTAAGTTAGTTCCTTCCACCTCAAGGTCTGCAAGTGTATAGGTCACAATCAATGTTTGATCAGTTGCCCCTTCCGGCATCGGATAATTATCACATTGTGCTTGTACACTGTTAGCTATCATCAGCAAAAAGAATGGTATTGCTGCTAATCTGAATAAATATTTAAATTTCATCATACAATTTATACAATAATTAAAGCCTTTGGTTGGGCTTCTCAAATGTTAATTTTACGTTTAAATTTCAAATATAAATAATCAAACGATATTTCTTTGTTAATTTTGAAAAAAAATAAAAAAAATGTTTTCAGTCAAAATAAAACCAACTCAAAATCCGAGTGTTATAAAGTTCGAATTCCCAGATTTTATCAGCTATGGGACGAATTATGAGTTCAAAAATATCGATGAAGCAAAAACTTCTCCTTTGGCTCAACGATTATTTTATCTCCCATTCGTCAAAACGGTGTATATTTCTGGAAATTTCGTTGCCATCGAGCGTTTTTCTATCGTGGAATGGTCTGATGTTCAGCACGAAGTTAAGACAGAAATCGAAAATTTCATCAAAAATGGCGGAAAAGTTTTAGTAGAGACGGATGATTCTAGCACAAAAAAATCACCCGTTAGTGTATATGCAGAATCCACTCCGAATCCGAATGTAATGAAATTTGTTGCCAACAAATTGTTGAGCAAAAACGTATTGGAATACAAAAACATTGACGAAACCACTTCGTCAGACATCGCTAAAGCCCTGTTTAACTTTCCTTTTGTCAAAGAAGTTTTCATCGATGAAAATTATATTTCTATCAGTAAATATGAAAGTTTCGACTGGAATGACATCGTGATGGAAATTCGCTCATTTATTAAAGAGTACATCGAAAACGGCGGAAGCGTGGTGGACGAATCGAAAATACCAAGCGAAATGCAGGAAGAAACCAAAGAGGCTCAATTCGACTCTTTGGATGTAACTTCTCAACAAATCGTTAACATAATTGAAGAATATATCAAGCCTGCCGTTGCGGGAGATGGCGGAAATATCGCTTTCCAAGGATTCAATCCCGAAACCAAACAAGTAAAAGTTATCTTGCAAGGAGCTTGTAGCGGCTGCCCGTCATCCACTTTCACCTTGAAAAACGGTATCGAAAATATGCTTCGACAAATGCTTAATGACAACGAAATCGTGGTCGATGCTATGAACGGATAAAACTCAAAAAATATGTTTTAACATTTTAAACATATATATTAAGGTATAAAATCTGTATATTAGCTACCTTAAAAATTAAAAAAGAAAAGAACAACCATTATGAAAAGATTAATTCTAACACTCTCAATACTTGGTTTTATTGCAACAGACAACGCAAATGCACAAGTTGTTCTGCAAGGAGGAGGAGATATGCTTACTTTTTCCAGAAGAGACGAATCACCTGAAGTTACCACTGGTTCTCAATATATCAATGACCGTTTTTTATCAGCTCGCGTGAATGAAGGGACAGATTTGTTCCGAATTCGATTCAATCCTTATCTTGGGATTATGGAATATGACAAAGACGGCGAAATTTATCATTTGACCAAAGAATCAAATACCGTAGTTGAGTTTGTCGGCACAAATCCTACAACTTACAAGCTTTATCAGCACACTGTTAGCGGCATCGAACAATCTGACTATATGAAAGTAGTTTTTGAGGGAGAAAAAGTATCTTTCCAAACCTTAGAAAAAATTATTTTGAAACCCGGCAAAACCGCTTCAAATAGTTACGAAACTTCTAGCCAACCTGAGTATAAAAGAGAAAGCGATGTCCGTTTTATGACCATAAATGGTAAAACCGAAGAAATCTCTACAAGAACAAACCGATTTATCAAAATGTTTGAGGACAAAGATTTTCAAAAAAAACTTAAAGATTATCTCAAAGACAATCGCATTGATCTAGATGAAGATGCTGATTTAATGAAATTAGGTAAACATTTAGACGAAGTTTTGTAAAAGGTTTTTACCTATAAAAAAACGCAAAGGCACAGTTAATAATTTCTGTGCCTTTGTTATTTTACTTCAATTTTTCCTTGAGATATTTTCCGGTTACTGATTTTTTGTTTTTCGCAATTTCTTCAGGAGTTCCGGTTGCTACAACTTCGCCACCGCGTTTTCCTCCCTCCGGACCAATATCAATGATATTATCGGCACATTTAATCAATTCTAAATTATGTTCAATCACGATAACAGAATGACCATTTTCAATAAGTGCTTCAAACGAAATCAATAATTTTTTGATGTCATGAAAATGCAATCCTGTTGTAGGTTCATCAAAAATAAACAACACTTTTTCTTTGTTACTTCCTTTGCCCAAAAAAGTTGCTAATTTCACGCGTTGAGCTTCTCCACCCGACAAGGTTGATGAGCTTTGCCCTAACTTAATATATCCCAAACCGACGTCTTGCAATGGTTTTATCTTTTGAGAAATTTTGGTTTGTTCCGTTTCGTAGAAAAAAGCAATAGCTTCGTCGATTGTCATATTCAACACATCATCAATATTTTTACCTTTAAATTCGATTTCTAAAACCTCTTTTTTGAAACGTTTTCCTTGACAAGCTTCGCACGGCAAATGTACATCAGCCATAAATTGCATACCAATAGTAACTTCGCCCTCGCCTTTGCAAACCTCGCAACGACCGCCATCTACGTTAAATGAAAAATGTTTGGGTTTGTAATTTCGGATTTGACTCAATTTTTGCGAAGCAAATAATTCACGAATATCATCATACGCCTTGATATAAGTAATCGGATTGGAACGCGAACTTTTTCCTATCGGATTTTGATCCACATATTCCACATTTTGAATCACAGACAAATCGCCACCGAAAGAAGTAAATTGCCCAATTTTTTCGTTTGATACACCGGTAAAATGTTTTTGCAAAGCCGGATACAATATCTTTTTAACCAACGTGCTTTTCCCGCTACCCGAAACGCCTGTAATTACCGTCAAACATTCCAACGGAAAATCAACATCGATATTTTTCAAATTATTTTCTCTCGCACCTTTAACCGTTATTTTATGTTTGCTTTTTCGGCGATGCTTAGGAATTTCTATTTGTAATTGTTCATTCAAATATTGAGCAGTCAGTGAATCGGATTGCAAAATTTCTCGATAAGTTCCTTGAGCAACCAATTCTCCGCCCAAATATCCGGCTTCCGGACCAATATCAATAATTTCGTCGGCAGCTTTCATCACATCTTCATCGTGTTCAACAACGATAACTGTGTTCCCCAAATCACGTAAATTTTTCAACACTTCGATCAGTTTTTCCGAATCTTTCGGATGTAATCCAATGCTTGGTTCGTCCAAAATATACATCGAACCTACCAAACTACTACCCAAAGAAGTCGCTAAATTAATTCGCTGTGATTCTCCTCCAGACAATGTTGCCGATTGTCGATTAAGTGTAAGATAACTCAGCCCAACATCAGCCAAAAATTGCAGGCGGTTGTTGATTTCCAACAAAAGTCTTTTGGCAACTTTTTGCTCATAATCAGTCAGTTTAATATTTTTGAAGAATAAGGTCAGTTCATCCAAAGGCAAATCGACCAAATCGGAAATCGCTCGTTGATTAATCTCCACATATTCTGCCTCTTTGCGTAATCGTTTTCCTTCGCAACTGCGACATTTGGTTTTGCCTCGGTAACGCGACAACATCACCCGATTTTGAATTTTGTAGCTTTTTTCTTCCAATTCGGCAAAGAAATCATTGAGCCCAACAAAATGTTTATTTCCTTTCCAAATGAGTTGTTTCTGCTCTTCGCTTAGTTCAAAATAAGGTTTATGAATAGGAAAATCAAATTTGTGCGAATTATTTACCAATTGATCTCTGAACCAACTCATCGCCTCGCCACGCCAAGGATAAATGGCATTTTCATAAACCGACAAAGCAGTATTAGGCACAACCAAATCTTCGTCAATACCAATCACATTGCCGTATCCATCGCAAACAGGACAGGCTCCGTAAGGATTATTAAAGCTGAATAAATGGATGTTGGGTTCGAGAAAATCTATACCATCTTTGGAAAAATGATTACTAAAATCGTGTTGTTTGCCGGTTTTATAATTTTGAATCACGCAATTGCCTTTACCTTCATAAAAAGCAATTTGAACAGCGTCTGCCAAACGATTGTAAAAATCTTCATCGTGGCGAACAACGATTCGGTCAATCACAATATATGCCGACTTAGGTTTATTGGTTTTCCAATTTTTCTGCTCCAAATATTCATCAATACGATAAATATCGTTATTAATTTGTATGCGAGAAAAACCTTGTTCCAACAACAAAGTACACAGTTGTTCTATGGTTTTTTCCGACACATCTGCCAAAGGCGAAAGCAACATCCAGCGGCTACTTTCGTCTTGTTTTTTGACGAAATCAATAACATCGGTAACGGTGTCTTTTTTTACCTCTTCACCCGAAATTGGCGAATACGTTCGTCCGATACGTGCATAAAGCAATTTCAGATAGTCATAAATTTCTGTGGAAGTTCCTACCGTTGAGCGAGCGTTGCTGGTATTAACCTTTTGCTCGATAGCAACTGCCGGAGCAATCCCTTTGATATATTCTACTTTGGGCTTGTCTATCCGACCGAGAAACTGCCGTGCATACGCCGACAAACTTTCTACATATCTTCGCTGTCCTTCGGCATATAAAGTATCGAACGCCAAACTTGATTTTCCAGAACCAGAAAGTCCTGTGATAACAACCAGTTTGTTGCGAGGAATGACTACATTAATATGCTTGAGATTGTGCAGATAAGCACCTTTGATGATGATGTTTTTTTTGGGGTCTATTTTAGATAAATCTGTCGTAATCATAGGTTTTTAATATCCTTCAAAGTTACTACTTTTTATGATTTGTTGATAAAATTTTGTAACGAAGTGAACGAGTAACAGTGCAACAATGTTACAGGTTCACGACATGATGACTTTCGACCTTTGACTGTTTAGGTTATAGATGTCAACTTATACATTCCAGCATAATTATGAAAAGGCTAAACGCTTTCGATTATTTTATCAAAAGCGTTTTATGTTCTATATCCTTGTTAAAAATTAATCTTTATCCATTTTTTGCAGAAAATACTTGTTGATTATTCTCCTTAAAAATTCAGACACAAAAATGGATATTATTGTAAATCCGACAAATAACAAAATGGTGTTTATATTAATATAATCACGGTAATTTTCTTTAGAAATGTACAACACAACTCCAACAAATACTATGTTTACTATAATTTGAATGATAAATTTCCGTATCATTTTACTCCTCAAAAAATCCCAACAAATCTTCTTTACTGATTTCTTGTTGTTCGCCGGTTTGTAAATTCTTGATGGTAAAACTGTTTTTTTCCATTTCGGTTGTTCCTGCCAAAACAGTAAAACAAATTCCTTTTTTGTCGGCATATTGAAACTGTTTGCCCAGCTTAGCATTATCTGGATACAAATCTGTTCGAATACCTTTTCGTCGCAAAGCAGTAATCATCGGCAAAGCATAAACGATTTCTTTTTCTCCCAAATTAAGGAAAAGCACCTTAGGAGCAACCGAAACGGTTTCAGGAAAAGCGTTTAATTCTTCCATAACCAAATAAATTCTATCTAATCCGAACGACACACCTACTCCACTAACGTTGGACAAACCAAAAATTCCGGTCAAATCGTCGTAACGTCCACCGCCGCCAATCGAACCCATTTTTACTTCTTCTGGAGCGGCGACCTCGAAAATACATCCGGTGTAATAATTGAGTCCGCGTGCCAAAGTTACCTCCAAATCCAGTCGAGCAGATTGCAAACCAATTTTTTCTATATGATTGGCAACAAAGTCCAACTCTTCAATTCCTTGTAAACCTTCGGTAGAATCTTGTAGTAAATCTTTGAGCACAAGTAATTTTTCTTGAAAATCACCAGAAATCTCAAAAAGCGGTTGTACTTTGTCAATGGCAGTTTCGGCAATGCCTTTTTCGAGCATTTCTTTCCGCACACCTTCTGCGCCGATTTTGTCTAATTTATCTAAAGCTACGGTAAAATCTATCAGTTTGTCTTTAGCTCCGATAACCTCCGCAATACCTGACAAAATTTTACGGTTATTTATTTTGATTGTTACGCCTTTCACGTTCAAATCGGTAAAAACTGCGTCATATAGTTGCACCAATTCGACTTCTTGCCACAGTGATTTTGAACCAACCACATCCGCATCGCATTGCCAAAATTCTCTGAAACGTCCTTTTTGCGGACGGTCGGCACGCCAAACCGGTTGCATTTGGTAACGCTTGAAAGGGAAATCGATTTCATGTTGATGTTGCACAACATAGCGAGCAAATGGCACCGTCAAATCGTAACGCAAGGCCTTTTCAGACAATGAATTAGAAAATCTGGCGTAATTATTTTCTTCCAACGCTTGTAAATCAGCTTTTTTTACTTTCTCGCCAGAGTTCAATATTTTGAAAATCAATCGGTCGCCTTCCTCTCCATATTTCCCTAACAAAGTATCTGCATTTTCAAACGAAGGTGTTTCTATCGGCTGAAAACCAAATCGCTCAAAATGTTGGCGAATGATACTCATCATATATTGTCGTTTCGCTACTTCATTCGGAGAAAAATCTCTCGTACCCTTTGGAATACTTGGTTTCTTTGCCATTTTACTTTTTGTTATTATTTGGTACAAATATCATATTTTAATTTTTCAGAATAAAATATTTTTATAGCTATGTAACAAACTGTTCAATTTCTCTACTAAATTATATATGTTACGTCTGATTATAGAAAACACAAAGATAGCCCTTTCTGTCATTCGAGGTCAATTACTTCGAACGATACTCACGGTTTTTATCATCGCATCGGGTATCTGGGCTTTGGTCGGGATTTTGTCGGCGGTGAGTGCTTTGGAGCATTCGCTGATGAGCAATTTTGCCTCAATGGGAGCCAATACTTTTAACATCAATCGGTTTGATTATTCAGTAGAATGGGATGCCGATAACACCAAAATCAATCCGGTTATTAGTTATCAACAAGCGGTAGCTTATCAGCAACAACTCGATTTGCCTTATGCACAAACTTCCATATCTTTTGACGCAGCTGCAAAAGTAGAAGTAAAATCAGAAAACAGAAAAACCGATCCGGAAGCAACGGTTTTGGGGGTTGATGATTTTTATTTTGAAAACAGCGGATTAGAATTGGAAAAAGGTCGGGTTTTTAATAGTTTCGACATAAAAAACAACACAGCGACTTGTGTGTTAGGCTCTGATTTTGCCAAAAGTCTTTTTAAAGATATTGAACCTATCGGGCAAACGATTTCGGTTAGAGGCAGAAAATTTGAAGTCATTGGATTGTTGAAAGAAAAAGGCTCATTATTTGGCAACAACCAAGATTTTAGAGTATTTATTCCGATACAAATTGCACGCGGATTATATTCACAACCCAACATTAATTATCAAATCAAAACTTTGATAAAAAATCCGCAAATGCTCAACATCTCTATAGATCAAGCCACGTTGGCTATGCGAAGAATTAGAGGTTTGAACCCTGCACAAGACAATAATTTTGGTATTAGCCGAAGCGACGACCTCATCAACAGTTTGCGCAATCAGACGATGACATTGACTATCATTGCTTGGGTAATTGGCGTAATTACGATTTTCGGTTCGTCTATCGCCTTGATGAATATTATGTTGGTTTCTGTAACAGAACGTACCAAAGAAATTGGCGTTAGAAAATCTCTCGGAGCGACGAAAGACACCATTCGCTGGCAGTTTTTCACAGAGACTTTAATCATCAGTCAATTGGGTGGTTTGTTAGGTATGTTATTAGGTATTTTAACCGGTTTTGTTTTCACAAAATTCGCAGGTTTTGAATTTGTTATTCCATGGATGGCAATTATTGCCGCAGTAATTACCTGTTTTGTTGTCGCCATTGTTTCTGGATTATATCCGGCAATCAAAGCATCAAAATTGGACCCTGTTGAAGCCTTGCGATATGAGTAATCCTTTAGAAATTCTTTATCAAGATGACTATTTGGTAGCCATCAACAAACCTCATGATTTATTGGTTCATCAGTCATCTATTGCACGCAATGCAAATGAATTTGCCGTACAATTACTTCGAAATCAAATCGGGCAAAAGGTATTTCCTGCGCACCGGTTGGACAGAAAAACATCAGGCGTTTTGTTGTTTGCTTTGGATAAAGAAACAAATCAATCTTTAACGCAGCAATTTACCAACAAAACTATTACGAAAAAATATCTGGCTATTGTACGAGGATTTGCACCAGACGAACTGACCATAGATTATGCTTTGCGAAAAGACAACAGCGTTCTGCAAGATGCTGTTACCAAAATTAAAACGGTGCAACGCACCGAAATTGACCTGCCTTTCGGAAAACATTCAACTTCCCGTTACAGCCTTGTTGAAGCCGAGCCACTTACCGGCAGAATGCATCAGATTCGGAAACATTTGGCACATATTTTTCATCCGATTATCGGCGACAGACCACATGGTTGCAATAAACAAAATAAATTGTGGCTGGAAAAATTTGCTATGAAAACAATGCTTTTACATGCACAATCGCTCACTTTTGTTCATCCAAAAAGTCTGGAAAAAACAACTCTTTCTGCAGAGCCTTCTGAGGTTTTTAAAGAAGTAGCTCAGCTATTAAATATTCGTTTATAAAAAAAAGAAGATGCCTAAAAAAGACATCTTCCCACATTCAATAACTTAAAATCATTTAAAAATGAAAAAACTACTACTATTATCTCGGTACTAAATTAAGGATTATTTTGTTTACCACACATATACCTCATTGATTTTTTTCCATCATTTATACAAACAAACCTCACCTCCTTTTTTTACAATATATTTTCTTATTTTCACAATTAAGTATAGCTCACTCTTCCGAAATTTGTTGTAATACTAATTCTAAATACAAATACTATGAAAACTATCATTACTTTACTCATTTTTGTATTCGCTTTTGGCAAAGCACAAGCACAAACAGATTGGAACATAATTCCGACGCCGACCGATACTACTGCGACATATTTTGGCTATTCCTTGAATGTAATTGATTCTTTGACGGTAATCTTAACCCCAAAATACACCTATGACAGCCCTAATTTGATAAAAACCTCTGACGGTGGGCAGACGTGGGATTTTCATATGATAGATTCCACCTTGTACACTATTCTGCACGAGGCTGAATTTATTGATGAAAACAACGGTTATATTGTCGGTGGAACTGATTTCGGCAATTGGAACGTATTGCTAAAGACCACAGACGGCGGGCAAAATTGGGAGAATATGGACACCTCGTTTTTAGAATTGTATCCTACCCGGATTACCGAAGTGGATTTCATCACACCACAATTAGGTTTTATTGCCAAACATGAAGAAAACAAAATATACCGGACAACCGATGGTGGAAACAGTTTTACAGCTTTAGATTTACCTGCTGTCAGTAATGGAACATATTCTTACCTTACTGAAATCCGGTTTATTGACCCTTATACCGGTTTTGTTGCGAGAAGTCTAACCACAGACCACGAAACAACGGTTTCAGAAATTTTAAAAACTACCGACGGCGGAAATACATGGACAGTTGTAAACAGTGCCGATTTACAAAATGTAACCGTTTGGGAAAAGAAAGATAAAATACAGTTTGTAAACAACTCACAAGGCTTTGCAATTGTAGGTAAAGGAATTCTAAAAACTACACAAGATGGTGGAACTACGTGGACAGAATTTCCGTTACCCGTTACAACTGTTCCCGCAACCGATATGTATTTTGTCAATAATGCCTGTGGATATCTGGCATTGGACGGAAATATTTACCGCACTGACGATGCCGGACAAACGTGGAATTTGCAAAGTATAGAGAACAATCTGGACAAAGTAAATTATATTCAGTTTGCTACTGAAAGTTTTGGTTATGCTTTGGATTATGAATATGCACCGCAAGGTCAGGGGCAAGGAATAATTTTATTGAACACCTATCAGCAACCGGCGGAACCACTTTGGTCTGAATCTTTTGATTTCGATAGCTTGCTCACGATTTACCCTAATCCGGCTGAGGATTTTATTCATATTCAGAATGATAGTAACCTAACGATTCAATACATTCATCTGATTGATATGCACGGGAAAATTATCCGGACTATTGAAAGTGATTTTCAGTCGCTAAATGTTTCGGATATATCGGCAGGAAATTATATTTTGTTTATCCAAACTTCTGAACAGCGGATTGCGAAAAAAGTGGTTGTTAAGTAACAGCTAAATTTGTTCAAATTCCCGTCACTTCGAGTGAAATTGCTGTAACAAAGTGGAAGAAATTTTGTATCGAGAAGTTTCATATTGAGTTCTCGATACATTTTTTGCTCCATTTCATTCCACAAAAAACACTCGAACTGACGAACCTTAAAAATATATAAATTGATAGTTACACTTTATACTCCGACGGCATCATTCCCGTATGTTTTTTGAACCAATTACTAAAATAAGCCACATCATTAAAACCTAACTCAAACGCGATTTCGCCGATACTCAAACCTGAAATGCAGATTAATCGTTTGGCTTCTTTCAGCAAACGGTCGCTTTGCAATTCTTTAATCGTTCTTCCTGATATTTTATTAATACGGTTTTGCAATGTTCTTGGTTCCAGGTTCAACAAATGGGCATACTCTGTTAATGTAAGTTGATTTTTATAGTTTTGCTCAATCAATTGCACAATTTTGTGTATTAGGGGGTCAAACTCCCGCTTTGCAGGAAGCTGTGGAAAATGAGTAATTGCAATTTTAGTGATTAACGCCGCGACTAATTGTAGCAAATATTCAGGTTGCTGCCGGTTCTGGCTGATTTCGTTAAAGATAAACTGGAAATCTTTTTGTTCCTCAACAGTTAAATTAATAACGTGAGAATCTTTATAACATTCAAAAAAATGAATCGAGGGGTTCAGTACCTGCAATTTATGCAACAATTGGTCTTTATACATTATCGCAAAACCATTCGACGTTTTGGTTCTTTCGACCCAGTGCAAATCGTTAGCAGCCAATAGATGGATAGAACTATCGCAAATAGCATGCACCTTAAAGTTGATATTATGCGTACCTCCTCCTTTGATAAAAATCAATATTTCGTTGTATTCGTGCGAATGAAAAGTATCAAAAATATAGCTGTCCGATTCTTCTAACAAAACTATACGAACCAATTGATTCTGAATATCTTCTGTATCGAATTTATATGTAGGAAAAAGTTGATGCATCGTTTATCAATTCCTGACTAAGATAAGAAAACAATCTGAATTTCAGAAAAAAAAGCCCGACTTTCATCGGGCATCTATAAGTAATCGTATAAGATTAATGTGTTTCGGTTCCGTCTGCCCCGTGAGCATGTCCGTGAGCCAATTCTTCTTCGGTTGCCGGACGTGTAGATAAAATTTCGACATCAAAGTTTAATGTTTTTCCTGCCATCGGATGATTTAAGTCGGCAACAACTGCAGTATCGGTCACTTCTGCCACCGTTGCACGAAATTGATTTCCGTTGTTGTCAGACAAAGGCAAAACTGCTCCAACTGGCGGAACTCCTGATTCTTGGAACATATCTAAAGGCAATTGTGCCAAAGCATTCGGATCTTTTTCTCCATACGCATTTTCAGGAGAAAGTACAAAAGATTTTTTTTCTCCTTCGGCTAATCCGTCAATATTTTCTTCGAATTTCGGAATCATCATTCCTGCTCCGTGCAAAAACGTCAATGGATTTTCGCTAGTGGTTTCTTCTACAAATACTTTTTCTCCGTTTTCTTCAATCGTGTGAAGTTTGTAGTTTAGTGTAACTACGTGATTTTTTGTTATTGTCATTTTGTTGTCTTTAAATAGGATTTTTATCCTGATTGGCAACAAAGGTAAAGGTTTAAAATTAAATGACTCAAGGATTTAAAGGTTTATGTTTTTTTTAATGTTTTCGGAAATCGCTAAAAAAACGCCTGACTTTCGCCAGACGTTTTCTTATTCTTTATTTCAGCTAAGTAAGCATTCCACCATCAACATTGATAACCTGACCGGTAATATATGCCGACATATCCGAAGCTAAAAACACACATGTGTTCGCTACATCTTCCGGTGTGCCGCCTCGTTTCAGCGGAATAGCATCTGTCCAGCCTTTGACTACTTCTTCGCCTAATTTCGCGGTCATTTCAGTTTCGATAAAACCAGGTGCGATTACATTACAACGAATATTTCTCGAACCTAATTCCAACGCTACCGATTTGGAAAAACCAATAACTCCGGCTTTGGACGCCGCATAATTAGCCTGTCCGGCATTTCCTTTCACGCCCACTACAGAACTCATGTTGATAATTGAGCCTTTTCTGTTTTTCAGCATAGTGCGTTGTACTGCTTTTGTCATATTAAAAACAGATTTCAGATTTACTTCAATCACTTTATCGAAATCTTCTTCGCCCATTCTCATCAAAAGGTTGTCT
>DATGOD010000087.1:0-2129 GCA_035306305.1 Flavobacterium sp.
TGGAATGACTAATCCTGTGAGTAGCTTATACAACGTTCCCGAATCTGTTTCTTTGACTAAAATTTGCATAAAATTGTCGTTTACACAAATTAAACAAAAATTATTTAAAAAGTTGTTCTTTTTTGTTCGGGAATTGAATTATTTCACGATGTATGTATAGTGATTTCTTTTAGCAAGATGAAAATATCCCAAAGCATAATTGTCTTTGTTGGTCTGATTAACAATATTTCCTTTGATAGTTCCCATTGGGCTAGCAAATGGATTTGTTGCAGAGCCGGAAATACTCAAAATTTTTGACAGATAAATGTAATATTCTTTGTTGATGCTATTAATTGCGTAATAAAGAGTATCGCCCGATTGTACATCTTCTTTTAAAAAAAGAAATAAATCATTTGTTAAATTACCATTGTCAAACTGGTCGTTCCAGGTTCCGAAGGAAATGGAAGTGGGCGCAATCATTTGCGACAAATAGTAATTTTCTTCATCAGGATTATCCTGATAATGAAAACGAAATTCATACCATTCTCCACCCAAATTATTGTTTTCGGTTTGCTGAATATCCACAATCTCAGGAGCTTCCAATGGTGTGGAAACTGCTTTATAGATTTCGTCTTTGTAAACCACGGTTAATTCATACATTATGTCGTTTTGGGGACGGAAGCTAAGATTGGAAAAATCGCCGTTTCCTATACTTAAAAAGGAATAATCAACATTATTTGAAAGGTCTTTAATACTAACTTGTGCATCGTCTATCGAAGGATAAACATTGGAGTAATAATCAGTTGTAGTAGAAAGATGAATTTTATTGTAAACCGACTCTTCTGCAAAAATATTGGCTTCAATAACCAACCTGGGGACGGTTTTATCAAAATCAAGTATAATATCTTCTTCACAACTTACAAAAGTAAATGTGGAAAGAAACATCAATATTTGGAAGAATTTTTTCATACTAAAATTTAAAATTGTAAGTGATACTTGGAATAATTCCGAAAATAGAAAGTTTAGAAGTTTCCGTCATTCTGTTTTCGGAACCCTCTGTGGATTTAAAACTGATAGAAGCAGCGTTTTTACGGTTGTAAACATTGTAAATACCAAAAACCCATTCGCTTTGCCATTTTCTGTTCTGATTTTTCGTAGGCGAATACGTCGCAGAAAGATCCAGATGATGAAACATCGGAAGGCTATAATTGTTACGGTTGTTATAATTCGGAATCTGGAAATCTAAAAACTGATATTTTCCATCGGGATAAGTAACCGGTCGTCCCGATTGAAGGATAAAACTTGCACCAAACGACCACTTTTCAGAAAGTTCATAATTTGCCATTACAGACAAATCGTGCAGGCGGTCATAAGGTGTCCGATACCATTCACCATTGTTGATTCCAACTTCTTCTTCGGTTCTTCCTTTGGTTTGCTGTTGACTTCGGGCAATGGTATAAGCAATCCAGCCGGTTAGGCTTCCGGTATTTTTCCGAAATAAAAACTCCAGTCCGTAAGCCTCAGTTTTTCCATTTAAAAGCACTTGTTCAATGGCACGGTTGGCAATCAGATCAGCACCATCAATATAATCTATTCGGTTTTGTCCGGATTTAAAATAAGATTCTATTTCTAAAGAATATTCGTTCCCGTTGAAATTCTCAAAATAACCAATCGCATATTGATCTACGATTTGCGGTTTGACATAAGGACCACTTGGTTCCCAAATATCCAAGGGTGTTGCCGAGGAAGTGTTGGAAATCAAATGAATATACTGCGTCATTCGATTGTAACTGGCTTTTACAGAGCGTTCTTCAGCCAATTTTACAGACAATGCCAAACGCGGTTCTAAATAGTTATAATAACTAATGGTCTTGTTTTTAGCATACTGTTTTGTGCCGACAGGAACAGCTTTTTCATAAGTATCGGTAAATGAATCATAACTTACCGGCTGATCGTTTTCATAAAGGTTAATCGTTTCATTTCCCAAACGATAAAACTGGCTGAAACGGAGTCCGTAATTAACCGATAAAAACGAATTGATTTCGTGTTCGGCTTCTACAAAAGCAGCATTTTCCCAAGCGTATTTGTGCGGAATTTCATACGGATTGAGTTGCGATTCGGGTTTACTTGGTTCAATTTTTCCGGGAGTA
>DATGOD010000088.1:0-13913 GCA_035306305.1 Flavobacterium sp.
ATCGCTTTAGTCAAGCGTTTTGACCCTGTTTGTAATGATGCTACCGACTTCTTTGCCATGACTAATAATTATTTAATTTCTTTATGAACTGTTACTCTCTTTAAGATTGGGTTGTATTTTTTAATTTCCAATCTGTCTGGAGTATTTTTTTTGTTTTTGGTTGTGATGTATCGAGATGTCCCAGGAAGTCCTGACTCTTTGTGCTCAGTACATTCCAAAATTACCTGAATTCTGTTTCCTTTCTTCGCCATTGTTTATGATTTTTTAATTGTTCGGGAAAATTATTTCATCAATCCTTTAGCCTTAGCACTTTTTAGGGTTGCTTCAAGACCTTTTTTGTTGATTGTTTTTAATGCGGATGTAGATACTTTCAAAGTTACCCATCTATCTTCCTCAGCAATGTAGAAACGTTTCTTGATTAAATTAACCGAAAATTTTCTTTTGGTTTTATTCATCGCGTGAGAAACGTTGTTGCCAACCATCGCTCTTTTTCCTGTAATTTGACAAACTCTAGACATTATTTCTTACGTTTTATTCTTTTAAATTTCAAAATGAGTGTGCAAAGTAACAAATTATTTTTCTGTTACACAAAATTTATTTGCTGTTTTTTTTGAGTATTCTTTTTTTCAGATTGTTATCGGCGATAAAATCCTTGTAAACAGTCATTAAACAACCTTTTTTATTTATTCTGATTATTTGTTTCACTAAGCAATTTATAAAGCAACAGCCAAACTTTCTGCACCGTCGATTCAATAACGCGACTGCGAGGTTGCGAAAAATGAAACGTAAATGTTTTTGTATTGTCTGCTATCGCTATTCCAATGCAAACTGTACCGACCTCTTTATCTGAATCTCCTTTTGAAGGTCCGGCATTTCCGGTGGTAGAAATCGCAATATCGCTTTGGTACAAATCTCGAACGCCTTCTGCCATTTCTTGAGCAACTTGTTCGCTCACAACGCTATATTGATCAATCGTGTTTTGTTGAACACCCAAAATTTTAACTTTAGATTCGGTAGCATAAGTTACCGCACTACCTTTGAAATACGCCGATGAACCTTCTAAAGAAGTTAGCTGCTGAGCAATACTTCCGCCGGTGCAGCTTTCGGCTGTGGAAATCGTCAGTTGTTTTTCTTTCAGCAAACGAGTAATTTCTTCCAAAAATGACTCTCCTTCCGATATTCCAGCATAAAAATCAGGAATTAACGTTTTGAGTTCTTCAATTTTAATTGCAATTTCTTTGTTTATTTGGTTTAAGTCTCGTCCTGTTCTACTCAAACGCAGACGCACCATCCCGAATTTTGGCAGATATGCCAATTTAATGTCTAATTCTGCCAAGCTATTTTCCCAATCTTCGATGGTTTCCGCTAACAAACTTTCGCCAATTCCATAAGTGAGAACAGTCGTATGTACAATAGCATCTAACGAAAATGATTTTTTGATATAAGGAATCAGTTTTTCCGTTATTAAATATTTCATCTCGAAAGGAACTCCAGGCAAAGAAACAAAAGTGGTTTGCTCTTTCTTCATGAGCATTCCCGGCGCTGTCCCGACTTTGTTAAACAACACATGACATTTTGAAGGTACAAAAGCTTGTTGCTTATTTACTTCGGTAATCGGACGTTTGTAAAAACCTTCTATTATTTCTTTTACATGCCCATAGACCTCATGATTCAAAATCAGGTTATCATCAAAATATTGAGCAAACGTTGTTTTGGTTACATCGTCTTTGGTTGGTCCTAATCCTCCGGTTAATATAACAATATCTACCTCGTTCTGATAGCGTTTCATGGTTTCGGAAATAGTTTCAACGGTATCAGAAATCGTTGTTTTTTCTACCACACGACAACCGATGCGTTCCAATTCTTTTCCAATAAAAACGCTATTGGTATCCACCACCTGACCAATCAACAATTCGTCGCCAATGGTTACAATCGCTGCTTGCATTACAATACTTTTATGCTAAAAACTTTTTCGTTTTCCAAAAAACCTTCAAGTTCATCGTTGGTATTCACTTTACCTACACCGACCGGCGTTCCGGTAAAAATCAAATCGCCGATTTTCAACGTAAAATAAGTCGAGATATAAGCAATCAATTCGTCTATTTTCCACAACATATCTTTGGTGTTACCCGATTGCACCATCTGTTGATTGCGTTTTAATGTAAAGGACAAATTTTCTAAATCGTAATTTTCTTTCGGGAAAAAATCGCTTACTGCCGCCGAATTGTCAAAAGCTTTGGCTTTTTCCCACGGCAAACCTTTTTCTTTCAAATATTGTTGCGTATCGCGAGCGGTAAAATCTATTCCCAAAGCAATTTTGTCGTAATACTTATGTGCAAATTCGGGTTGAATATATTTACCGGTTTTGTTGATTTTCACCACAATTTCGGCTTCATATTGCACATTATCAGAAAATTCCGGTATCGGAAAAGGCATTTCTGTATTCATCAAAGCCGTGTCGGGTTTCATGAACAACACCGGATTTTCAGGTTTTTCGTTATTGAGTTCGTTAATATGATCGGCATAATTTCTGCCTACACAGATTATTTTCATAGTTATATTTTATCTGATAATCATTTATTTTTCTGCGGATTTTGCCTTGTGTCAAAAACTCGAACTACATAAATGACTTTATTTCCTTTTCGATAAGTTATTTTGTAATATCCCTCCACAAGCTTACGGTACTCATATTTCAGATGAACAAAATCTTCATCTACCGAGCCTATCCTTGTAAAATCTATTTCTGTATTTTCGAATATTTCTATCCGTTGAAAAATAGCGGCGATGATTTCTTTGGACTTACATTCTCCGTATAATTCATCATTAAACCGCTTTATCTTTTGCATATCCTTTAAAGCTCTTGAAGTTAATTTTACCTTCATAAAACTTTTTATTTATCCATCAACTTTTTTGCTTCCTCCAAGCTATAAACACGACCTTTTTCAATATCTTCTTCCGCTTCGGCAATCATCTTATCTTTTTGTTTCTGCAACATATATGCTTTTGCCATTTCATAAAACATTTTTATGAACTTGTCATCACCTTTGTCAATGTAATTATGCAACTCCTGCTTTAACTCAATTGTGCTCATAATCTTCTCTTTATTAATTACTCAAAGATACAATTTTTCATCAATTAAATTTTCGTATTCAATTTTCTCAGCTTGATTCCGGTTAAAACTTTTTTGGTATAAAGTGGAAAATCAGCATTTTGAATCCAGCTAAAATAGCCTGCATCTTGCTCCAATACTTCTTCAACCAATCTGCCTTTGTATTTTCCGAAAGTAAAAACCTCTTGATTATCTTTATTCAACGCAATAAATCCGGCAAAATCTGCTATTTTCTTGCGTGTGGTAAAAGCTGACAATGCTTTGATGTCGTTTTCCAAATCTGGATAGCGGTCGAGTTGTGCTTTCAATACTTCGTAAGTTGCTGTGGTATCAGCTTCTGCCGAGTGTGCATTTTCGAGCGATTTATCACAATAAAATCGATATGCCGCCGACAAAGTTCGCTGTTCTTTTTTATGAAAAATGGTTTGTACATCAACTGCTTCTTTGTTTTTCATATCAAAATCTACGCCTGCCCGAAGCATCTCTTCTGCCAATAAAGGAATATCGAAACGGTCGGAATTATATCCGGCCAAATCTGCATCTTTGATGATTTGATAAATTTGTGGTGCCAATTCGGCAAAAGTCGGTTCGTTCGCTACTTTTTCGTCTGTAATTCCGTGAATAGCCGAAGTCGCCGGCGGAATAGGAATAGTTGGATTTACCAGCCATCTTCTACTTTCTTCATTACCATTCGGATACACTTTCAGGATGGCAATTTCTACGATTCTATCTCTGGATATATCTGTCCCGGTGGTTTCTAGGTCAAAAAAACAAATAGGACGGTTGAGTTTTAATTCCATATCTAATAATTTGTTACAAAGATACAAGTTTGTTTCGGTATGGAATCCGAATTTTGTTTCTTATCCGTAAATTTGCCAAAAAAACAAATGGAAGAATTAATCAAACTTATTTGGGATTTTCGAGGTCCGGAAGCTTTGAAAACAGCCGAACATCAAGAAATACATCTCAAAGAATTTATCGCCATAGAAAAATTGCCCGTATCCATTACCGGATTTGAGGCAATTAATGATGTGCATGCGATTGCATATATGGTAGTTACTCGCCCACAAATGATTGATGTGAGAAATCAGCTCAAACCTCATCGAGGCGAGTTGTATGAATAATTATTTGATTTCTGGAAGCACCAAGCTTCTCACCGCTATATCCAATGCTTCGGGATATGATTTTTTACGGTTTTTCAAACGGCTGTTTCCTTCAGATTTGGCAACGATATTTCCGTTACAATCCGTGAGTTCAATTTCAACCGTTGTACTGAGCCAGCCGGAACCTTTATCCATATTGCAAATCAATTTTTTGCAAGGATTTTGTCTTACTTCTTCCGGAATTCCGTCTTCTGCAAAATACACTTGATATCCTCGTTTTTCTAATCGACTTTTGAGCGAAGAATTTAATCGATATTGATTTTCTTCGTCTTGAAAAGCATATTTTTTATTCACTTGAATGTATTCGGCTTCAGTCAAATTTTGTCCAAAAAAATTCAATGAAAATAAAATCGTTAAACAGGTCAGTATAGTTTTCATTACAAAATGTTTTTTATTTGTTCTAAGTGGTAAATTTCGACAAAATTCTTCGGATTGGCTATCTTTTTTTCGTTAAAAAACACCGCTTCAAATCCGGCACTGATTGCCCCTTCTATATCTGCCTCTAGATTATCGCCTATCATCACACTTTGATGTGCTTGCGTTTGTGCACTTTTCAAAGCAAATTCAAATATTTCTGGATAAGGTTTTTTCACACCGGCTTTTTCTGAAGTGGTCATCGTTTTGAAATAAGGTTTCAAATTGGTAACTTCGAGTTTTTGCTGTTGGACTTCTTCCGGTCCGTTTGTAATCAAATGTAATTGGTATTTCGGTTGTAAATAATCCAATATTTCAAATGTTCCTGGAAACACTTTTCCTTTTGTACTTAGATTTTTTATGAAATAATCTGAAATTGCATAAATGGTTTCATCATCAACCGACACGCCCAAAACGTCAAACGAATCTTTCAATCTGCCGTAGCGTAAAGTTTCACGACTCACTTGATTGTGTGTAAGCTTTTGCCAATACGCATCATTTATCGGTGTGAATACTTCCATGAAATCACGCGACAAAACCACATTATATTTTTGAAAAGCATCCTCAAAAGTTGCTTTGGCATTGGCCTCAAAATCATAAAGCGTATGGTCTAAATCAAAGAATATATCGGTAATTTTTCCTGAACTGTTCATCTATTATTTATTTTACAAAATGCCTTCATCGGCGAAGCTAAGGTAACCATTTTGCCCGACAATCACGTGGTCGAGCAAACGAATATCCAATACTTTTCCGGCATCTCCAATTTTTCGGGTAATGCGTTTGTCTTCTTCACTTGGCACCAAACTGCCTGACGGATGATTGTGCACCAATATAATCGCTGTTGCCAAACAATCTAATGCGTTGTGAAACAACATTCTGACATCGACTATCGTTGCCGTCAATCCGCCTTTGCTCAGTTGTGCCGACTTGATGATTTTGTTGCTGTTATTCAAAAAGACAATCCAAAATTCTTCGTGTGGCAAATCTTCCAACATCGGCGACACATATTCATATACATCTCTGCTCGATTGTATTTTGACTGGCTTCGTGTTTTCGGCTTTTCGGCGACGACCTAACTCCATTGCAGCCATAATGGTAATGGCTTTGGCATCGCCGATTCCTTTAAATTGTTTGAGTTTGCTCAGCGAAAGTTTGCTCAACTCATTAAGATTGTGATTAACCGCTTGCAAAATTCTTTTACACAAATCCACCGCCGATTCGTCGCGTGTTCCCGAACCGATAAGAATCGCCAATAACTCGGCATCAGACAATGATACTTGTCCTTTGAGCATCATTTTTTCTCTAGGTTTGTCATCATCTGCCCATTGCTTGATAGAAATTTTCTTTTCTGAAAAATCATCCATAGCTTTTTTGTTGATGAAGATACGAATTTTTCACGAATTAAAATGCAACAAAAAAACCGCTTCATAAACTGAAACGGTTTTCAAATATTATTTTAAGAAACGAATTACATCATTCCCGGCATTCCGCCGCCCATTGGAGGCATAGCGTTTCCGCCTTCTTCTTTAATATCTACCAAAGCACATTCGGTAGTTAAAATCATTCCTGATACAGAAGCTGCGTTTTCTAAAGCCACACGGGTTACTTTTTTCGGGTCGATGATTCCGGCAGAAAGCATATCTACGTATTCGTCTGTTTTGGCATTGTAGCCGTAGTTTCCGGTTCCTTCTGCTACTTTTGCCACGATTACAGAACCTTCTAAACCTGCATTTTCTACAATGGTTCTCAAAGGTGCTTCAATAGCACGCGAAACAATTTGAATACCAGTTTTCTCGTCTGCATTCAATGCGTCGATCGATGCCAAAGCTGCTTTTGCTCTTAACAAAGCCACGCCTCCACCGGCAACAATTCCTTCTTCAACGGCAGCGCGTGTTGCGTGCAAGGCGTCATCTACACGGTCTTTTTTCTCTTTCATTTCCACTTCAGAAGCGGCACCCACGTAAAGCACTGCCACACCGCCGGCTAATTTTGCCAAACGCTCTTGCAATTTTTCACGGTCGTAATCAGAAGTAGTGGTTTCCATTTGTGCTTTGATTTGATTTACACGATTTTTAATCATGTCAGAATCTCCGGCACCGTTCACAATGGTTGTGTTGTCTTTGTCGATAGAAACTCTTTCGGCAGTTCCCAACATTTCCAAGGTAGCGTTTTCTAATGTATATCCGCTTTCTTCGGCAATTACGGTTCCGCCTGTTAAAATAGCGATGTCTTCCAACATAGCTTTTCTTCTGTCGCCAAATCCTGGAGCTTTTACAGCTGCGATTTTCAATGCACCGCGCAATTTGTTTACTACCAAAGTAGATAAAGCTTCGCCATCAACATCTTCAGCGATGATTAATAACGGCTTGCCAGATTGAGCAACTGGCTCTAAAACAGGTAATAATTCTTTTAATGAAGATATTTTTTTGTCGTACAATAAAATGTAAGGATTTTCGAATTCCGTTTCCATTTTTTCAGGATTGGTAACGAAATAAGGCGATAAATAACCTCTGTCGAACTGCATTCCTTCCACCACATCAACATACGTATCTGTACCTTTGGCTTCTTCTACAGTGATTACACCTTCTTTGCCAACTTTTCCGAAAGCTTCCGCAATCAATTCGCCGATAACTTCGTCGTTATTTGCAGAGATAGAAGCCACTTGTTTGATTTTTTCGGTAGTTGAACCTACTTCTTGCGTTTGGTTTGCCAAATCAGCAACAATAGCGTCCACTGCTTTGTCGATACCGCGTTTTAAGTCCATTGGATTGGCTCCGGCAGCCACGTTTTTCAAACCTTCTTTCACGATTGCTTGTGCCAAAACTGTTGCAGTAGTGGTTCCGTCTCCGGCTAAATCGTTGGTTTTTGAGGCAACTTCTTTTACCATTTGCGCACCCATGTTTTCCAAGGTGTCTTCCAGTTCTACTTCTTTTGCAACCGAAACACCGTCTTTGGTTACGTGCGGCGCACCAAACGATTTAGAAATAATTACGTTGCGTCCTTTGGGACCTAAAGTTACTTTTACTGCATTTGCCAATGCATCTACACCGCGTTTTAAACCATCGCGTGCTTCAATATCGAATTTTATGTCTTTTGCCATTTTTTTAAGCTTTAGGCAGTAAGCGGTTTGCTTTAGGCTTACTGCGAAGTTAATTTATTCTTTAAACTATATATTTTACTTTTGATTATATTGACTTTCTGCTCCAAAGCGGTAAATACATTTTCGTCTATATATTTTAAATCTTTGGAAAGAATGAGCTGATATTCTGTTTCTAAAGCCGATCCTAAAGCAATATTGAGAAATTGATTGAATTCGGCATCACTACTTCTTCCACAACCTTCGCTAATGTTGGTCGGAATGGATGCTGATGCTCTGCGAATTTGGTTGATAAGTCCATATGTTTCTTCTTTTGGAAAAAGAGATGTGATTTTGTATATCTCCAAAGTCAATTCGTGACTCAACTGCCAAATATCATATTTCTTAAAATCTCTCATAGCTTACAGCTTATTGCTTTATATAATTGCCAAAATATCGTCTTCGCGCATGATTAAATAATCGGTTCCTTCAAATTTTAAGTCGGTTCCGGCGTATTTACCATACAAAACGGTATCGCCAACTTTCACGGTCAATGGTTCGTCTTTTTTACCATTACCAACGGCAACAACAGTTCCTTTTTGAGGTTTTTCTTTTGCCGTGTCCGGAATAATGATTCCTGAAGCAGTTTGTGTCTCAGCGGCAGCCGGCTCAATGATTACGCGATCTGCCAATGGTTTAATGTTTAATGCCATATTTTTTGTGATTTTAAAGTTTAACAATTCTGCTTACCATTAGTCATAAATTGTGCCAACCCAACGCTTGTCAGTTTCTACAATCAAAAAATGTCAGCTTGTCAGTATATCTTTAATTTACTGAAAATTTTACATTGAAAAAACGGCAGATTCTATTTCTATATTTATACGAATCGCGAAAAAATCGAAATAATCTGTCTATTATTAATAATTTATTTTATTTTTGTACCAATTAGATAATAATACCATCATGAAAAAAATATTTATATTCCTTGGATTAGCCGTTGCATTTGCGTCTTGTGAGGATGAGGTAGCCTTTAATGAAACAACATTTCAAGCAAAAGTAGATGTTTACGGAATGGACAAAACCTATACGCATCAATTTCGTTTTGACCCTCATATGGCTTATATAGAAAACGGTAATTTACTCATAAAAGGGTACTCAGAAAAAGATACTTTAGAAATCAGTATTCCGAATTATACTTTTGGTACCAGATATGAATTAAGCAACGATAATTTTTCTGCCAAATTCACAACTATTAGTGAAGACTCTGTTAGTTTTGTGTATAATACTAATACTGATTTAACCGGATATGTCTTTCTCAACGCTGTTGAAGAGCAAACACCCGGTAGTATCAGCGGAAACTTTGTTTTTGATATAGCATTGGATGGTTCTGGTTCTGATGATGAATTATTATTTGACGCTAAACTGCGTTTTCATGAAGGGGTAATGTTAAACATTCCAATTCATAACACTCCACCTGAGGTTATTGAAGAGGAAGAAGAAGTTATTGTAGAAGAATAATATTTTCGCACATTATACAAAAAAAGTCAGTTGAATGTTTTCAACTGACTTTTTTGTTTACATTGTTTTTTTAATAAAAAGCTTTAGCAATAATTCGCAATGAATTCAAGTCTGTCATACCGCTTTGCCTCCACACCATTGAACTGTCTTTATATAACATCAGTGTGGGCGTTGTTCTTACTCTCAAAGCTTCGATTAGTGTTTCATTTTTATCTACGTTAATCTTCACTATACTGAGCTTACTTTTGGTTTCTGCCGCCAATTCGTGAACAATTTCTTCCATCCGATCGTCATGGTCGGTCGGCATATTCTCAGAGGTAAAAAACAGCAAAACCGGTACATTTCCGCTAATAAGTTCTCCAAATTTTGACATATACTGATTTTTTGTCTATTACAAATGTAATTTATTTTGAGATAACTATACGTTTTTTTTACTTTTTTTCAGTTCCAACACTGTTATTTCTGGCATAATTCCTACTCTTCCGGCATAAGCATGAAAACCAAACCCTCGATTTACATAAATATATCGTTTGCTTTTTTGGTATAATCCAGCCCATTGCTTGTACATATACTGGATTGGACTCCATTTGATGAAATTCGGAATTTCGATACCAAACTGCATCCCGTGTGTATGTCCTGAAAGCATCAAATGATAATTAATTGGATGTGTGTTCACTTCAGCATCCCAATGCGACGGATCGTGGCTGAGTAATATTTTAAAATCTGATGCAGTTAAACCTTCTGATGCTTTTTGTAAATCTCCGACTTTTTTAAATTTCACTCCCCAATTTTCGACGCCAACCAAGGCGATTTGTTGCTGTTCTTTTTCTAATTTTATATGTTGATTCAACAACAGATTGAAATTAATATGTTGATGCTGCTTTTTGATGGCTTCAAAATTGGCTGCTTTATCCGCTTCGGTTCCAAATTTCACATATTCTCCATAATCGTGATTGCCTAAAATTGAATATTTTCCAAATCGAGGGGTTTTGATACGCTTGAGTTCTTCGATCCACGGATCGACTTCTTCGGCAAGGCTATTAACCAAATCTCCGGTAAAAACAAACAAATCAAAATCTTGCTGATTAATCAAATCGATGCCATAAGCTATCTTTTCTTTATCGTCAAAACTACCACAATGTAAATCAGATATTTGCAATATCTTAAACCCGTCAAAAGCATCGGGCAAATCATCAAAAAAGACAGGTTGTTTGATCACATGGAAATTGTATTTTCCTTTGGTCATCCCATATAAAACCGAAAGGAATGGAATGGCGGCTATGCCTAATGCAATTTGTGTAACAAATTTTCGACGTCCGGGAATGGTGGCTTTTTCAGACGAATGTATCATTTTATTCCACAACCCTTTAATTCCTCTAAAAATATCTTGAAATAAAAAGAGAATCGCAATCAGTAATTTCGGCAAAAAAATCATTAACATCATGCCCATAAAAAACATCGTATAATGTGTTTGTCCTTTGCTTCGGTCTAAAATAAAGAAAAAATAAGCAGCGTATAAAAGAAAGGAAAAATTGGCTATCAGATAGGCGACAACCGCTTTTTTGTTGCGAAAAAGTGTTTTCACAAACACATAGCAATACCATTCAACGATGATTAATGAAATCAATAGAAAAATCATTCTCATGGACTTTTTCTGACAAATTTACTTGTTTCCATTACAATAAATTACGGATTGATTTTATTTTAACGTTTCGGAATTGTTTTGTTTTGTCTTATCTATTTTTCAAGATAATTTCTTTCTGATTTCATTGAGCTTCATCAAAGCTTCTACCGGTGTCAGTGTATTAATATCTAAGCTCATCACGTCTTCTTTGATTTCTTCCATCAACGGGTCGTCTAAAGTAAAAAAGCTGAGCTGTACATCGTCTTCCGGCACTTCTGGTCGGGTTTTTCCTTCGTTATTTTTTTCTAATCGTTTCAAAATTTTCTCTGCTTTTGAAACAACCAATTGTGGCATTCCCGCCATTTTTGCCACGTGAATCCCGAAGCTGTGTGCACTACCGCCTGGCACTAATTTTCGCAGAAACAATACAGTATCTTCCAATTCTTTTACCGATACATTAAAGTTTTTGATTCTTCCAAACCGAGATTGCATGTCGTTGAGTTCGTGATAATGCGTAGCAAACAAAGTTTTTGGTCTGGACGGATGTTCATGTAAATATTCGGCAATTGCCCATGCAATCGAAATTCCGTCATACGTTGATGTTCCTCGACCTATTTCATCCAACAAAACCAAACTTCGGTCTGAAAGGTTATTCAGAATGGAAGCTGTTTCGTTCATTTCTACCATAAATGTAGATTCGCCCATAGAAATATTATCCGACGCTCCTACCCGAGTAAAAATCTTAT
Organism: Flavobacterium sp.; assembly: GCA_035306305.1. Lineage (GTDB taxonomy): Bacteria > Bacteroidota > Bacteroidia > Flavobacteriales > Flavobacteriaceae > Flavobacterium. The sequence continues at coordinate 11,651 of DATGOD010000088.1, forward strand.
CCACCACACCCATTCTCACACTTTTTGCCGGCACAAACGAACCTATTTGTGCCATCAACACAATCAAAGCTGTTTGCCGTAAAATAGCTGATTTTCCCGACATATTAGGTCCAGTAATCATAATAATCTGCTGGGTTTCGTTGTCTAAATACACGTCATTGGCAATGAAAGGCGTGTCGGCGGGCAATTGTTTTTCAATCACAGGATGACGACCGTCTTTGATATCGAGCACAAAATCGTCTCTAAACTCGGGTTTCACATATTGATTGTCTATAGCAATCTGAGCAAACGATTGCAGACAGTCTAATTGAGCAACGATTGTAGCATTGAGCTGTACGGGTTGAATATACTGAGCACTCCACATCAAGAATTGCTCATAAACTTCTTGTTCTATTTGCTGAATACGTTCTTCTGCTCCGAGAATTTTGGCTTCGTAATCTTTGAGTTCTTCTGTAATATAACGTTCGGCATTAACAAGGGTTTGCTTTCGAATCCAATCTTCTGGCACTTTGTCTTTGTGTGTATTACGCACTTCGATATAGTAGCCAAACACATTATTAAAAGCAATTTTCAACGACGGAATGCCTGTTTTTTCCGATTCGCGTTGAGCCAATTCGTCCAAAAAGCCTTTTCCTTCTCGCGATATTTTCCGGAGCTCGTCCAATTCTTCATGTACACCGTTAGCTATCGCATTTCCTTTTTGCACAGCAACTGGTGCATCAGGATGTATGGTTGAAGCAATTTTTTCTCTCAGCAAATCACAAGAATGAAAACGGTCGCCTAAAGATTTCAACGCTTCATTGGGTGATTCTAATGCCAAGTTTTTTATGGGAATAATGGCATTAAGCGAATCTTTCAGATAGATAAACTCTCGCGGATTGATTTTTCCGATTGCCAATTTAGATATCAACCTTTCTAAATCGGATATTTGCTTAATTTGATATTGGATTTTGGCTAATCTTTCGTTATCATGCAAAAGGTAAGCTACGATGTCTTGTCGTTGTTTGATTTGTTTGCTGTCTTTCAACGGCAACGCCAGCCAACGCTTGAGCAATCGTCCGCCCATGGGCGAAAGTGTTTGATCTATAATGTCTAATAGCGTCGTAGCATTATGATGCGGACTGTTGTACAATTCGAGATTACGCACTGTAAATCTGTCCATCCACACATAAGCATCTTCGGCAATACGCTGAATATTAGAAATATGCTGAATTTTGCTATGTTGCGTTTCTGATAAATAGTGTAAAACCGCTCCTGCAGCAATTACTCCTTCTGTTAAATCTTCTACACCAAAACCTTTTAATGATTTGGTTGAAAAATGTTGGGTCAGGTTTTCGTAGGCAAAATCTTGTTTAAACACCCAATCGTCTAACAAAAAAAGATTGTAATCGCCTTTGAATGTATTGAGGAAATCTTTTTTATGATTTTTTTGTGTCAGGATTTCACTTGGATTAAAATTCTGAAGCAGTTTATCAATATATTCTTCATCACCTTGGGCTAATAAAAACTCGCCTGTAGATACGTCGAGAAAAGAAATCCCGATTTGTTTTTTGCCAAAATGTAATGCCGACAAAAAGTTGTTGCTTTTGGATTGCAGCACTTCGTCGTTGAGAGCTACACCGGGTGTTACCAACTCGGTTACTCCTCTCTTTACAATGGTTTTTGTTTTCTTTGGATCTTCCAATTGGTCGCAAATAGCCACGCGCAATCCTGCTTTGACCAATTTGGGCAAATAAACATTTAACGCATGATGTGGAAATCCTGCCAGCTCCGTTTCGCTTGAGCTTCCGGCGCCTCTCTTTGTCAATGTTATTCCCAAAATATTTGCTGTGCGCACCGCATCTTCGCCAAATGTCTCATAAAAATCGCCTACCCGAAACAATAAGCAAGCATCCGGATATTTGGCCTTTATCTGATTATATTGTTTCATCAAAGGAGTTTCCTTTGTTTCTGTTTTGCTAGATTTGGTTTTTGCACACATAAATAATCTCAAACTTGACCAACAAAGATAGAAAAAGTTTGGAGATTTGAGCCTTGTTTTTCATGAACATTCCTACCACAAAATACAATGAAAAATAAGTCGTCTTTAAAATAAGACGACCTTGTTAATTGTCGGTCTATGAAAACTTTTTTTCCACCCAGCTATTGTGTTTCTACTTATTTTAAAATGATTAGCCACCTGCGTATTGTTTAACTGATGTTTTTTCTGGTAGTCCAGTATTTTTAAAATGCTCTGCTCGTCATAAGCACGATACCTCTGATC
>DATGOD010000089.1:0-7374 GCA_035306305.1 Flavobacterium sp.
CCCTACGGACTACAAAATTAGTTGTAAAAGTTTTATAAAATAACGTACCTGTGTCTCGGTCGTTGTTTTATTAGTTAAAACCAAAGTGATTGTTTTAATTGTGGGAGGTTTTTCTTTAATTTAACTAATAGTTTTATAATAATTATTACAATTAAAAAAAAAGTACTAAAATGGCAAATCATCAGTCAGCAAAAAAAAGAATCAGAAGTAGCGAGAAAAAAAGAATTCTGAACAAATACCAACACAAAACAACACGTAATGCTATCAAAGCTTTGCGTGGAACTGAGGACTTAAAAGAAGCTCAGGAAAGATTGGTTTCAGTAACATCTATGATTGACAAATTGGCAAAGAAAAACATTATTCACAAGAATAAAGCAGCCAATTTGAAATCTAAATTAGCTAAACACGTTGCGTCTTTATCGTAAGACCATCGAATTTATAATTAGAATGAAAGCTCTCATACTTTTTATGAGGGCTTTTTGTGTTAAAAAATTACCAAACAATATATGAGCTCTATCAGAAACATTGCAATTATTGCACACGTTGACCACGGTAAAACAACCATGGTGGACAAAATCATGTATCATTGTCAACTTTTTCGTGATAATGAAAACAAAGGCGATCTTATCTTAGACAATAACGATATAGAAAGAGAGCGAGGAATAACTATCGTATCCAAAAACGTGTCTGTAGAATACAAAGGAACGAAAATCAATATCATTGATACTCCTGGACACGCCGATTTTGGTGGAGAAGTGGAACGTGTATTGAATATGGCAGACGGCGTTTTACTTATTGTAGATGCTTTTGAAGGGCCAATGCCTCAAACGCGTTTTGTGTTGCAAAAAGCTATCGAACTCGGGCTGAAACCTTGTGTTGTAATCAATAAAGTTGATAAAGAAAACTGTACGCCAGAAGAAGTGCACGACAAAGTTTTCGATTTGATGTTTGAATTAGGAGCAGAAGAATGGCAATTAGATTTTCCTGTTGTATATGGTTCGGCAAAAAATAATTGGATGTCAACAGATTGGCAACAACCCACTGATTCGATGGAGCCTTTGTTAGAAATGGTTTTGGAGCATATTCCAGAAGCAAAACAATTAGAAGGAACGCCGCAAATGTTGATCACTTCATTAGATTTCTCTACTTATACCGGACGAATTGCTATCGGAAGATTGCACAGAGGATCATTGAAAGAAGGAATGAATGTAACTTTGATTAAGAGAGAAGGAGAATCGGTGAAATCGAGAATCAAAGATTTGTATGTTTTTGAAGGTTTGGGTAAAAAGAAAGTAGAACAAGTTGTAGCAGGAGATATCTGTGCTGTAACCGGAATCGAAGGGTTTGAAATTGGTGATTGTATCGCTGATTTTGAAAATCCTGAAGCTCTAGAAACCATCAAAATTGACGAGCCAACGATGAGTATGTTGTTCACGATTAACGATTCACCATTCTTTGGTAAAGAAGGAAAATTTGTTACCTCTCGCCATGTCAAAGAGCGTTTAGAAAAGGAATTAGAGAAAAACCTCGCTTTGCGCGTGCAAGAAACAGGATCAGCAGACAAGTTTATGGTTTTTGGTCGAGGCGTATTGCATTTGTCTGTACTTATCGAAACGATGCGCCGCGAAGGTTATGAATTGCAAATTGGTCAACCTCAAGTGATTATTAAAGAAATTGATGGGGTAAAATGTGAGCCAATAGAAGAGTTGACTATTGATATTCCTGAAAATCTTTCAGGAAAAGCTGTAGAATATGTAACCTTGAGAAAAGGGGAAATGTTGTCTATGGAACCAAGAGGAGAACGCATGATCATTGTTTTCAACATTCCATCAAGAGGAATTATCGGTTTGCGAAACCAATTGTTGACAGCTACTGCCGGAGAAGCAATCATGACACATCGTTTCATCGAATATCAGCCATACAAAGGCGAAATTGCCGGACGTAATAACGGTTCTTTGATTTCGATGGAAAACGGAAAAGCCATTCCTTATTCAATTGATAAATTGCAAGATAGAGGACGATTTTTTGTAGATCCAAATGAAGAAGTATATGAAGGACAGGTGATTGGAGAAAATTCTCGTTCAGACGATATGACTGTAAATGTAACCAAAACTAAGAAATTGACCAACGTGCGTTCGTCTGGAGCAGATGATAAAGCAAAAATCACACCTGCAATCAAATTCTCACTTGAAGAAGCATTGGAATATATCCAAAAAGATGAATATGTGGAAGTAACGCCAAAATCCATCCGTTTGAGAAAAATTTTATTGAAAGAACACGAACGCAAAAGAAATAAATAAGGTTTGAATAATCTCCTATATTGTTGTAATTTTGTGGTTTAACAAAGCGAATGAAGTATGTTTGATAATTTAAGTGATAAGTTAGATAAAGCCTTTCATGTATTAAAAGGACATGGAAAAATAACGGAGGTAAACGTAGCCGAAACCTTAAAAGAAATCCGCAGAGCTTTGCTCGATGCCGATGTTAACTATAAAATTGCTAAAAATTTTACTAATCAAGTAAAAGAAAAAGCATTAGGGCAAGAAGTATTGACTTCGTTGCAACCTGGTCAATTGATGACCAAAATCATGAAAGATGAGCTCACAGAGTTGATGGGTGGTGATGCTGTTGGAATCAATCTTTCCGGTAATCCATCTGTCATCTTGATGTCGGGGTTGCAAGGTTCGGGAAAAACAACTTTCTCCGGAAAGTTGGCTAACTTCTTAAAAACCAAAAAGAATAAAAAAGTATTACTCGTTGCAGCCGATATTTACCGCCCTGCAGCGATAGACCAATTACACGTTGTCGGAGAACAAATAGATGTAGAAGTTTATGCCGAACGCGATAATAAAAATGCCGTCGAAATCGCTCAAAATGCGGTTAAACATGCCAAAAGTAATGGTTTTAACGTAGTTATTATCGATACCGCCGGACGTTTAGCAATCGACGAACAAATGATGAACGAAATTGCAGATGTTCATCAAGCTGTTCAGCCGCAAGAAACCTTGTTTGTTGTCGATTCAATGACTGGGCAAGACGCAGTAAATACAGCTAAAGCGTTTAATGACCGCTTGGATTTTGATGGCGTTGTCCTGACAAAATTAGACGGTGATACACGTGGTGGTGCTGCGATTTCGATTAAATCGGTAGTCAATAAACCGATTAAATTTATAGGTACTGGCGAAAAAATGGACGCGATTGACGTTTTCCACCCAGACCGTATGGCAGATCGTATTTTGGGAATGGGTGACGTAATCTCGTTGGTTGAACGCGCACAAGAACAATATGACGAAGAAGAAGCTAGAAAAATCCAAAAGAAAATCGCTAAAAATCAATTCGGATTTGATGATTTCCTTAACCAAATTCAGCAAATCAAAAAAATGGGGTCGATGAAAGACCTTGTTGGTATGATTCCTGGTGTTGGTAAAGCATTGAAAGATGTCGAAATCGAAGATGATGCTTTCAAACACATCGAAGCGATGATTCATTCGATGACTCCTGAAGAGCGAGCAAAACCGGCAGTACTCAATGCACAACGCAAACAACGTATCGCCAAAGGTTCCGGAACATCCATTCAACAAGTAAACCAATTGTTGAAACAGTTTGACCAAATGAGTAAAATGATGAAAATGATGCAAGGATCCAAAGGAAAAAATATGATGCGAATGATGAGTCAGATGAAAGGTATGGGAATGAGATAGGCTTTTAATCAAAAGTCATAAAGTTAAAAGGATAATGAAACCTCGCTTCAAGTATAAATGAAAAGTAAAAAACAACAACCTGCAAGATTTTAAATCTTGTAGGTTTTTAAATTCATAAAACAAGAACACAACACAAAGATGCAACTATTAGACGGAAAAAAAGTTTCAGAAGAAATCAAAAACGAAATTGCTGCCGAAGTTACTAAAATCAAAGAGCGCGGAGAAAAAGTACCGCATTTAGCAGCGGTTTTGGTGGGTAGCAACGGTGCCAGTTTAACTTACGTGGGTAGCAAAGTAAAAACCTGCGAAAGAATTGGGTTTGATTCTACTTTGGTTTCTTTGCCTGAAGAAACAACTGAAGAAGAATTATTGGCAAAAATCGACGAATTGAATAACAATGACGACATCGATGGATTCATCGTACAATTGCCGTTGCCTAAACATATCGACGAACAAAAAGTGCTGAACGCCATTGATCCGGATAAAGATGTAGATGGTTTTCACCCTGAGAACTTTGGACGTATGGCATTGGAATTGGAATCTTTTATTCCAGCAACGCCTTTCGGAATTTTACAATTGTTGGAACGCAACAAAATCGAAACCAAAGGTAAAAATGTTGTGGTAATAGGTCGTTCTAATATCGTTGGAAAACCAATGAGTTTGTTGATGAGCCGCAAAGCATATCCAGGCAATGCTACTGTTACATTGACACATTCTGCTACACAAAACATTGAAGCGATTACACGCGAAGCTGATATTGTGATTACTGCATTGGGCGTTCCCGAATTTTTAAAAGCCGATATGATTAAAGCCGGTGCGGTGATTGTAGATGTAGGAATCACAAGAGTTCCAGACGCAAATCACCCAAAAGGTTATGTAATTAAAGGCGATGTGGCTTTTGACGAAGTTGCCGAAAAAGCATCGTGGATTACGCCGGTTCCGGGCGGAGTTGGTCCAATGACCATCGCGATGTTGATGAAAAACACATTAATCGCCCGAGAACGCAGAGCCAGAAAATAAATTTTAGATAAATTGAAAAAAGTCATTCTTCGGGATGACTTTTTTAATGAATAATTATGAAGAAAACCAAAAATAAACCCAATTTAGTCATTGAAGTCCCTAAGTATATCCGAACATCTGCAAGAGCAATGTCTTATATGTCAGATAAATGGGTGATTCGTTTTGCTTATAAATTGTTTATTAGTCCGGTTCGGTTTCCTACTCCGGAAAGAGAAAAAGGTATGGATACTTTTTCGATAAAATATCCGCTGATTTTACCCAAATCGGGCAAAGATATTATGGTTTATGAATATGGAGAAGGACAAAAAACCGCTTTGTTGGTACACGGATGGAGTGGGAGAGGAACGCAACTTTTTGCTATTGCTAATTTGTTGAAAAAGCATGGATACAAAGTAATCAGTTTTGACGCTCCCGGACATGGAAAATCCAGCAAAACCAAAACGCATTTGTTGGAATTTATGGAAACGGTTACTTTTTTGGATGAGAAATTTCAAGGGTTTGATGTTATCGTCGGACATTCGCTCGGTGCTGTAACCACGCTGAATTGCTTGGCAAGAGGAGTGCGAGCCCAAAAAGCCGTTGCCATCAGTAGCGGAGATAATATGGTAGATGTGCTGCGGGATTTTGTGAAAAAATTAGGTTTGAAAGAGAAAATTGTAGTCAAATTACAGCGTTATTTTGAACATAAATTACACAACAAAATGGCAGATTATCACGTGGCTGAACAGGCTAAAAAGATAAACATTCCGGTGTTGTTGATTCACGACAAAAATGATTTGGATGTGCCTTATCAATCCAGTGTTGAAATTCATCAATCGATGTCAAACGCAACGCTTTTACTGACCGAAAAATTAGGTCATCGCAAAATATTAGGCGACGAAAATGTGTTGAAGAATATAGCGAACTTCCTTGAGAATTAAGTTATTAAAAAAGCTCGAAATCAAATTCGAGCTTTTGTTTTATTCTTTAGTTTTCTGTTCTTTATTGAAATAAACCAGATAATAATACATCTGTTTTTCTTCGTCCCAACCTTTTTCTATAAATTTTTCGGCAGTTTCCGGATTAATAAAGTCCAGTTTAATTTGCACGTTGGTGTCTAATTGGATGACGTTTTTTATCTTTTTTCTCACATCACTTACTGCGTGATTAGCAATAGGAAAATTCGACACATCTTCAATCGAATATTTGTTTCCTCGATCGGTTTTGTAGTTTCTGAATTCGGCTTGTAAATCAGGATTTTCAATAACTTCGTTCATGAAATTGGTTTCTTCAAACTCGTCATTTTTAGCAAAATAATTCACAGAACGATTCATAAACATCACTTCCTCCTTTTTATCTTCGGCAGGTAAAACTACGTCTTTAGCAAAATCTTGCACGAATTTGAGGTATTTTTTGGTCATGAAATTTTCATCTTGAAAAATATCGACATTCAAAAAGTTTTCTAACCAATAGCGAGCATCGTATCTGTTTTGATCAACCGACAAAATTTTGTAGCCTTCTTCTTTTTGATGATTAAAAATGATACAACCTTTGTCCAATTTACTCAGATTTACACCTTGTTGCAACAACATTTCCAGATTGTTTTCTTTCTCTTCAAACTGTAAAAAATCAGTTTTCAACTCACTTTTAAAAATCGCCACAGCATCGGTTTTGTTATTGTCGATGTACAAATTTGATAGATAAGTTACATACACTTCACCGTTTTTGATGTGCGGATGATTGGATTGCTCATACAAATGCTGGGTGATTTTTCTGGAAATCTCGTGCGCGTTATTTGGATTATTAAAAATCTCGCTTACGTAGTTGTACATTTCATTGTAATCCAAATCTACATCGTGAGCAAATTGATAGTAATTTTCTTCTTTGTCTCTGAAAGGTTTGAAAAAATATTCTTTGAGCAAAGGCGTGATTTCATCGGTTAATTTGTATGGATTTTCCGATAAAAATAACTCTTCGTTCTTGTTTTTGTTCCCCACTCGGTGGATGGAAAGTGTCTCTATTTGGGTGTTGTATAAATTAATCATGCTATGATAAAGTAAAATTTAAAAATCGTCTTCGTAACCAAAATTATCAAATTCGTCGTCGCCATCAAAGATGTCAAATTCGTCATCATCTTCCTCATCAAAATCTGGTTCTATGGCAAAATTTGCTTCGTTCTCTGCCGGCACTTCACCAAAAGAGTACAACAAAGCAGGAAGCTCTTTTTCGTTACTTTCGCCAACTTCTTCAATTTGAGCCAATTCAACAAAAAATGTCCACATATTGAATGGGTCATAAACATGTAAAATCCGAGTTTGCTCTTCGTCCAACAAATCTTTAATCAAAAAATCGGTCATTATTTTTTGTTGCCCAGGTTCGTCGCCCATATCAAACAACGGAATTTCGTCGTTTTGTGTCCAGTTCTCATCGCTCGTGTAAAACGAACCGCCCTCCGAACCGTCAAAACCAAACGCATTGACGATGGCATTGTGCAAATCCTCTAGATTATCGGTGCTTAGTATAGCGATGTCTCTAAAAACATCCTCTTCGGTGTCTAATATAACTCTGAATTTGTAAACCATTTTGCTCTATGTTTTTCTATGGCAAAGTTAGAATTTAAAAACGATTTAGGGTAGTTTTTAGTTTCGGTATTTTTTGTTATGGAGATGAATTA
>DATGOD010000090.1:0-7195 GCA_035306305.1 Flavobacterium sp.
GTGGTCGCACCAACCGGTATCGCCGCACTCAATGCCAAAGGCGTAACCATTCATTCGATGTTTCTGTTGCCGTTTGCCAATTTTGTTCCCGATGACAATTTTGTTTCTGAACACGTCCGGACTGAAAACAGACATTCGCTCAAAAGACATTTCAAAATCCGAAATGAAAAAAAACGTTTGATTCAATCGCTCGAATTATTGATTGTGGACGAAGTGAGCATGTTGCGTGCCGATGTGCTGGACGCGATGGATTTTATGCTTCGGTTTGTTCGCAGAAACAATTTGCCGTTTGGCGGTGTTCAGCTCATTTTTATTGGCGATTTATTGCAACTTCCGCCGGTTGTGAAATCAGAAGAATGGCAAGTTTTACAAAAATTTTATCGCGGAATTTATTTTTTTAATGCTCATGTTTTGCAAGACTATCCGCCGGTTTATATCGAATTGGACAAAGTTTTCCGTCAAACCGATTATGAATTTTTGGATATTTTGAATGCCATTCGAGAAAATGCCATCAACAACAAACATCTGGAAATATTACAAAAACACGTTGATCCGAATTTTGATATACGCAAAAACAGCGATACGCTTGTATTGACCACGCACAATCGAAAAGCCGACAAAATCAATAACGAAGCGTTGGATGCCATTGCCGAAAAAGAATATGTTTTTGAAGCAGAAATTGTAGAAGATTTTCCGGAAAGATTGTATCCGATGGAACATCAATTGTGTTTGAAAAAAGGAGCAAAAGTGATGTTTATCAAAAATGATATTTCGTCTGAAAAAAAATATTACAACGGAAAAATCGGAATTATTCATGAAATCAATCCGTCGGAAATCAAAGTGCGGTTTCCGGATGAAAACGAAATTATTGAAGTAGATAAATACGAATGGCAAAATATTCGTTATTCGGTCAATAAGAATTCCAAAGAAATTGAAGAAACCGTTTTAGGAACTTTCACGCAATATCCGCTGCGGCTGGCTTGGGCGATTACGGTGCACAAATCGCAAGGACTCACTTTCGACCGAGCTGCGGTTGATTTAAAGCAAGTTTTCGCATCAGGACAACTCTATGTGGCTCTGTCGAGAATTCGTTCGTTAAACGGGCTTATTTTGCTCGATAACATTAACGATTCTTTGTTGATTCCTAATCTGGAAGTGGCGGATTATGCCAAAAACAAAGCCGATGAACAACAGCTGGCAGAACATTTTAATTATGCTTCTTCGCAATATCTTTACGAAAATCTGTTGCAATCGTTCACGTGGAACGATTTTCGGTTACATTGGAAAAAGTTTTCGGATGATTTACAATTTAGCGGAGGTTCAAACAAAAAGAAAAAATATGCCGTTTGGGCAGAAAAACAATATGATTCGATTAACGATTTGGTCGTTAACGGAAATAAATTTGTTAAACAATTGCAAATCAAATTTGCAGAAAATCCGCAAGCGATGGATTATTTTCAGCAAAGAGTATTCAAGGCATACGAATATTTTTTTCCGCGATGGGATATGCTGTATTTTGATTTGTTGCACCAATTTGAAATCAGCAAAAGGCAAAAAGGGATGAAAACTTTGGTGGAAGATTTGAGCGAATTAGATAGCGAAATGTTAGAAATATTGCTCCGATTGAAAAAAATCAAGCAATGGATGAAAGCGTTATCAGAAAATCGTGTGATTGACAAAACAGCGTTGTCGTCTGCGGATAAAACACAAATTAGATTGAATCATTTGGTCGAAATACAACAAATCATCAGTAAAAATTACCTGCATTTTGAAGACGATATTTACGATGATGATGAACCGAAGAAAAAGCCAAAATCAAAGAAAAAACCAACTGTTGAAATTACGTTTGAACTCTGGTCGCAAAAACTCAGTATCGCTGAAATTGCTCGCGAACGTAAACTCACAGAAACTACCATTTACGGACATTTGTCTAAACTGGTCGAAGCCGGAACAATTGATGTTGGCGATATTTTACCAGAAGATTTAATTCAGCATTTGCAAGAAGTGTATGAACAAAACGAAATTAGTAATCTTACTGATTTGAAAAATGCAGTCAATGACGAAACAATTTCTTGGGACGAACTTCGGTTGTTTATGAAAAGCGTAAAAGAGTAAGACTTGGAGTCAAATATGTATTAAACGATTGATTTATAACTAATCATTAAATATATAGACAAAAAACCTTCTGAATTTTCAGAAGGTTTTTTAGAGGCATCTAGCGGATTCGAACCGCTGTACACGGTTTTGCAGACCGTTGCCTAGCCACTCGGCCAAGATGCCCTTTCAATTGGACAGCAAAGCTACTATTTTTATTTATATTTCAAAAATATTTTTACTGAATTATACCCGATGTTTCTCCAAAGCAATCGTAACCATTTCTACATCACCGCCAATAGGTGGATTAATTTTAGAAACTTCTACTCGAATTACATTAACCATTTCGATTTCTTCAAAAATTCGCTCGATAATACGTTGAGCAACGTGTTCGAGAAGTTTTGAGCGAATAGCCATTTCTTCCTTTACGATAGTATTCAACTGTACATAATCCACGGTATCAGACAATTCATCTGAGTGAGATGAAATGCTCAAATCGGCTTCTATTTCTAAATCTACGCGATAATCAGACCCAATTTTAGCTTCTTCATCCAAACAACCGTGATTGGTAAAAACACGAATATTTTGTAGTTTGATGATTCCCATATTTTTCTATTTAAAAATTAGCCACGAACTATACCGATTTTTAATTATCAATTTAGCTCGTGGCAATTATAATTAGTTAGCAATCAATTACCAGATTTTTACTCTGTCTTCAGGTTTGATATACAATGAATCTCCTTCTTTGATATCAAACGCATCATAGAATGCATCTACATTTTGCAATGGTACATACGCTCTGTAATGTCCTGGAGCATGCGGATCTGTTTTTACTTGGTTTCTAACGGCTTCATCTCTGGCTTTTGTTCTCCAGATAGTCCCCCAAGAAATAAAGAAACGTTGTTCAGGTGTATAGCCGTCAATTAAGCCCGGATTTCCATTTTCTTTCAAAAATAGTTGCAATCCATCATAAGCAGCATTAACACCACCCAAATCGCCGATATTTTCTCCTAAGGTAAATTTACCATCAACAAAAACACCCGGAAGTGGTTCTAAAGCACTGTATTGGTCTGCCAATTTATTTCCAAGTTCTGTGAATCGTTCCAAGTCGCCATCAGTCCACCAGTTGTTTAGGTTTCCGTCTTTGTCATAACGTGCGCCAGAATCGTCAAAACTATGTGAAATTTCGTGTCCGATTACGGCTCCAATTCCGCCATAATTAACAGCCTCATCAGCTTGGTAATCATAGAAAGGCGGTTGAAGAATAGCTGCCGGGAATACGATTTCGTTATACAACGGATTAAAATAAGCATTTACTGTTTGCGGCGACATTCCCCAACGAGATTTATCAACCGGTTTACCATATTCTCCAAAGTTGTCGGCAACACTCCACTTTTCTGCATTTTTCATGTTTTCGAAGTAGTTTCCGCCTTCTTCCGGTGATTTGATAACCATCGCGGAGTAATCTTCCCATTTATCAGGATAACCGATTTTTACGGTTGTTGTGGCCAATTTTTCTAAAGCTCCTTTTTTGGTTTCTTCATCCATCCAAGGCAATGCTTTGATGCGTTCTCCAAAAGCTGTCAAGACATTTTTAATCATGGCTTGTGCTTTTTCTTTCGCTTCTGGCGGGAATTTTTTAGCTACATATAATTGTCCTAATGCTTCTCCAACTGTACCGTTTACAACAGCCAAAGCTCTTTCTTCTGCTGGTCTTTGTTCTTTTGCTCCTTGAAGTGTTTTTGAATAAAACTCCCAGTTTGCTTTTTCCATATCTGTAGAAAGGATGCTTGCACTTCCGTTTACCAAAGTCCATTTTAGATAGGCTTTGATATCGGCGATGTTTTCAGCTGATAAAATGCTGTTTAACGCTTCCATATATTTTGGTTGAGAAACGATAACTTTATCCACATTTTTCAACCCTGTTGCATCGATAAATGCTTGCCAGTTTACATTTGGTGATAAAGTTTGAAGCTCAGCAATCGTCATCGGATTGTAGGTCAAACGGCTGTCTCTTCGCTCAACTCTGGTCAAACGTGGTTCTGCCATTTTGGTCTCGATAGCCAAAACGCGTTTGGCATCTTCAGCTGCACTTTCTGCAGATTCTCCAGACATTTCCAACATACGAGCAATATGAGCTACATATTGTTCACGTTTTTCTTTCATGTCTGCATCGTCCAAAACGTAGTAATCTCTGTCTGGCAAACCAAGACTTCCTGTGCTAATATAAACAGCGTTTTCGTTTGAGTTTTTGGCATCGGCATAAACATAGATGGAGTAAATACCTAATCCGCCCTCATCTGCCAATTCATTAATCAAGTTGTTTACATCTTCTGGCGATTGAACGGCATTGATTTTTTCTACATAAGGTTTAAGCGGTTCTACGCCCAACTCGTTTCGTTTTGCTTCGTCCAAATAAGTTTCATAAATAGCCACTGCTTTTGCCTGATCTGATTTTGGATCTAAATCTTGATTTTCAGCGGCTTCTTTTAGAATTTCCAAGGCGTCTTTGTCGGTGTTTTGTCTTAGTTCGTCAAAACTTCCCCAACGCGTTCTGTCGTCTGGAATTTCAGTTTGGTCATACCAAGTTCCGTTTACATATCGGAAAAAATCATCTCCGGGTTTCACAGACTTGTCCATATACTCCAAATTAATTCCGTGAGATTCTTTGGTTTCTTCTGTTTTTTTACAACTTGCCAAAGTGACTACTGCAAAAACCGAAACCAATAATGTTTTTTTATTCATGACTTTAATTTTGTTTTTACAAATATAGTAAACTCTTCTTAAAAAATGTTTGTTAGTAGGCTCTATCGTCTTTGCCTTCATAGAAATTCATAAAAGCACGATTCACTACGCGGTTTCCTCCTGCTGTTGGATAATCTCCTGTAAAATACCAATCTCCCAGATTTTCAGGGCAAGATGTATGCAGGTTTTCAATCGTTTGGAAAATGATTTTTAAATCTGCTTTTACCGATTCGGGGTGTAACATTTCTGAGATTTTATCCGAGATTTCTTCTGGGGTAAATGGTGCATACATTTCTTTCACATAGTTGGTGATTTCTGCATCCGGAAGATTTTCTTCGGCTTTACATTTGGCATAAATTTCATCGATGATATGATACAAATTGCGTTCTTTCAGCAATTCCAATGTAGCATTGAAAGCAATCAAGGTTTCCATTTTTGCCATATCGATACCATAACAATCCGGATAACGAATTTGTGGTGCTGATGAAACGACGATGATTTTCTTCGGATTCAGTCGGTCGAGCATTTTCACGATAGATTGTTTCAACGTTGTTCCGCGAACGATACTGTCGTCAATCACAATCAGTGTGTCGGTTGGTTTTACTACGCCATACGTTACGTCATAAACGTGTGCAACCATGTCGTCACGATTGTTGTCATCGGTAATAAATGTGCGGAGTTTGGCGTCTTTAATTGTGATTTTTTCGGTACGAATGGTTGTAGATAAAATTTCGTTGAGTTTGTCTGTTGTCAGATTACCTTCTTCTGCCAAAATTTTCTGTATTTTTTTCTGATTCAGAAATTCTTGTGCACCTTCCATCATTCCGAAAAACGAAACCTCTGCGGTATTCGGAATATATGAAAACACCGCATTATCGACATCTTCATTGATTTCTTTCAAAATCATTGGCATCATGGTTCTACCCAACTTTTTGCGTTCTTGGTAAATCGACGCATCGTTTCCGCGAGAAAAATAAATACGTTCAAACGAACAAGCTTTGCGTGGCAATGGGTCTAAAATTTGCTCAAAAGAAACCTGTCCACTTTTCTTGATAATAATTGCTTTTCCGGGGTCTAATTCCTTGATTTCGCCAAACGGAACGTTGAGAGCTGTTTGAATAACCGGACGTTCCGAAGCAACCACCACGATTTCGTCATCTTCATAATAATAAGCCGGACGAATACCCGCCGGGTCGCGGAATACAAATGCATCGCCGTGACCAATCATTCCTGCCATGGCAAAACCGCCATCCCAATTTTTGGATGCTCGACGAAGGATTCTTCCAATATCCAAACGTTCGCCAATTACCGGAGAGGCTTCTTTTTTAGACAAACCGTCTTTATCTCTCAATTCGTAGTATAAATCTTCTACTTCATCATCCAAAAAATGTCCGATTTTTTCCATAACCGTTACCGTATCGGCCATTTCCTTTGGATGTTGACCTAAGCGTACCAAATCTTCGAAAAGCTCTTTTACGTTGGTCAGATTAAAGTTTCCGGCAACAATCAAGTTGCGGTGCATCCAATTGTTTTGACGCAAAAACGGATGTACACTTTCGATATTGTTTTTGCCAAATGTTCCATAACGAACGTGTCCTAAATACACTTCGCCGATGTAGGGTAAATCTTTTTTCTGAGCATCAATATCGGTTGCCAATTCTGGATGTTCTTCCAATTCGGTATTAATCCGTGAATTGATTTGTGTAAAAATGTCTTGTATCGGTTGTGGTTTGTTGGAACGCACTCGACTGATATATCTTTCTCCGGGTTCCATGTCCAATTTGATACTCGCTAATCCTGCTCCATCTTGCCCGCGATTATGCTGTTTTTCCAGCAAAAGATACATTTTCTGGATAGCATAAAAGCTTGTCCCGTATTTTTCTTTGTAAAAAGACAAAGGTTTTTTAAGTCTTAAAAGTGCAATACCGCATTCGTGTTTAATAGCGTCGCTCATTGTGATGATTGGTTGAGTGTTTATAAATCAAAAAAAGCCCCGTGAAGAGGCTTTACATTTTTATTCTGCTGATTTGATGTCAAATTGTGTTAGTGATTTGAACTGCTGTAATCGGGCATCTACTTCGTCATTTGCCAATTGCTCCATGCGTTGAGTACCAAATTGTTCCACACAAAAAGAGGCGAGATTGGAG
Organism: Flavobacterium sp.; assembly: GCA_035306305.1. Taxonomy (GTDB): domain Bacteria; phylum Bacteroidota; class Bacteroidia; order Flavobacteriales; family Flavobacteriaceae; genus Flavobacterium. Next base: position 6,987 of record DATGOD010000090.1, read on the forward strand.
CCATATATAATGGCGTTTTTCATATTGTCAAACGAAATCTTGTTTTGTTGTGCCATATACCCGGCAAAACCTCCAGCAAAGGTATCTCCGGCACCTGTTGGGTCAAAAACTTCTTTTAACGGCAAAGCAGGGGCAAAAAACACATTTGATTCGTGGAAGAGCAAAGCTCCGTGTTCACCTTTTTTGATAACTACATATTTTGGTCCCAT
>DATGOD010000091.1:0-3736 GCA_035306305.1 Flavobacterium sp.
CAGGTGAAAGTTGAAAGTTGCAACACTTTCCACTTTCCACTTTCCACTCTCCACTCATAAAGACAGAATAAAAGGTAAAATGAGATTAGCCATAATGAAACCACCAATCATAAAACTAATAGTTGCAATCAATGACGGAAGTTGTAAGTTGGACAATCCCATAATGGCGTGTCCGCTTGTGCAACCACCTGCGTAGCGTGTGCCGAAACCCACTAAAAAACCACCGACAACCATTAGCAAAAAACCTTTTAGCGTAAACAATGATTGCCAATTTATGATGTCTTCGGGAACAAGGTTGTTGAAATTTGTAATGCCGTAACCTGCTAACTCTGTGGCTAATTTTGGATTGACTTCAATTGGATTAGGATTGGATAACAGGTTAATGGCTATTGCTCCGCCTAAAAAAATACCGAACACAAAAAACAAATTCCACACTTCTTTTTTCCAATCGTATTTGAAAAACGGAATGTTGGCAGGCATACACGAAGCACAAATGTGTCGCAATGACGAACTGATGCCAAATGATTTGTTACCAATAATTAAAAGTGCTGGAACAGTTAAACCGATTAACGGTCCCGCTATATACCAAGGCCAGGGTTGTTTTATAAATTCTATCATTTTTTGTTTATTTATTTTGAATATTGCAAAAGTGCAACCTTTAAATAGATTGCACAGTTACTTTGGTTACACAACGAAAATTTATTTTACGAAAACATCTGTTTCCCATTTTGCTCCGCTTATATCCAACAACTCCAACGTATAGTTTCCTTTTAATTGACCGAAAGCATCATTTTGAAATCTCAACGTGGCTCTTGCTCCCAAAGGAAGTATCAGACTATGCTTTCCTGGTTTTACTTTGGCTACATAGTCATTCTTAATTTGCTCTGAGGATAATTGTGAAAGTTGGGTTTGTGTTTGTTCAAAAGCAATGTTTCCCTTTTCATCTATCAGTTTTATACCTATAAGGAAAGAACCGTAAACATCTGCTCCCTCATCTCTGAAAACAGTAAAAGATAACGTTTCATTGTGAATAATAACATTGCTAATAGTTACGTGTGGACGAACAGAAAGATTGTGCAACTTACCATACACACCTCCGTGAAAATACTGATTGGTAAACAAGGTTAGTGCAATGATAAATACAGAACCTATTAGAACGGTTTTATTCAAAATAGTTTCTTTAACAGGTAATAATCCCGAACCTAAAAAACCAAACCACTTTTTACGTGTAAAAGAATTGTTTTTAGAAGTGAAATATTCATCTAACGAATACTTTCCACCTCCCGAAAGAAAAATGGTAAATCCAGAGGCTACTCCCAAAACGCCTATTTGCCACTCGTCCAGACAAGTTGTGCCTAACCAACCCGAACCAAGTAAAATTCCGAAAGCCAAGAAGAAAACCCCGATGCTCATCAATCGGGTAAATAAGCCAAGCATAAATAAAAGTCCTACAATACCTTCTACTATTGTAAAGATTGCCATTGCCCACCAAAGTTGGTCGGGATTGGAAACCAAATGTTCTATTACAGGTTTTATACCCAAAGCATTTGGCAAAAAATGATTGAATTTTTCGCCAATATATCCTGCTTCATCAGGATTAAGTTTGTTTTCTAATATAAGCCTTCTCCAAAAAGCGGAAAAGTATGTCCAGCCGGCTACCCAACGCAAAGCTGTGGTAAACATTCCAGCATACGAATATGTTTGATTGTTCATTGTGATTTGAATTAAAATTTGATCAAGAAATTGAAAATGCAGAAAGCCCCAATAACCCTGTTATTGAAGCATTAAATAAACTCAACCAAAAATCAAATCAGGTATTGCTCGTGCAGTATATAAATCGGAACAAGAGAAAAAAACGCTTTCTCTTTATATTTTATGTTTGGAAGTTTTCTTGTATTATGGACTAAAAGAAAAATAACAAAGAAGTTATTTTTCATCATGTTCTTCTGAAACGAAAGTGAAGTTTTTTGAGTCGATTTTTCGACTAATGTTTGACAAGTTGTGGTTTTGTTTGGTTTTTCAACATTTTCAAAAGTCGGAATGTTCAGCACTTTTTTAATGTCTTGCTTGGCAGAACATGGCAAAGCCAAGCACATCATCAAAGCAATGATAATTGTTCTATAAATGATATGTTGGTTAATATATTTCATTAGCTAAGTAGCAAATATGCAAAATAAATCAAAATCTGAACAATAAAGATAATCAGCCCGCCTAAAAAAGCTTTTCCGCTTATTTTCCAAAGCGATTTGATATTGATTTTTAGTCCGATGGCTGCCATTCCGATATTAAGCAAAGTATCTCCCGATTTGGATAAGGATCTAACCGTTTCCGAATTGAAAACTCCGATTTGGGAAACCAAAACAGCTATTAAAAAGAACAAAATAAATAATGGGAATTTTAGTATTGTTCCATCGCTTTTCTTTCGGAACATAAAATAAACAATCAATAAAAACGGAACTAAAAAAGCAACTCGTCCCATTTTAACAACGGTTGCCAATTGTCCGACTTCAGAGTTTACTCCAAAAGCAGAACCTACTACGTGTCCGACAGATTGCAAAATACCTCCTAAGAAAATCCCTGTTTCGAGATTTGAAAACGAAAGTCCAACTGCAATAATCGGGAGTAAAATCATTCCTAATAATCCCAACAAATTGATAACAGCCAACGAGATTCCAGTTTCTTCTTCTTTCGCCTGAATAAGAGGGGCTGTAGCTCCAATAGCTGACGAACCACAAATGGCACTTCCTGCTCCAAGTAGCAAATAAAGTTTTCCGTCTTCTTTTCCAATGAATTTTTGAAGTAATAAAGCCAACAGAATAATCAAAATGATACTTCCAAAAATAACGGCTAAAGTAGAAATTCCGATTTCTTTGAATTTTGATATTTCAAATCCAAAACCGATAAATACTATGGCTGTTTCCAAAACATATTTTTCAGTCCAAGAAACTCCCGATGAAAAAGGAGAGAAGTTGGTCAAAAATTGCCGAACCAAAACTCCCATAATCAAAGCTAATAAAGCTGTTCCTAAAGTGGGTAAATATCCTGACAGTAATTTAGCAGCAATCATAATAATTACCGCTAAGCCAATGCCGAGAAGTTTGTTTTTTAATATCAAAGTATAAATAAATTATTTTTTTAATACACCTTTCCAAGAAAGGATTCCTCCGTTTAAATCATAGATTTCGGTAAAGCCCATTTCTTCCATAATTCTGGCAGCTTTTGCACTCCTTGCACCACTGCGACAATAAATATAAACAGGTTTTGTTTTGTCAAAATTTTCCATCTTGCTTTTGAAATCGGCAGACTGTACATTAATGTTTTGAGCATTCTCAATGTGCCCTTCCTGATATTCTGATGGCGTTCTCACATCAATAATTGTTACATTATTTTTAGCAATAGCTTGTTCATACTGAGACGAACTTAACAATTGGAGATTGTTTGGCGTTTGTCCATTACACGATACAAACAGCAAACTTGTAATAAAAATTAAAATGATGTTTTTATACATTGTTTAGAGATTTTGATTAATCAATTTTTCTAACTCGTTTGCAGGAACCACTCCCGATTGTCGCCAAAGCGCTTTACCGTTTTTGAACAAAATAAGTGTTGGCACACCACGTACCTGATAAGTTGCAGCCGCTTGCGGATTCTTGTCCACATCAATTTTGATGATGCTTGCATTTTCGCCAACACGTTTTTTTACATCGTCCAAAATGGGCGACATCATTTTACACGG
>DATGOD010000092.1:0-4078 GCA_035306305.1 Flavobacterium sp.
CGTTGTAAAACATTTTGAACCAAACCAAAAACTGAATTGATAAAACTCAAATCTGATTTTAACATAAACAATATTGGAAAATTCCGATTTTATAGTGGAATTGTTATTGGAATCGGATTTAGCATAATTTTTAATTCATTATTTCGACTTACTTTAAAAATGTGTAACGTTGGAGAAATAATAACTGACTTGAGCTGGTCAAATTTCTACACTTACAAATTTTCAATTTATTATTTGATTTTAATTGGTTTTGCTTCAATTGGATTTTCATTTTGTTTTACGACCTATTTGTGGATGAGCAAACCTTTTGCGTCCGACAAAAGAAAAACTTTGAGATTAAGAATGGCTCAAATTAATCCGATTTGGATTTTATTTGGAACATTGCTTTTTCTTTTGCGGCTTTTTTGGTTTTTTGCCGGAGTCAGTTTGACTATTGAAAAAGACTTTGCGTATTTGGGTTTTATGTTTCCAATCTTTATCTATTTGTATTGTTGGAATTTAATTTCCGATATTTATAAAAGTAAAAAGCCCTTTTTAATTACTTCGCTGATTTTTATTGTTGGTGGATTTTTATTAAGTGAAATTTAAAAAGTAAATAAAAAAACGTTTTACAACACCGGCTATAATTCAGCGTGGCTTATGAACTATTTTGAAAAATTCATTACTTTAACAAACCTGATTTCTCTGCGGACAAATCCTGCGGATTTATCCACGCCGAAATCATAGCCAACACGTTACCTGCAACCCTAAAACAACGCAATAAGATGAAACAGGAAAATATAAAACTGAACCAATGGGAAATATTCAGTCCTTATTTTAAACAGATTGAGGTTCCTGCTAAAACTGTACTCCTGCACGAAGGCAAAGTATCCAGAACGATGTACTTTATAGAAAAAGGATGTTTGCGTACCTGGGTGAATAATGATGGAAAAGAAATTACCACCCAATTTTTCTTTGAAGACCACAGCGTATCTTCCATAGAAAGCTTCAGAACCAATCAACCAAGCCTGTACAGTATCGAAAGTTTGGAACCTTGTGTTTTACAAACCATTTCGCAGAAAGACTTTAAAACGGCTGTTGAAAATACACCTGGAATACAAGCAGTAGTTGAAGAACATTTGTTCAAACGGCTTCTTCAGGGACAAAAACTTTTTTACTCTTATCTGAAAAACACGCCACAACAACGATATGAAGAATTGATTGAAAACTATCCTCATATTGTTCAGCGTGTTCCACAACGCTATATTGCTTCCTATTTGGGCATTACCTCTGTATCGCTGAGCCGGATACGAAACCGGCAGTAAGCTTTCATTTATTAACAATTGTTATCGTCCAAAGACTAACTTCCTTCTCAATTTTGTACTGTAATAAAACAGTAAAAAATGAGAACAGTCATCGTATTCAATCATCCTAACCAAGGGAGTTATTGCAATGCCATCTTACAATCTGTAACCAAAGGACTTCAAAACGCCAATCACGAAGTTGACCTGATGCATCTTGACAATGATGGATTTAATCCCGCAATGTCAAAGGCAGACTTAAAGGCTTTTGTGGATCACCAGCCCATTGACCCACAAGTGATCGATTATAACGAGCGTTTGAAAAAAGCCGATCACCTGATTTTCATTTTTCCTATTTGGTGGGACATTATGCCGGCAACAACTAAGGGGTTTATTGATAGGGTTTTATTCCCTGGTGTTGTGTATGACCATCACCCAAGAGGTTTTGGATTGGTGCCGCTCTTGAAAAATTTAAAAAGCGTAACCATCATCACTACAATGAACAAGCCGAGAATATTGTATTCCCTGCTCATTGGAAATCTAATCCGGAAAACAATGTTACGAAGCGTTTTCAAAACGATGGGCTACAAAAATCGTCATTGGATCAGTTTTACTTCAGTAAAATCAGTAAGTCAGAAAAAGCGTGTGAAATGGCTTTCAAATCTTGAAAACAGATTTTCAAAACTTAACTAAATCCATATATTATGAAGCTGAACAGAAATTATGTTACTCCATTCATCTCCTTAATTTTCTTTGTCCTGGGAATTTCGGGTATGCTTATGTTTTTTCATTTATTTGACGGCTATACAGAGGTTGTACACGAGTTCTTTGGCCTTTTCTTTTTTATATGTGCCATTTTTCACATTATACTAAATTGGAAAGCCTTGAAAATCCATTTCAAAAAAGGTGTTTTTATACCTGCTGCCTTAGCCCTGGCAGTCATATCCATATTATTTATCATTGAGCAACAATCCAGTCCAAAAGTGGATACCATTCTTTTGGAAAGGATATCAAAGGCACCGATTGACGATGCTTTCAAGGCATTGCAAGTTGACTCGCTTAAAGCCGTTACAAGATTGAAAGCAAACGGAATATCAATTGAAGGAGCTGAGACTTTGGAGGACATCTGGACGAATAATGAGGCAAACATTATAGAAGTGATTGATTTGATTACGGATAATTAAATTGAAAAATGATGAGTGATAAAACCGTATTATATATTAAGGACCTTGTCCAGGAAACTGTGGATACGATAACTATCCACTTCGCCCAGCCCGAGCAACAATTACGTTACCTGTCCGGTCAATTTCTGACCTTGATTTACGAAATTGACGGAAAAGAAGAGAGACGAGCCTATTCACTTTGTTCTTCACCTTATATAGATAAAGACTTGTCTGTAACGGTTAAAAGGGTAAAGCAGGGAAAAATGTCAAATCATCTTAACGATAATCTGAAAATCGGAGATAAAGTATTGGTTCTGCCACCTGCGGGAAATTTCAACTTTAGGCCAAAAAATTGTCAACGTCATATTGTGCTTATTGGAGGTGGAAGTGGGATTACCCCTTTATTTTCTATTATCAAATCTGTTCTTGTGGAAGAGCCTGCTTCAAGAGTATCTTTGATATATGTGAATTCCAACCGGGAAAGCACGATATTTTATAAAAATCTAGAGCAATGGTCTTCTCAATTCCCTTCACGTTTCCGCATCGTTTATTATTGGGGTGATGAATGGAAGAATAAACAACCGAAACCAGGTTTTTGGTCAAGACTTTTTATAAAGAGAGCTGTCCATGCCCACAGAATAAATCCGACAAGACTGAAAACAATTTTCAGCGATTTACAGCTTGAAAAAGATGCAAACAGCGAGTTTTATATCTGTGGCCCGCAGGGACTTATGGAAATGACAACGGCAACGATACGGGAAATAGGATTTTCCAAAAAAGTTGTTCATAAAGAAAGTTTTTATACTACCGCAAAAACAACATATAAACCCGTTAAAGCGCAACAGGAACTCCTTGTAAGATTACGTTTAAAGGGAAAAGAACACCAAGTAAATGTACCTGCCGGAATGTCTATATTATTTGCAGGGCTCGAATTGGGAATCGATTTGCCTTTTTCTTGTCAAAGTGGAAATTGCATAAGTTGTGCGGGGAAATGTCTATCAGGACAAGTAGAAATGTCGACATCCGAAGGGCTTACGGAAGAACAGATAGAAGACGGATATGTGCTTGCCTGCGTGGGATATCCAAAATCTGATGGTGTGGTCATTGAATTTAGGTGAAAAAGAATAATATTTCTTCAATACAAGAAAGTTGGTGAATTATAGAGCAATAGTGTTATGATTTATGTGTTTAAAACAACGGTATTTACAGAGAAGGATATTGAGCTGTTAAGGCCAAATATAGACGAACTTCCGCATACAAGATGGAACTTCGACCTTGAAGACTGTGATAACATTTTGCGAATTGATGCTCCTACAGAAATTTCAGAAGTAGTGATCCAGATATTGCACGACAAAGGTTTTGATTGTAAAGAACTAACCGACTGACTAAAAAGGGCAGCAGGTAACACACAATATAGCAAATGGCGGAGAATGTAGTAAATTTGGGAATTGTATCCGGGTTCGGGCTTTTGCTATCGCTAGAGAACGATGCGTTCCGCAAACCGCCACTTGCCATATTGTAAAACGTTACCCAACATTAAAAAAACAAACTTTGAGTACTAAATTAAAACTTTCGGCATTTTTCCTTTTTGGGTTTTTCTTTTTTAGAATAACAGGTCCGATACTGACTGGAAAA
>DATGOD010000093.1:0-11558 GCA_035306305.1 Flavobacterium sp.
TCTAGTAGCTCACCTCTATCTCCAGAACCGCAACTGAACAACAATGACGCAACTGCTGCAAGTGTAATGAACTTCTTCATATATTATTTGAGGTTTATTTAATTTTTATAAAGCGTAAACCTATTTATTTATTTTGAATTAAACAAAAAAAATAGAAAAAATTTTTAGTTTTTATTTAACATTCGTTTTTTACAAAGGGTTTCGCTTAGACTTATTTTTGGTTAATCTTCCACCATATCTCGGGTATTTGACGAGACAAAGCTTGTTGATAATCAGAATAATGGCACGGATAAAGATTCTCTTTATTTTGATAATCTAGACCAGAAATCCACCATCTTTCGGATAAATTACTTTTATAAAAAATTAATTCTTGTTCTTCTAAAGGAACGACATATTTATAATAGTCTTCTTTGCTAGAAAAAGGATATTCGTACAATCTGTAATTAAAACCTTCGATAAAGTACCATATAATTTGCGACAATAACAAATGATTTGCGTTTTTTTTGTGCATATTAAAAATTCCGAAGGACTTTAATTGGTCGCTATATCCTGCGTAACGGGCTAAAGCACAGACTTCTCTGCCGTCAAATCCGTTGGGTTGAAAATCAGCATTTCCGACAAAAGAACCTTGTACAGCCTGCATATCCAGGCTAACGATATCTGTGTTTCTCATCAACGGCTCTGCAATTTTGATGTCTTGCACGATTTCTCCCAAGCGATAGGCGTCAAACTGCATCCGATGAATCAAATCGATTTCTTCTTGAGAATTGAAATAAGTTTGATAACCAAGATTGACATAATTAATCAAATTGGTCGGTTCTTCCAATATAATACGGGCCACAAACGATTCGGATAGATTGTTGTAATCAGCCACAACATCAATTTTGCTGTCAATAGTTGCTAGTGAAACTTGCTGTTCGAGTTCGTCGAATCCTCTATATATTCCGTAAGTTGTGTCTTGAGATGCTCCTATATATATAGGTACAATATTTCGTTTGACCAACTCTGTGGTAATTTTCTTAATCAGATAATAGGTGTCGTCTGGCGTATCACCAGAAAGAATATGTCCCAAATCGACAATAGATTTTGACCAATTGCCGGGATACAAAGCGTAAAATTCTTTGCGGATAGCATCAAAATCCGGATTAGAACAATGCTTATCTGGATTATCAACCGTGATGATAGCGATGTCTTTGTTTTCTATATCCGGAAAATGTCCTGCACTGTGAAAAACGGTTTGTCCTCCGATCGAAAACGATGATTTTTGTTGAATCTCGTCAATCAATGCTTGGCTTAACGGTTGTAAAAACTCAAAATCTATCATGATTATTTTTTCTTAGCTTTTGTTTTTTTGGTGTCGCCTTTTTCTTTAATAATCGTTTTCACTTGTTCGAGTGTCAGCGATTGAGCATCGACATCTTTGCTCAGCTCGATTTTTTTCTTGCTGTCATATATAATATTAGAACGTCCCCAACGAGCTTTTTCTACCCGAATGCCTTCCTCTTCCCAGTTATGGATAACTTTTTCGCGTTCTTTTTGCAATTTTTCTTCTATCAATGTATTGATATCTGCCTGAGAAAGGTTGTCAAAATCATATTTCTTATTGACATTGATAAAAATATTATTCCATTTGAGATATGGGCCAAATCTTCCCACGCCTTTTTGAACTGGTTTGCTGTCATATGTGGCAATCGGTGCGTCGGCACGTTCTCTTTCGTCGATGAGTTCGATAGCTTGGTCTAAAGTAGTATCGAGCGGATCTTGACCTTTAGGCAACGAAATATATTTTTTGCCATATTTTACATACGGACCAAATCGTCCTACGTTGGTTTCTACTTCTTCTCCTTTATATTTGCCTAATTTTTTAGGTAGTAAAAATAATTCTAATGCTTCTTCGAGCGTGATTGTTCCGATGTTTTGGTCTGGATGCAAGCTGGCAAATTGTTTTTCGTCATCATCTGGAGCACCGATTTGAGCCATCGGACCAAATCTACCCAAACGCACCGATACGGGTTTGCCCGATTTCGGGTCTGTACCCAAAATACGTTCGCCGGATTCTCTGTCTGCATTTTTCTCTACATCTTCCACAATCGGATTAAAATGAGAATAAAAAACATTCATCATATCTGTCCAGTCTCGATTTCCGGCAGCGATTTCGTCAAAATCTTCTTCTACTTTTGCTGTGAAATTGTAATCCATAATCGAAGAAAAGTTTTTCACCAAGAAGTCTGTTACGATAATGCCGATGTCTGTCGGGATCATTTTTCCTTTGTTTGTTCCGGTTTTTTCGGTTTGTGTAACTGTTTTTATGGTGTCACTTTTCAAACTGATTACCTTATAGTTACGTTCATCGCCATCGCTTGTTCCTTTTTCAACATAGTTTCGAGCAATGATGGTCGAAATAGTTGGGGCATAAGTAGATGGACGACCGATGCCTAATTCTTCCAGTTTTTTCACTAATGAGGCTTCGGTATATCTTGCCGGCGGACGACTGAATTTTTGCGTTGCTGTAATATCTTTAGCTTCCAGTTTTTCGTTTACTTTCATCGCCGGAAGCATACCTTCTTGTTCTTCTTCTTCGTCATCGTTGCCTTCGAGATACACTTTCAAGAAACCGTCAAACAACAGCACTTCACCTGAGGCGGTAAATTTTTCTGCATGTTTATCTGCTGAGATGGAGACTTGTGTTCTTTCTAATTGTGCATCGCTCATTTGCGAAGCGATGGTACGTTTCCAAATCAATTCATACAATCTGCTTTCGTCTCTGTCTAAGCTTACTGTATGTCGCGACATATCTGTCGGTCTGATAGCTTCGTGAGCTTCTTGTGCACCTTTGGCTTTGGTAACATAGCTGCGAGGTTTGCTATATTTTTCGCCATATTGAGATAAGATTTCTGCCTGAGCAGCCTGTGTGGCTTCTTGAGAAAGGTTCACACTGTCGGTTCTCATATAAGTAATCAACCCGCTTTCGTACAAACGTTGTGCTACACGCATGGTTTTACCTACCGAAAAATAAAGTTTTCTTGCAGCTTCTTGTTGTAGAGTAGAAGTGGTAAACGGAGCTGCCGGAGATTTTTTCCCGGGTTTGGTTTCTAGTCCGGCAACTTCAAATTCTGCACCGATATTTAATTGTAAAAATGTTTCAGCTTCTTTTTCTGAGCCAAATTTTTTATCCAGTTTTGCTTTAACCGATTTTCCGTCTAATGTTGTGAAAATAGCGGTTACACTATAAAATGTTTCGGTAGAGAAATGTATGATTTCTTTCTCTCTTTCCACAATAAGCCTTACCGCAACCGATTGAACTCGACCAGCTGATAATCCGCCTTTTACTTTTTTCCACAATATAGGAGAAAGCTCATAACCTACCAATCTGTCGAGAACACGACGGGCTTGCTGAGCATTAACCAAATTGTAATCGATAGTTCGAGGATTTTCGATCGCTTTTTTGATGGCAGATTTGGTAATTTCATGGAAAACAATCCGTTTGGTGTTCTCCGGTTTTAGTCCCAATTCTTCATACAAGTGCCACGCAATTGCTTCTCCTTCGCGATCCTCATCCGAAGCTAACCAAACCATATTGGCTTTCTTCGACAAGTCTTTTAATTTTTTTACCAGTGCTTTTTTATCGGGCGAAACTTCGTATTTCGGCTTGAAATTGTTGGCAACATCAATCGCCATCTCTTTGGATGGTAAATCGACAATGTGACCGAAACTGGATTCAACCTGATAATCTGCTCCTAAAAATTTTTCTATAGTTTTTGCCTTAGCAGGCGACTCGACGATGACTAAATTTTTTGACATGCAATTAGATTTTGAAAGGCAAAAATAGTTTTTTTTTATTAGTCTAACGGTATTTTGCTAAAAAACCGTTTATTACAACGGTCTAAAAACCTGCCAAAATGACATTGAAAAAGAAATTATATTATACCTTTGCATATTGCATGATAAGCATTTAGTTGAAAAGGATTATGGAAAAAGTTATTGAAGAAAATAAACAAGGAACCAGTTTAGTGCTGGAACAAAAAGAAAGTAACACCAAAAAATTGTTCATTGAGAGTTATGGCTGTCAGATGAATTTTTCTGATAGTGAAATCGTGGCTTCGATTTTGGCTAACGAAGGGTATAATACGACCCAAAAACTCGAAGAGGCTGATTTGGTTTTGGTAAACACTTGCTCGATTCGTGATAAAGCCGAGCAAACTGTGAGAAACCGTTTGGAACAATATAACGCTGTGAAAAAAATAAATCCGGCAATGAAAGTCGGAGTTTTGGGCTGTATGGCAGAGCGTTTGAAAAGCAAATTTCTTGAAGAAGAGAAAATTGTAGATATGGTCGTAGGACCTGATGCCTATAAAGATTTGCCTAATTTGTTGCGAGATATTGACGAAGGACGTGATGCCATCAATGTGATTCTTTCCAAAGAAGAAACCTATGGCGATATTTCTCCGGTGCGTTTAAATTCTAACGGAGTTACCGCTTTTGTGTCGATTACACGTGGATGTGATAATATGTGTACGTTTTGTGTAGTTCCGTTTACACGCGGACGTGAGCGTTCTCGTGATCCGCAAAGTATTATGAAAGAAATCAAAGAATTGCACGAAAGAGGATTTAAAGAAATCACGCTTTTGGGGCAAAACGTAGATTCGTATTTGTGGTACGGCGGCGGATTGAAAAAAGATTTTGACAAAGCTTCTGAAATGCAGAAAGCCACCGCAGTAGATTTTGCTCAACTCTTAGATATGTGTGCCACGGCGTTTCCAAAAATGCGTTTCCGTTTTTCTACGTCGAATCCGCAGGATATGCACGAAGAAGTGATGCACGTTATCGCCAAACATCACAATGTTTGTAAATATATCCACTTGCCTGTACAAAGTGGAAGCACCAGAATTTTGAAAGAAATGAACCGCCAACATACACGTGAAGAATATATGGCGTTGGTAGATAAAATCAAAGAGATTATTCCGGAAATAGCTTTGTCGCAAGACATCATTGCGGGTTTCCCGACCGAAACCGAAGAAGATCATCAAGATACTTTGTCATTGATGGAATATGTGCAATATGATTTCGGATATATGTTCATTTACTCTGAAAGACCCGGAACATTAGCGGCAAGAAAACTCGAAGACGATGTGCCAGAAGCAGTCAAGAAAAGACGTTTGCAGGAAATCATCGACTTGCAACAAAAAATGGGATTGGAACGTACAAAAAGTTATGTTGGTAAAACTGTTGAGGTATTGGTTGAGAAAGAGTCCAAACGATCTGACGAGCATTGGGCAGGTAGAAATTCGCAAAACACGATGGTGGTTTTTCCAAAAGAAAATTACAAAGCCGGAGATTTTGTACAGGTTAAAATTACCGATTGTACTTCAACAACTTTGATTGGCGAAGCCGTTGGATATTCGGAAATGCAGTAGTTATTTGTTTTTGTTTGTTTCAAGTTTTTTTAGTTTCAAGTTGTGGCAACAATAAACAGATTTGAGGAGTTAGAGATATGGCAGGAAGCACGAAGATTATCCAAAGCTATACACAAAATAACTATTGAAACAGATTTAAAAACCGAATTTAGATTCAAAGAGCAAATAAAAGCTTCATCTGGTTCTGTTATGGATAATATCGCAGAAGGTTTTGAAAGAGATGGTAATCTTGAATTCAGACAATTTTTGTCAATTGCAAAAGGGTCGGCAGGTGAAGTAGGATCTCAGTTATACAGAGTTTTTGATTATGGATATATCAATGAAGAAACTTTGAATGAATTAAAAACTGATTATGAGAAATTGAGCGGAAAAATAAAAAACTTTATTTCATACTTAAACAAAAGAGATTTTAAAGGAAATAAATTTCGATAAATAATAAAAATGGCAATATATAAAATAGGTCAAAATCTTGAGCACGTGAAAGAAAAACCTTTCAAATTAGAAAAGGAAATTCAATCACTTACGGAGCAAAATTTAAAAACACTTCTTCGTTTGGAATTTATTCGTTCTGAATTTTCCATCGGGAATTTCCGTATCGATACATTGGCTTTTGATAATGAAAATAATTCCTTTGTCATTATAGAATTTAAACGAGATAAAAATTTCAGTGTAATTGACCAAGGTTATGCGTACCTTTCTTTGATGCTGAACAACAAAGCAGATTTCATTCTTGAATACAATGAAAATCAAGAAAATACACTAAAAAGAAACGATGTAGATTGGTCGCAATCAAAAGTTATTTTTGTTTCTCCGGTTTTTACTGATTATCAACGAGAGGCGATAAATTTCAAAGACCTTCCTATTGAATTATGGGAAATCAAACGCTTTGAAAACGGAACAATATCCTTTGAACAAATCCAGAAAACTTCTGCAAAAGAAAGTATAAAAACAATTTCAGGAAATAATGAAACCGTAGAGATTGTAAACAAGGAAATCAAGGTTTATACAGAGCAAGATCATCTTCAAAAAATCAACTCAGAAACAACACTTGAATTATACAGACAAATAAAAGAACGTTTATTAAATTTGGACGATAATGTGAATATTCAACCAAAAAAACAAACCGTTGGATTTACAATTGACAATAATATTTTTTGTGATATTGTTCTCCAAAACACTGGTCTTAAGATTTATATAAATTTGAAAATTGGAGATTTACAAGATTCTAAACAAATAGCCAGAGACGTATCTAATGTTGGACATTGGGGGAATGGTGCTTACGAACTAAAAATTAAAGATTTAGAGGATGATATTGATTATTATTTAAGTTTATTGAAACAATCTTTACGGATAAACAAAGACAGAAAATAATTTAACCTGAAACCGAACAAACCTGAAACCAAAAAAAACCGAAACCCAAAAAACCCGAAACCAAAAAAACTTGAAACTAAAATAAACCTGAAACCAATAAATGATGGAAAACGTACAATCAATAAAACAACGCTTTGAAATCATCGGTAACGACCCGAAACTAAACCGTGCATTGGAAAAAGCTATCCAAGTAGCACCAACGGATATTTCGGTTTTGGTTACCGGCGAAAGCGGTGTGGGAAAAGAAAGTATTCCAAAAATCATTCACGCACTTTCGCACCGCAAACACGGCAAATATATCGCGGTAAACTGCGGAGCGATTCCCGAAGGAACCATCGATTCCGAATTATTTGGGCACGAGAAAGGTTCGTTTACAGGTGCGGTAAACAACCGCGAAGGTTATTTTGAAGTTGCCAACGGCGGAACCATTTTTTTGGACGAAGTAGGCGAATTGCCTTTGACCACACAAGTGCGTTTGTTGCGCGTGTTGGAAAACGGCGAGTTTATGAAAGTAGGGTCGTCCAAAGTGCAAAAAACCGACGTGCGTATTGTGGCGGCAACCAACGTAAAAATGTTTGAAGCGATTGAAAAAGGCAAGTTTCGCGAAGACTTATATTATCGTCTAAGCACCGTCGAAATCAATCTGCCACCGTTGCGCGAACGTGGCGAAGACATTCATTTGCTGTTTCGCAAATTTTCGTCCGATTTTGCACATAAATACAAAATGCCAGCCATAAGATTAACCGAAGATGCAGCAGAATATCTTATGAAATATCGATGGGACGGAAATATTCGTCAGCTTAGAAATATCGCCGAGCAAATTTCGGTTATGGAAAATAATCGCGAAATTGATTTGGTTACAATACAATCTTATTTGCCACACCACGATAGACAATTGCCTTCGTTGGTGGAAAGCAAAAAATCAGAAAGTGACTTTAGTTCGGAACGCGAGATTTTATATAAATTTCTCTTCGATATGAAAAGCGATTTGAACGATTTGAAAAAATTGACTTTGGAACTGCTAAAAGGAAATGACAATCAGCAAGTGCAGGAAAACAACAAATCGTTAATCAACAAAATATATGGACAGCCAGAGCATGATTTTGATAGAGATGTTCCGGCGTTGCCAACATCGACAAATACAAATAGCGATTATTCTCGAACAGATAATCAAGACGACGACAGCCAATATGTGATTGCAGAAACGATTGAGGAAGACGACGCCGAAACATTGAGATTGGATCAGAAAGAAATTGAACTGATAAAAAAAGCCTTGGCAAGAAACAACGGTAAACGAAAAGCTGCTGCAGATGAATTGGGTATTTCTGAACGAACGTTGTACCGAAAGATTAAACAATATGATTTGTAAGAAAGTCGTAAAAGTCGATGGATAAAGTAAAAATCAGAACATACAAACCTAGCGACAAGTCAAAGTTAATGGCAATTTTGCGAATGAATGTGCCGAAATATTTCGCTGAAACCGAAATAGATGATTTTGACAATTATTTGGATAACGAAACGGAGCAATATTTTGTGATAGAATTCAATGACGAAATCGTTGGTTCGGGCGGAATTAATTTTGAGTATTCAAACAAAACCGGAAAATTGAGTTGGGATATTATTAATCCGCATTTTCAAGGAAAAGGTTTAGGCACAAATTTGCTTAAACATCGAGTGGATTTACTGAAGGCAATTTCCGAAATTGAAAAAATTGTTGTGAGAACTTCGCAAGTTGCTTTTCGGTTTTATGAGAAAAATGGTTTTGTCCTCCAAGAAACACAAAAAGATTACTGGGCAAAAGGGTTTGATTTATATAAAATGATTTATCAAGGAAATAATAGTATAAAATGAAAAAACAACATACCATATACAAATTCACAGCGTTGCTTTGCTGTTTGATTTTATCAAGCTGCGGCGTGTATAATTTTACAGGAACCGGAAAAATCGATGCCGAAACTTTTCAGGTAAATTATTTCTTGAATAATGCCGAGTTGGTTGAACCCGGGATTGAACGGACTTTTACTAATGAATTACAAGATTTGATTCAAAATCAAACCAGTTTGAGTTTGACCAATTCCAATGCCGATTTGATTTACGAAGGCGAAATCACCGATTTTCGTATTTCGCCGATGACAGCAACAGCTCAGCAAACGGCAGCACAAAACCGTTTGTATATTTCTATCAATGTACGATTTACCAATCGTAATAATCCTGAAGATGATTTTGAACGCCGATTTTCTCATTTTTATGACTATCCTGCCAACGACCAATTGGTGGGTGCGGTATTGACCACGGCGATTGAAGAAATTTACGAACGAATCACGCAAGATGTGTTTAATGCATCATTGGCAAAATGGTAAGCAACATGAATAGTTTACAAGTATATAAACAAAAAATACAATTTCCGGAAAGCGTTGGCGGTGCAGACCTTGGCTGGTTGCAACAAATGGTTGATGAATATCCGTATTTGCAATCGGCGAGAGCATTGTTGCTCAAAGCGTTGTATCAGCAAGAAGATGCCCGATATAATGCCGAATTGAAAACCACAGCAGCTTATACAACCGACCGCGATTTGCTTTTCGATTTTATCATTTCAGAGCAATTTAATTCTTATCAACCAATTGATATAGTATCTATTGATGTTTTTGATGTGGAAGAAATTGTTGAGAAAAAAGCAGAAGGCAACAATGTCCAACCAGCTTATATTGAGGAAGACATTAAAGAGGATGTAAAAGAAAATATTGAAGAACAAACTCAGGCGGAAAATAGACCAACATCTTTAGAAGAAAAACTCGAAATCGGAAAACCGTTAAAATTTGATGCTTCTGAAAAAATGTCGTTTGCCGAATGGTTACAATTAACCAAAACTGAGCCTTTGGCAAAACTTCCTGAACCGGAACAAAAAGAAGCAACACCAGAAAAAGGATTGACAGAAAAATTGGACATCATCGACCGTTTTATCGAAAATAATCCAAAAATTACACCAGTCAAAACCAACAACAGTTCATCATCGGTAGAAATAAAATCGGATGATTCATCCTCGTCTTTAATGACCGAAACTTTAGCTCGGATATACCTTGAACAGAAAAAATATCAAAAAGCAATACAAGCTTATGAAATTTTAATTTTGAAATATCCGGAAAAAAGTAGTTTCTTTGCAGAACGAATTGAAGATATTAAAAAATTACAACAACATAATTTATAAACAATGAGCACATTTACAATCTTATTAGTACTAATAACCATCGTTTCTATACTGTTGGTTGCCGTAATCATGATTCAAAAACCAAAAGGAGGAGGTCTTGATTCTTCGCTTGGAGGTGGCGGAGGTAGTATCGGCGGCGTTCAAAACACCAACAAATTCTTGGACAAAAGTACATGGACATTAGGAGCTATTTTGATTATTCTTATTTTGTTATCCGGAGTTAGCTTTAACGCAGGTTTGGGGAGCGAGTCTAAAATTTTAGACGAAAATGCCGCAACTCCATCGGCTATAGATAACAGTCTGTTGCCTAATGCAGGACAATCGCAACCAGCAACAGACACACCAACCGAAACACAAGAATAAGTTTTTCGACATAAATCAAAAAGCCGGTACAATATTGTGCCGGCTTTTGATGTTGATAAAAACGGAGTTGTAGAGCTGTTCAAAAATATTTCTATATCTTTATCCAACAAAATTATCACATGGCTAAATTAAAAACCGCTTATTTTTGCTCGTCTTGTGGCGCTCAGCATACAAAATGGATGGGGCAATGTACCGCTTGCAAACAATGGAATACACTGGTGGAAGAAGTGTTGCAGAAACCAGAAAAATCGGCGTGGCAAAGTGCAGAAAATCACACCACAAAAAGAGTATCTAAACCGTTGTTGATTAATGAAATCGATACGCATCAAGAGGTGCGAATGAATACGTTAGACAACGAACTTAATCGTGTTTTGGGTGGCGGAATTGTTCCTGGTTCAGTGGTATTATTGGGCGGTGAACCCGGCATAGGAAAAAGTACATTGCTTTTGCAGCTTTCTTTGCAATTGCCTTACAAAGTGCTGTATGTTTCAGGAGAAGAAAGTCAAAAACAAATAAAAATGCGTGCCGAACGCATCAATCCAAATAATAATAGTTGTTATATCCTCACGGAAACCAATACACAAAATATTTTTAGACAAGTCGAACAAACCGAGCCGGATATTGTCATTATTGATTCCATACAAACTTTGCACACCGATTATGTAGAATCATCTGCCGGAAGTGTTTCGCAAATAAAAGAATGCACTGCCGAACTGATAAAATTTGCTAAAGAAACTGCCACGCCCGTTATCCTTATCGGGCATATTACCAAAGACGGAAACATTGCCGGGCCAAAGATTCTGGAACACATGGTAGATACTGTTTTGCAGTTTGAAGGCGACCGCAACCACGTTTACAGAATTTTACGTGCATTGAAAAACCGTTTTGGTTCTACTGCCGAATTAGGTATATACGAAATGCAGGGAAGCGGACTCAGAGAAGTGAGCAATCCGTCAGAAATATTATTATCACACCGCGAAGAAGAACTTTCCGGAACAGCAATTGCCTGTACGATTGAAGGTATGCGTCCAATCATGGTTGAAATCCAAGCGTTGGTTAGTACGGCAGTTTACGGAACACCACAACGAAGTGCCACGGGTTATAATGCGAAAAGACTCAACATGGTGCTGGCAGTATTGGAAAAACGAGCCGGATTTCGATTGGGGGCAAAAGACGTTTTCTTGAATATCACAGGTGGAATTACT
>DATGOD010000094.1:0-25911 GCA_035306305.1 Flavobacterium sp.
GTTTGGAGGTCAGCGTTTCGGAGAAATGGAGGTATGGGCATTAGAAGCATACGGTGCTTCTAGCACACTACGTGAAATATTGACGGTTAAATCTGATGATGTTATCGGAAGAGCCAAAACTTACGAGGCAATCGTGAAAGGAGAGGCTATGCCAGAACCAGGATTGCCAGAATCATTCAATGTATTGATGCATGAATTGAAAGGATTGGCGTTAGACATCAGATTAGAAGAATAATTCGTTCTATAGTTTAAAAGTTCAAAGTTTAGGATTGATTTTCATGCCTAAACTTTGAACCTTAAACATCAAAACCAACAAGTTGATATGACAACAAACAGAAATAAAGACAAAAACACCATTAAGAGATTTAATAAAATCACTATTGGACTAGCTTCACCAGAGTCTATTTTAGCAGAATCTAGAGGAGAAGTACTTAAACCAGAAACCATTAATTACCGTACGCACAAGCCTGAAAGAGACGGACTGTTTTGTGAGCGTATTTTTGGCCCGGTTAAAGATTATGAATG
The DNA here is from genome assembly GCA_035306305.1 of Flavobacterium sp. Lineage (GTDB taxonomy): Bacteria > Bacteroidota > Bacteroidia > Flavobacteriales > Flavobacteriaceae > Flavobacterium. The sequence goes on from DATGOD010000094.1 coordinate 526, forward strand.
TGCTTGTGGTAAATATAAAAGAATCAGATACAAAGGAATCGTCTGCGACCGTTGTGGGGTAGAAGTTACCGAGAAAAAAGTAAGAAGAGACCGCGTCGGACACATCAATTTGGTTGTGCCGATTGCTCATATCTGGTATTTCAGATCTTTACCTAACAAAATCGGATACCTTTTAGGATTGCCTTCCAAAAAATTGGATATGATTATCTATTACGAAAGATATGTTGTTATCCAACCAGGGATTGCTAAAAATCCTGAAGGTGAGCCTGTAAAAGAAATGGACTTCCTTACAGAAGAAGAATATCTAGATATACTTGAAACCCTGCCAATCGAAAATCAATATTTGGACGAATCTGATCCAAATAAATTTATCGCTAAAATGGGGGCAGAGTGTATCATGGATTTGTTACAACGTATTGATTTAGACTCATTGTCTTATCAATTGCGTCACGCAGCCAACCACGAGACTTCTAAACAAAGAAAAACAGAAGCTTTGAAAAGACTTCAAGTTGTTGAAGCTTTCAGAGAATCTAATATTGGTAAGGAAAATAAACCAGAGTGGATGATTTTGAAAGTTATCCCGGTTATTCCACCAGAATTGCGTCCATTAGTTCCGTTAGACGGAGGTCGATTTGCAACATCAGATTTGAACGATTTGTATCGTCGTGTAATCATCCGTAACAACCGATTGAAACGTTTGATGGAAATCAAAGCTCCTGAAGTAATCTTGCGTAACGAAAAACGTATGTTGCAAGAAGCAGTGGACTCTTTGTTTGACAATACAAGAAAAGCAACCGCAGTAAAAACCGAATCACAAAGGCCATTGAAATCTTTGTCTGATTCATTGAAAGGAAAACAAGGACGTTTCCGTCAAAACTTGTTGGGTAAACGTGTAGATTACTCAGCTCGTTCGGTAATCGTTGTTGGTCCTGAATTGAAATTATACGAATGTGGTTTGCCTAAAAATATGGCAGCTGAATTGTACAAACCTTTTGTAATCAGAAAATTGATTGAAAGAGGAATTGTAAAAACAGTAAAATCTGCCAAGAAAATTATCGACAGAAAAGAACCTGTCGTTTGGGATATTCTAGAAAATGTGATTAAAGGACATCCGGTATTATTAAACCGTGCTCCAACATTGCACAGATTGGGTATCCAAGCATTCCAACCAACATTGATTGAAGGTAAAGCGATTCGTTTGCATCCATTAGTATGTACAGCGTTTAATGCCGATTTCGATGGTGACCAGATGGCAGTTCACTTGCCGTTAGGACCAGAAGCAATATTGGAAGCACAATTGTTGATGTTGGCTTCTCACAATATTCTGAATCCTGCCAACGGTGCACCTATTACCGTACCTTCTCAAGATATGGTTTTGGGACTATACTATATGACCAAAGGAAAAAAATCTACTCCGGAAGAACCAATCAAAGGAGAAGGCTTAACTTTCTATTCTGCAGAAGAAATACACATCGCCATGAATGAAGGTCGATTGGTACTCAATGCGGAAATCAAGGTGAAAACCAGAGTATTGGATGAATCTGGAGAATTGAAAAATGCCATCGTAGAAACTACTGCAGGTAGAGTGCTATTCAATGAAGTAGTACCAGAAAAAGTAGGTTATATCAACGAAGTATTAACCAAAAAATCATTGAGAGATATTATCGGTAGAGTATTGGCAGTAACCGATGTACCAACAACAGCCAAATTCTTGGATGACATCAAATCAATGGGATATAACTATGCTTTCAAAGGAGGATTGTCTTTCTCACTTGGAGATATTATGATTCCTGAGCAAAAGCAAAGCTTGATTGACGACGCAAATCAACAAGTTGATGCGATTACCATGAACTATAACATGGGGTTGATTACCAACAACGAGCGTTACAATCAGGTAATTGACGTTTGGACATCTACCAACGCATTGCTTACAGAACTTGCATTGAAAAATATCCGTGAAGATAAACAAGGATTCAACTCTGTATTTATGATGTTGGATTCTGGTGCAAGGGGGTCAAAAGAGCAGATTCGCCAGTTAACCGGTATGCGTGGATTGATGGCTAAACCGAAAAAATCTAACGCAAGTGGTGGAGATATTATCGAAAACCCGATTTTGGCTAACTTTAAAGAAGGATTGTCGATTTTGGAATACTTTATCTCTACACACGGTGCACGTAAAGGTTTGGCAGATACCGCTTTGAAAACGGCGGATGCTGGATATTTGACTCGTCGTTTGCATGATGTTGCTCAAGATGTTGTAGTAAATACAGAAGATTGTGGAACGCTTAGAGGGGTAGAATTCGAAGCTTTGAAGAAAAACGAAGAAATCGTGGAATCTCTCGGCGAAAGAGTGTTAGGACGTGTAGCATTAAACGATGTAATTAATCCGTTAAACAACGAAGTTATTGTTGCAGCCGGAGAACAAATTGTTGAAGCTCATGCCAAAGCAATCAACGAATCTCCAATCGAACAAATAGAAGTAAGATCAGCATTGACCTGTGAAGCTGAAAGAGGAATCTGTGCAAAATGTTACGGACGAAACTTAGCTACAGGAAAAATGGCACAAATGGGAGAAGCTGTCGGTGTTATCGCAGCACAATCTATTGGTGAGCCAGGTACTCAGTTGACCTTGCGTACATTCCACGTAGGAGGTACGGCAGGTAACATTTCTGAGGTATCTACCATCAAAACAAAATTTGCAGGTAAATTAGAAATAGACGACCTTAAAGTGGTGAAAGGCGAAGACAACGAAGGAAACCAAGTTGATATCGTTATCTCTCGTTCTGCCGAGTTAAAATTGGTAGATGTCAATACCGGAAACATATTGAATACACACCACATTCCTTATGGTTCAACTATTTTTGTGAAAGACGGTGATGTTGTTGAGAAAGATGCTGTAATCTGTAAATGGGACCCTTATAACGGGGTAATCGTATCAGAATATGCCGGTAAAGTTACCTATGAAGATATCGAGCAAGGACAAACTTATTTGGTTGAAATCGATGAGCAAACAGGATTCCAAGAAAAAGTAATCAGCGAATCGAGAAACAAAAAATTAGTTCCTACGCTTCATATCTACGACAAAAACGACAAGTTGATACGTTCATACAACCTTCCAGTAGGGGCACACCTTATGGTTGAAGACGGAGATAAAGTAAAAGCAGGAAAAGTATTGGTAAAAATCCCGAGAAGATCTTCTAAAGCGGGAGATATCACCGGAGGTTTACCAAGAATTACCGAGTTGCTCGAAGCACGTAATCCATCTAATCCGGCAGTAGTTGCTGAAATTGACGGTGTAGTGTCTTTCGGAAAAATCAAACGAGGTAACCGCGAAATTATCATCGAATCGAGAACTGGAGATATTAGAAAATATTTGGTTAAATTATCTAACCAGATTTTGGTTCAAGAGAACGACTTTGTCAAAGCAGGTATGTCATTGTCTGATGGAGCAATCACTCCAGACGATATTTTGTCTATCCAAGGACCATCAGCAGTACAACAATATCTCGTGAACGAAATTCAAGAAGTATATCGTTTGCAAGGGGTAAAAATCAACGATAAACACTTTGAAGTGGTTATCCGCCAAATGATGCAAAAAGTACAAATTCAAGATCCAGGAGATACTTTGTTCTTAGAAAATCAATTGGCGCACAAGTCAGATTTTATCCGTGAGAATGATCGATTATTTGGAATGAAAGTGGTTGAAAACGCAGGCGATTCAACAACGTTAAAAGAAGGTCAAATCGTTTCTGTAAGAGATTTGAGAGATGAAAACTCAATCCTTAAAAGAGAAGATAAAAACCTTGTAGAAGCGCGTGACGTTGTCTTAGCTACAGCTACTCCAGTGTTGCAAGGTATTACCAGAGCTTCGCTACAAACCAAGTCGTTTATCTCTGCAGCTTCGTTCCAGGAAACAACAAAAGTGCTTAATGAAGCCGCTGTTGCCGGAAAAGAAGACCACTTGCTCGGATTGAAAGAAAACGTAATCGTAGGACACAGAATTCCAGCAGGAACTGGTATGAGAATGTATGATGATATTGTGGTAGGTTCAAAGGAAGAAATTAAACTATAAAAACAATGGCAGAAGAAAAGAAAATACAAATTAATATTGAATTGGATGAACAAACCGCACAAGGCGTATATGCCAATTTGGCGATTATCAACCATTCATCATCAGAATTTGTCTTGGATTTTGTCAATGTAATGCCTGGTTTGCAAAAGTCTAAAGTACGTTCGCGGATTATTTTAACGCCGCAACACGCCAAAAGATTATTGAAAGCGTTGCAGGAAAATGTGGCGAGATTTGAATCTCAACATGGTTCCGTTTCAGACGATGTGCCGAATATCACGTTCGGACCAACCGGACAAGCATAGCATTTTTCCGGAAATAATTTACTATTCGGGTTTGTTCAAATTATTAAGCCTTTTCAGAATAGTATCGATTTTTATGTTAATAATAAAAGCGGATGTTTTATACAAACATCCGCTTTTTATGATTTTGATTTATTCGCTAATTCACTATATTTGTAGAAATCAAATCTTTAGTTATGTGGGGAATGACACCTTTTGAAATGGCTTTGTCGATGATAGTCTATTTTACAATTTTATTATCATCAATCATTATAGCCTTGAAAAGCGAGCAAGGTAAATCGTTGTTTTCGTGGCTAATAGTTATTTTCTTTATTCCTTTTTTCGGCTCGGTAATGTATTTGATTTACTTTTTTAACAACAAAAAAAGGAAGTTGAGTAAAGTTGATGTGTAATAAACGTCGATCATATTCCTTTCGGAATAGCTTCAATCAATTTTTGCGTATAAGCATTTTGCGGATGTTTGTACAAAGCATCCGCTTCCTGTTTTTCGACAATTTGCCCTTTTTGCATAACAATTACTTCGTCAGACATATATTTAACCACCGACAAATCGTGCGAAATAAAAATATAAGTAAAACCAAAATGCTCTTTCAAATCGTTCAATAAATTCAGCACCTGAGCTTGCACCGAAATATCTAATGCCGAAACCGATTCGTCACAAATAATCAATTTTGGATTCACGGCAATGGTGCGTGCAATTCCGATTCGTTGGCGTTGTCCGCCCGAAAATTCATGTGGATAACGGTCAAAATGTTCCGGTAACAAATCTACTTTTTCCAAAATTTCCATCACTTTTTCCTTACGTTCTTTGTCGCTTTTATACAAACCATGCACCTGCATAGGTTCCATAATTGCCCTGCCAACAGTTATCCGCGGATTAAGAGACGAATAAGGGTCTTGAAAAATAATCTGTAAATCTTTCCGCAATTTTTTGATTTCCTTCGGTGTCAGTTGGGTAATATCCCGCCCTTGATAAAAAACCTGTCCGGCAGTTGGCGGGTCTAATAACAAAATCGCATTGCCCAACGTTGATTTTCCGCATCCGCTTTCGCCAACCAAACCCAGTGTTTCGCCTTCATAAATCTTGAAACTAACGTTATTTACTGCTTTGAAAGTAGATTTACGAAAAATACCAACTTGGTCAAAATAGCTTTTTTCCAAATTAACAATTTCCAATAAAGGAGCAGAATCGTACATCTTTTTGTGCTCCTTTAGTCGTTGTTCGTCAGAAATAAACACTGATTTGAAGTCGCTGTCTAAGAAATTTTTAATTGTAGGCAAACGTTTAAGTCTGCCATCTAATCCAGGTCTTGACCCGATGAGTGCTTTGGTATAACTTTCTTTCGGGTGGTGAAATATATCTTCCGAACTGCCTTGCTCAACGATATTTCCGCGATACATTACAATGACTTTTTGTGCAATTTCGGAAACCAAAGCCAAATCATGCGAAATAAAAATAATGCTCATTTTGGTTTCTTTTTGAAGCTGTTTGAGCAAAGCGATAATTTCTTTTTGCACTGTTACATCCAAAGCCGTTGTAGGTTCGTCGGCAATCAAAATTTTGGGTTTACAAGCGATAGCCATGGCAATCATCACACGCTGTTTTTGCCCGCCGGATAATTGATGCGGATATTTAGTGTACGTTTTTTCAGGAAGCGGAAGTTTGACTTTTTCAAATAAAGAAATCACTTCTTTTTTGATAGCTTTTTTTGATAGTTGGGTGTGATTTGCTAAAATTTCGGCAACTTGTTCGCCACATTTCATCGACGGATTCAATGAACTCATCGGCTCCTGAAAAATCATAGAAATATCTTTACCACGAATTTTCTCCCATTCATTTTCAGATAAATGCGTAATTTCTTTATTCAAATAATCGATAGAACCTTCGGTGCAAGTCAAAATTCCTTTGGGTAATAATCCCATGATAGCTAATGAAGTAACCGATTTTCCTGAACCGGATTCGCCAACAATACCCAAAATTTCGTTTTCATATAAATCGAAATTGCACTGATGGACAATTGGTTTGTAACCAGTGTTTTCTTTTACCGAAATCGTAATATTTTTGACAGATAAAATAGGTTCAGTCATTATAAATTCCCTTTGAAGTCAGTGGATAAAGGTAACATAAACCAAGCAAAACGCCAACAGTTTTTATATAGATTTAATTTCTGATTGGTCTAATAAAGGCATGTTTTTCAACCGTAAAATGATTTGAGCAACCGTAACCACATCTTTTTCACAATAAATGATAATTCGGTCAATATTGTTGTCTTTGTAATACACTTCCGCCACTTGGCTTCCGTCAATATCGTCTTTCGGAGATGGAATTTGCAAAATATGAGCCAACAATTTCAGCGAAGTATAATGTTTATAATCGCCAAATTTCCATAATTCCAGCGTGTCTAAATGATTGATTTCCCAAGGTTTTTTGCCCATATTGTTGATTTTGTCAGGAATTGGCAATCGATTGATAATCATTCTCCGGGCGATGAAAGGTAAGTCAAATTCTTTGATGTTATGCCCACACAGTTGCGTGGCAGGAGAAGAAAAATGATTTTGCAAAAGATTAGAAAAATCTCGCAATATTTTTATTTCTTCACCAAAAAAAGAAGTGGTTCTGAATTGTCGAATATCATTTTTGATCGTGAAATAGCCTACCGAAATACAAACAATTTTTCCGAATTCTGCCCAAATACCGGCTCGTTCATAAAATTCTTCGGGCGAAAAATCGTCTTTGCGTTGGTATTTTGTTTTATCGGCAAACAAATGTTGGGTTTCCTCAGATAAATCGCTGAAAACTTCATTTTCCGGAACCGTTTCAATATCCAGAAACAAAATATTTGGTAGAACTATTTTATCAATCATAACGTTTGTTTTAACATTTCATAGGTTTCGTCGATATAAACATACAAATCGTTGCTGTGCGGATCGGTTTCGGTTTGCAAACCTTTGATGTGTCCCAAACGGACGATGATTAAATCGTCTTCGGGAATCGCAATGACAAACTGTCCCAAATGCCCGCGCATATAATAAATTTGCTTGTTTTTGTAATCGGAAAGCCACCAGCCGTAGCCGTATTGCGGACTGTTTTCAAAACGTGGATGAATGGCCTGCTGAATGAATTTTTCGGACAAAATTTGCTGTCCGTTCCACGTGCCGTTTTGCAGATACAATTTCCCGAATTTGGCAAAATCGCGAGCGTTGCTTGCTATACAACAATACGCTTTTTCGATACCGTCTTCGGCGTGGTCAATTTGCCAAATTGCGTCGTGTTCCATTCCCATTGGTTGCCAGAAATATTTGGAAACAAAATCGGCAAGGTGCATTTTGGTCGCTTTTTCCAAAACCATTGCCAGCAATTGCGTGTCGCCGCTTTGATAGATAAATTCCTGTCCGGGCTTTTTATCAAACGGCAAACTCAGCATTAATTTTCGCAAATCTTTTTTAAAATAGGCTTGTGTGGTAACCGAAGTTGGTCCGTAATAATTTTCGTCCCAATGTTGCCCAGAAGCCATACTTGCCAAATCACCCACGGTAACTTCGTTGGCAAATTCGCCTTGTATTTCGGGCAAAAAATCAATGACTTTAGTATTTAATCCTTCAATCATCCCTAAATCTATCGCTTTGCCCAAAGCCGAAACTACGATGCTTTTTGCCATAGAAAACGAATTGGTTTTGCTATCAACGTCGCCAATATCGTAATAACTTTCGTGCCAAATGCTGTCGTTTTTAATGATTAAGAACGAGGTGGTTTGCAATTCTTCGTGGGTTTTTGCTAACTTTTCGGTAGGTTTTACTTTGTTGTAATCTTTGGAAAGATGCCACGGTTGCGGCGTTGCGGCTTTGATTTCGCGATTGTCAAAAAAAGTATAATCTTCCAGAAAAGCGGTTTTATGCCCCGTGAAATACGTAACACGCACGGCACGTACCAAATAACCTAAATCGAAAATATAGATGATTCCGGCAAATAAAACCAGAATAATTAACGTCCATTTTAGAAGTTTTTTCATTGTTTTTTGATTAGTTGCGTCACTCCAATGAGATTTTCATCATTCAGAATGATCAAATTGTTTTATAAAAATACAAAAAAATTAATCCAGCTGAAAAAATTCGTTATTGATTTGTAGGAAATCGTAATTTATTCAGGTTTTGATAAGTGTTGAAAAATCGCAACAATTCAATATTGTTGTCTGTTCCAATTCGGTAATAAAACGTAATATGTTTGGTTATGGGAACTTGAAACGTGTTTTTGTAGTGTGTTGGTTTAAATGATACGTTGGGCGATTTTAGCAAATTCAAGACTTCTTCGGTTTTAGTGATGAATTTACGCACTTTGTTTTCTGTCCATTTTTGTTGTAAAAAATCAATGTTGTCCCAATAATCCAACTGAGCGATATTTGACCAATTGATTTCTCTCATTTTAGTATGATTAAAACAAATGCGGATAACGTGCTTTGGTCGCTTTCATAACGGTTTCATGCGATTTTGTGTCGTTTTTTTCAACATCTGCCAACGCTTCGTTAATCGCATCTTTTTGTTCAGAAGTCAATGCGTTTTCTTGGGATTTATTCATGATGGTTTTTATTTTTTCTATCAACGAATAATCCTGTAATTCACTGATCCAATCAATGATGTTTCGTTTATCTTTCTGAAATTGCTGCACGTTCATTTTACGCTTATTTTATACGAAATTACACAAAAACACTTTAAAACCAGTTTTTTACGGATTTATGCATCAATCCAACTGAAAAATTTCGTTTACGGTTACGCCAAAAAGTTTCGACATTTTCAAAGCCAATTCTACCGAAGGTGCGTATTTTCCGGCTTCAATCGCGTTGATGGTTTGTCGGGTAACGCCCAATTTTTCTGCCAATTCGGCTTGCGTCATATCGTGAATGGCACGGAATACTTTAATCTTCGTTTTCATGGCTGAATTGTTTTTTGTAGATGAATAATTTGGTGTAGTAAAAGATGTTTAAAAGAACTACAAACGCATAAAAATAAATCATTAAAAAGGTCAAAAAGGTCCAACCGTAAATAAAAATCTCACTCAAAATTAATAAAGACAACATACAATAAACAGCATAAACCAACGATTTAAAACGGATAAACGTTATCATTTCGTCTTCAATTTTTTCTTTTGAAAAAGCCAATATTGCCCCGTTGACAAAAAAGGTGCAATCTAAAATTTCGTTGTAGATATTTTCTTCTACAAATCCAAAAATAACTCTATCTGTCTTTGAACTAAGGGCAAATCCATCGCTAACAAACGCAAAAACCGTTGTGTTGATTTCTGTTTCAAAACCAGAATTTTGCAAAATAATCAAAACTAAAGAAATCACAAAAACTACCAACGCCGGAAGTTTTAATTTGTTTGGGAATAAATAAATAGGTTTCATAATATAATTAGTTTAATGTTTGATATGACAAATGTAATAATTATTTTCTATTATGTAAAAAATATTTTACAAAAAGTAAAATAAAAAAGCCGAAGTATTAAACTTCGACTTTAAGTAAATCATTCTTATTTAATTCTAAATTTCAGATGACCAGTTTCGTCTGTGGGCGGCTTGGTGTATTGAAAATCAATTTCAGTGGCATTTTTGGTATGATTGATTTTTAGTGTACCTTTTTCTATCGGGAAAGTTCCTGCCAATCCTTTGCAAAAACAACGTCTGATAAAATAAGCTTTCACTTGGCTCAATTCATCGTTTTGCAAAATCGTTTTTAGGTTTTTGTTGGGCAATTCAAGTACGACTTCCTCTACATGTCCGGCATCTTGTAATCTCGGGTCGTCATTGATTCGTTCGGATTTATGCCGAATCAAATAGCTATCTTTTTGATTGACAAAACTGATGTATGTTCGGCCAAGTCCGTCAATTTTTTCTTCAATACCTCTGTCGGCTGTTCGCGTGGTTGTGCATTCTCTGCCAGATTCGCATGGAGGCATATTTATTGATTTACAATTGATTAATAATAATCCGAATAGGAGGGGGAATAGTTTTTTCATTATTTTCCGTTGTATTGATTCATCGTGTTGTTGAGACCAGCAAGTGCAAAGCTTTTTACCGCATCTGCTGATGTTTGTAAACGTTCAGACAAATGTTTTTTCTCTTCTTCTGTCCATTCTCCCAAAACATAATCGACTTGTTGTCCTTTTTTAAATTCATCTGAAATGCCGAATCTAAATCGGGCATAATTGGTGGTTTGTAAAAGAGCTTGAATACTTTTTAATCCGTTGTGTCCGCCATCAGAACCTTTGGCTTTCAGGCGGATAGTTCCGAATGAAAGGTTTAAATCGTCGGTAATTATCAATAAATTTTCTAATGGAATTTTTTCTTTTTCCAACCAATATTTTACTGCTTTTCCGGATAAATTCATATAGGTGTTTGGTTTGAGCAAAATCAGCGTTCGCCCTTTAATTTTCACTTCAGCAACGCTACCCAATTTTACCGTTTGAAAATCTACCTGATTTTCGTTGGCCAAAAAATCAATTACTTTAAAACCTATATTATGGCGTGTATTTACATATTCGGCTCCTGGATTACCAAGGCCTACAATCAAAAATTTTTTCATATCTTTTACCTCTGAAGAAACATGCGGTTTCTTTCCGAAAAATTTAAACCAATTCATCACTCACTAATTAAACAAAAATACTAAATTTAGAACATATTGATATGGAAAACTGGTCTTTACTTTTCGATTTTATCGCCAAATGGTATTTTATTCCGATTGCTATTTTGCATATCGCTGTGATTCTCACGGTTTTGTTTGAAAATAGAAATCCAGAAAAAGCCATTGCTTGGGTAATGGTGGTAACGTTTTTGCCGGGTGTTGGTATCGGGTTATATTATTTTTTCGGGCAAGAATTTCGCAAAAACAAACGCTTTGATCAGATTGAACAAAAATTTGCTAAAGACTCAGCTCGAATTTGGAATGAAATGAAATCTGTTTTTAGCAACCAAATTGATGAAATAAGAAAAACAAGTCCAGAATTGGCACAAACTTTTCAGTATCTGGTTAATACCAAAAATTCGTTCCCGACTTCTAATAATCAGGTGGATTTACTTATTAACGGCGAAGCAAAATTCCCTAAACTAATTGACGATATAAAACGTGCTCAACATCATATTCATCTCGAATATTATATTGTAGAAGAAGATGATTTTGGTAAAATGTTGATGAATTTACTTGTCGAAAAAGTAGAGCAAGGCATTGAGGTACGTTTGTTGGTTGATGCATTTGGTTCATCGACATTTACCAAACGGCAAGATTATTATCGGAGCAAAGGAATTGAATTTGAAATCATGTTGCCGGTGCGTTTTCATTCGCTGGCAAATAGCAATTACAGAGACCACCGAAAAATCGCGGTGATTGACGGAGTTATAGGTTATGCGGGTGGAATAAATTTGTCTCAAAAATACAGCAATGATTATGCTAATGAAGTTTATTGGCGAGATACTTCTGCTCGGATATATGGTGATGCCGTCAAAGTGTTGCAGGTTCAGTTTTTATTACATTGGCAATTAGCCTCAGAAACTGATTTTAAATACGACAAAGTTTACTTTCCGGAAATTTCTCAAACCCTAGAACATTTACCGATGACTTATGCTTTTAGTTCGCCCGGAAAATCTATTCCATACACGATGGAAGTGATGATAAACTGTATCATGAATGCTAAAAAATCGGTTAAATTGTGTACGCCTTATTTTATTCCAACGGATGAATTTAGAACAGCGTTGTTTGTAGCCAAATCAAAAGGAATAGAGGTGGAGTTGATGCTGCCTTATCAGGGAGATTCGTATGTGGTTCAATCGGCGTCGATGTCTTTTTTGAAACGCCTGGCTGAGCGTAACATCAAAATATTTATGTATCAGAAAGGATTTATACATGCCAAAACGATTTCTATTGATGGGCAGACTTTGTTTGTTGGTTCAACCAATTTGGACACCCGAAGTTTTTTGATAAACTTTGAATTCAGTGCAATTATGAACAGTCCGGAACTTTGCCAAATTCACGATCAACAGTTTGAAACCGATAAAAAAATGAGTAAAATGTTTACGATTGATTATTGGGAAAATCAAAAATGGTATAAAAAAGCTTTTGCAGCCCTTTGCAGATTATTGTCGCCATTGCTATAAAAAAAGCCTTCCGATATTGGTGTTCGCAAGGCTTAATTATAAATAATCATGGCAGTTAAAAGAAACGCAATGCACGTCCTGTGCTGTTTTCTTCTACACTAACAGTTTTGGTTACTTTGTAATAAATGTTTCCACTACCGTTGATGATTCCATCGATACCGTTAAGTGTGTTGGTGTAGATATTTCCTGTTCCGTCCAAACTGATTTCCGAAAAGAAAATCGATATTTCTTTGCCGTCAATTGTACCAGAACCCGTGTTTTTGATTGTAGCGGTATTACTTCTACCAGACAACACGATTTTTCCGCTTCCCGTTAATGAAATATCGCTGTTTCCTGTTTTGATATTTAATTCAAGCGAACCTTCTCCGGTGTTTTTTAATACGAGATTTTCTGCTTCTATTACGCCCATATTTCTCACTATGCCACTTCCAGCATTAGTTATTTCAGTTACCGAACGAGTGGGGATGGTTACCTTTAGTGGAGCGGTTTGTTCTATGATCTCAACCGGACCTTTGTAGCCGATAGATAAAACGCCATTTTCCACTTTGGCCAAAATCAATCCTTGTAGGTTGGCATCTCCATGGAAAATAATCTTTTTGTCGAATTCATTATTGAGGAAAACTACTTCAAAATCACCATCGATTTCCACTTTGTCGAATTCTTGGATTCGTCTTTCACGGTCAATAACATTGCCATTTCCACGGGCTTTTCTCTGTGCGTAAGTCGTGCTAGTAACGGCAAAAGCAAGTACTAAGAGTACGAATAATTTTTTCATAATAATCAGATATGAGGTTCAAAAATATTTTCTGTAAAATCTAATACCTCCGAAGGTACGAAATTTTTTTTAAAATCACCCAAAGCTTTTTCCAATCTTAACAATGTATTGAATTTTCTACTTTTAAAAATGATTTCTTCCTCAAGTTCGCATTGAAAATAATGTTGCTCTTTTTGGGTTTTACAAGTAGAGAAAATCAATTGATGAAAATGTTTTTTGAATTGCTCAATTGTGGTTAAGCATTCTTCTTTCGATTCTAATGCTTTGCTCACTGCGATTGCTGTTCCTTTATAATCGTGATAAGCCAGCTTATATTTGTTGTGTGCATTTTTGGTAATTACAAAAGTAGCCATAGCGGTTATTTTCCTTTGCTAAATATTTTATTGATTGCTGGTCTAATAAATAATTCAAACAAAAACATGCCAATGCCAAAAGTGATGGAATAGCTTAAGAATGCTTTGGTGGTTTTCGCATTGTCATCAATAAAATACAAAATGGCTCCAAATACGAAACCAATAATGATGCAGGCAATAAATAAAGCGATTTTTTCTTTCATAATAACATATATTATTGGTGATAATTTGCACGAAGTTACGAAAATATATTGATGTTAAGTAAGAGGATATAATAACAAAACAAGATTTTAAAACTCTTCTTCTATTATTATATTATTAACCATTGCGCCAGCAAAAGTCCCCGTTGCTACGGCGTTGGCTACAGAACGCATCGGACTTGAATTGTCGCCGCAGGCAAAAATATTAGGAACAGAGGTTTTTTGGAACATATCGACTTTGAGTAAACCTTGTTCTGTTAGTTCACATCCTAACATTTTGGGAATTTTACAATGTTGTTCAAATGCAGGTCGAGAATAAATCGCCTTTAATTCAAAAGTTGTATTATCTGTGAAAACGATTTGTCGGATGTTACCGTCTTGATGTTCTAAATAAGCAATTTCTTTTTCAATTATCGGGATATTGTGTTTACTGATTTTGTCAATTTGTTCTTGTGTAAGCGAGGTTTTTCCGTTAGTAAAAACGGTAAGATTCTTTGTCCAATTGCGGATAAGTTGAGCATAATGAAATGCAAAATTTCCATTTGCCAAGATACCTGTTTTTTCATTTCTTACTTCATAACCGTGGCAATAAGGACAATGAATGACAGATATTCCCCAACACTCAGAAAAACCTTTGATATTAGGCATAATGTCTCTTATTCCTGTTGCAAAAATAAGTTTTTGGGCTATAAATTCTTTGCCTGTTTGGGTTGTAATAACAAAACCATCTTCTGTTTTTGTTCCATTTATGGCAAGGTCGTTATGAAATTTTACGGTATTGTAATTTAAAACTTGTTTTTTGGCTTTTTCTGCAAGCAGATTTGGCTTTTCTCCATCTTGGGTAAGGAAATTGTGCGAATGCGGCGTTTGCCGATTACAAGGCAATCCGCTGTCGATGATTAAAACATTTCGCAAGGCCCGTCCTAAGGCCATTGCAGCGGAAAGCCCTGTGTAACTTCCGCCAATGATAATGACGTCAAAATTTCTACTATTTGTCATAAGATTAATTTTTAAAAATGATATTAATGGAATAGGTAGAGCAAATGTTGTTAAAGCAAGTTCACCTTGGTTTATAATTTCTCATCTTGTCATAATATTTTATCAAAAAACGAAAAAATATTGACCTTGTTATTTGCATTTTCTGTCTTCGAAAATATCGCATTTAAAGCCTGATTCATTTACGATTGAGGCAATTCTTTTTATGTTTATATCGTGTCCTTCGACTCGTAAAATGGAATGTTTACACGGATAATCAATTCGCTTCTCGTATAAATAGAAATCACTCAAATCAAAATTAATTCGTAATTCGGGAAATTCTCTGGAAAGAATTTTTAATGTATCAGAAACCTGATGCTTGTTCTGAACGTTTGTTGTGAAAATTTCTACAATTGGTATTTCATTATTGTATTCCATAGTGAAAATATTTTTAGCAAAGGTAAATAATATTTTTACTAATGCAAACCTGTCGCATTAAATAAATATGGATTATTTGCATTAAATTTGCGAGAAAAGGAATAACGATGAAACGTAGGAATACACCGTCAAAAGAGGCTGTTTTGAATTTATTGAAAGATACAGGAAAGGCGATGAGCCGTGATGCAATTGAGCAAAAAATAAATATAGAAATTGACCGAGCGACTGTTTATAGAATTTTAAATCGCTTTTGTGAGGACGGAATGATTCATAGGATTGTTGCCGAAGACGGGAAACAATACTTTGCTGTGTGTATGCAATGTGATGAGAGAAAAATTCCTAATAATCATTTTCATTTTCGTTGCACAAAATGTGAAACCATTGAATGTTTGCCTGAAGCTGTTCATTTTTCGATACCAAATGGCTACAATGTACAAAATGTAAATTGTGTCCTTACCGGAATTTGTAAAGATTGCTTGGGAAAAGGGTAAATGAAAATGGGAACTGATTTTAAAATCAATTCCCATTCTGTACTCGAGGCGGGACTTGAACCCGCACGAACATTACTGCTCACTGGATTTTAAGTCCAGCGTGTCTACCAATTCCACCACTCGAGCGGGGATGTTAATCTTGAGCGAAAAACGGGGTTCGAACCCGCGACCTCCACCTTGGCAAGGTGGCGCTCTACCAGCTGAGCTATTTTCGCAAGATGTCTTAGGACTTATTTTGTGAGTGCAAATCTATGATATTTTGGATGACTGGCAAATTTTTTTTGAAATATTTTTCACAATTTTTTGTCCCGAAGTCGGGACAAAAAATGCTATTTGCTTATAATTAGTTTCTTACCGGTCTATTTAAAACCAAATCGAGATATAAATTTACTTTATTTTTCAATTGTTTGCGGTGTATAATTTGGTCTAAAAAGCCGTGTTCTAATAAAAATTCTGATGTTTGGAAGCCTTCCGGGAGGTCTTTTCCGGTAGTGTCTTTCACTACACGTGGACCTGCAAAACCAATCAATGCACCTGGTTCGGCAATATTAATATCACCAAGCATGGCAAAAGAAGCCGTGATTCCGCCTGTTGTTGGGTCTGTACAAAGAGAAATATAAGGAATTTTTGCTTCATCTAAACGGGCAAGCTTGGCAGATGTTTTTGCCATTTGCATTAATGAATAAGCAGCTTCCATCATTCTTGCTCCTCCTGATTTCGAAATCATCATAAAAGGAATGTTGTTTTGAAGAGAATGATCAATCGCACGAGCAATTTTTTCGCCGACAACTGCTCCCATCGAGCCTCCGATAAAAGCAAAATCCATAGCGGCAACTACCAAATCTTCGCCTTTTGATTTTCCTACTGCCACTTTAACCGCGTCTTTCAATTTGGTTTTTTTCTGAGCTTCCTTGAGTCTGTCGGTGTATTTTTTAGTGTCTTCAAATTTTAAAGGGTCTTTGGATTCGATACTGGCAAATAATTCAGTGTATTTATTGTCGTCAAACAAAATTTGAAAATATTCGCGACTTCCTATTCTCACGTGATAATCATCTTCTGGGCTAACCCATAGATTTTCCTCTAATTCGTCTGTATCTATAACTTTTCCGGTAGGTGTTTTGTGCCAAAGACCTTTCGGAGTGTCTTTTTTGCTCTCGGTTGGGGTAGTAATCCCTTTATCTTTTCGCTTAAACCAATCTAAAGCCATGTTTGTGTATTATAATGTGTTGATATTATTCAAATCAGCAAAAGATTCTTCTAATCTTTTAACGAATGATTGCTCGGCATCTCTAAGCCATATTCTCGGATCGTAATATTTTTTGTTCGGTAAATCACCTCCCTCTGGATTGCCGATTTGCGTTTTTAAATAATCAATTTTGTTGCTGATATAATCTCTTGCTCCAGCAGTAAATGCAAACTGTAAATCGGTGTCGAGATTCATTTTGATTACACCGTATGAAATAGCTTCGCGGATGTCCTCAACTGATGAACCAGAACCCCCGTGGAAAACAAAATCTACTGGATTTTTACCAGTGTTAAATTTGTTTTCGATGTATTTTTGAGAGTTGTCTAAAATTTTTGGTGTAAGTTTTACATTTCCGGGTTTATACACGCCGTGTACATTTCCGAAGGCTGCAGCAATAGTGAATCTATTTGATATTTTTTTGAGTTCCTCATATGCATAAGCCACTTCTTCGGGTTGTGTATATAACTTAGAGGAATCAACGTCAGAGTTGTCCACGCCATCTTCTTCTCCTCCAGTAATACCTAATTCGATTTCTAGCGTCATACCCATTTTGCTCATTCTTTCTAAATATTTTTTAGAAATTTCGATGTTTTCTTCAATAGGTTCTTCAGACAAATCAATCATGTGAGAAGAAAACAAAGGTTTTCCGTTTTGTTTAAAATATTTTTCACTTGCATCGAGCAATCCGTCTATCCACGGCAATAGTTTTTTTGCACAATGGTCGGTATGTAGGATAACAGTTGCACCATACAATTCTGCTAATTCGTGAACTTGTTTAGCTCCTGCAATTGAACCGGCAATAGCAGCTTGTTGGTTGTCGTTGCTCAGACCTTTGCCTGCCATAAAACAACCTCCGCCATTGGAAAATTGAATGATGATTGGCGAATTGAGTTTTGCTGCCGTTTCCATGGCGGCATTGATGGTGCTGGAACTGGTTACATTGACTGCCGGTAAGGCAAAACCTTTTTCCTTTGCATAGTTAAATATTTCCTGAACTTGATCTCCGGTAGCAACACCGGGCTTAATATTGTGAGCCATATCTATGAGAAAATAAATTTATTTGTTTTTACAAAAGTAAACATTTTATTAAAAAGGATGATTAATTCCGATATTAAATACTGCCTTGCTCAAATTGAACTCTTTAAACCATTTTTCTCCTGCGGCTTTGGCAGGATTATAGGTTTTGAAGCCCATATCTAAACGAATGATGAAAAAACTGAGGTCATATCGCAATCCGATTCCACTTCCGACAGCCAAATCCTGAAGCGAGCTAAATCCATTGAAAGTCATTTCAGGGTCATCGACATTATCGAAGACATTCCAAATGTTTCCGGTATCGACAAATAATGCCAAATTCCACGGACCAGCAACATTAAAACGATATTCGGTACTCAAAGCTAGTTTCATATTCGCTTCGTTAAAATCGTTGGTTCCGCCACTGCGTCCCGGTCCTAAACGATACGATTGCCAAGCTCGGTTATCGTTGGTTCCGCCGGCAAAGTAACTGCGTGAAAACGGAATACTGTTTGCGTTGCCATACGGAATAGCTATTCCGCCGAAAACTCTGAATGCGAATACTTGTTTGTTGTTGATTTTGAAATATTTAATATAATCCAATTCGGCTTTTACATATTGCGAATAAGCGATGTCTAAGAATGTTTTTGTACCGTCATCTCGTTTGTTTTTCGCAATAAGACTCATTACATTTCCGGCACTTTCTAGTTTGGCTTTGAGCGTGTAAAAATCTTGGTCGTCCAGATTATATCGTGTTGAGCGAGTAAATGTCAAGCTACTTGCCAAAATCAAGTTGTTTTCGGACAATCGGTTTTTTCTTTCAGAAATACTTCGAACAGCATCGTAATCATTATTATTTAGTGGAACTTCGCCAGCCAAAGCATCATTGATAAAATCATTGGCACCGCCCGGAATATCTAAATTACCATTTTCGTTAAAATAATCCGAGCCGGCATTTGAATCTGTGGCAATATCGTTAAGCCGATTGTAAGACGAACGATATACATTAAAGTAATTATCTGGATTTAGATTTTGTACATATTGCAAATTGAGCACATCAAAGCTAAAGCTGTTTTGTCGGCTAGGTATCCAGCTGTAATTAAAAACAGAAGACATGTTTTGTTTGTCTAATCCAATGTTGCGCTGGCTGGCATATCCCACGCTGATATGTGTGGTAGGAAACATCCGTCTGGGTAGAATTTTATCTGTTCCGCCAAAAAATAAAAATCTCGGGAAACTCAATCTGGCATCAGCACCGTATTCCAGAATATCAAAAAAAGCATTGCTGCCGCCGCGATATCTGCTGGCAGATGAACCAATATTACCGTGTATGCCAATGTTGAGGTTCTCGGCTCCGCGAAAAACATTTCTGAATGTATATCCGATAGAACCTTCTAACCCGACTTGCTGAATGTTGGAATGCGTGGCGTTGATTGCGGTGTTGAGCTGCCCTTTGTCTAAAGGAATTAATAAAATGTGTGCATCTAAAAGTGTACCTGTTGTATCGCCAGGTGTTTTTACAAATTCTATACCCGGATAGCTAAATGATTGCAAGGCTGCAAGAGAACGGGAGGTAATGTTGCGGCTGAAATCACTGAATTTGGCATTAGGTTGAATAAAATTGGCATCTACGATGGTTTTCGGTTTAAATTTCAAAGGACCATCAGAATAAATATGTACTCCTTGATAATAAGTGCTATCCGAAAGATTATTGCGGTTCAAAGGGTTTTGCGTGATATGATAATTGACTTTATTAATCGTGTATAATCGGAAAGGCTCGCGAAATATAGAATCGTTTGTTCGAACTGTTTGATTGTCAATAAGCACGGTCAAATCAGCTTTGTTGTTGTGTTTGAGCGAGTCGATTTCGTAATTGATGTAATTTTTCTGAAAATCATACGCCCCGTTATTTCTAAAAAATCCAGCAATTCTATCTCTTTCTTCGTCTAATGTCGAGGCATTAAATTGATCGCCACTTTTGAAGCGACTATATTTTTTCGTTCTTTCGTATAACTGTAATAATTCTGGCGATTTTACTTCATAATCGACGCTATCAAT
This sequence comes from Flavobacterium sp., assembly GCA_035306305.1. Taxonomy (GTDB): domain Bacteria; phylum Bacteroidota; class Bacteroidia; order Flavobacteriales; family Flavobacteriaceae; genus Flavobacterium. Next base: position 20,588 of record DATGOD010000094.1, read on the forward strand.
ATAAAAAGGATTTTTGGTGTCTATTTCATACCGAACGGTAGCTTTTTTATAAACCGATGTATCTACAGATGACTTTACCGTAGCATTAAAATAGCCATTGTTGTGGTAATAATTTTTAAGACGCGTTACCGATTTGTTTGTGCGTTCTTCATTCCAAATAACAGGAGCTTCGCCCAGATTTTTCAATATATTGCTAAAACCAGACACCAAAAAAGAGTTCGCTATTCTGTCGGTTTGTTTGGCAGAAATCAAGCTGTTGAGCTGTTTTCTTTTTTTCGGATGTCTGTTCAACCAATCCCGATAAAGCGAATCAGGATTGTCTTTTGCCATGTTATATAAATGTAACTGAAATTTGGACCCCAAAACTTTTCCGTTGGGTTGTTGATATAACAATTCGGACAATTGTTCACTACTTTCTTTGTTGCCATTGACAAAAAGTTCGTTGTTGTCTAACAAATATTTACCGTCAGGCACTTTTTTGATAACAGAACAACCAACTAATAAAAGGCTTATTCCGATTAAAATGATTATTTTTGGGGCGAATTTTTTCATACAGTCGGTAAAAATACAATCTTTTTATGCTAAGCAAAAATCAAATTAAATTTATAACAAATTTAAAACAAAAAAAGTACAGAAACGAACACCAACTTTTTATTGTCGAAGGCATAAAAGGTGTGGAAGAATTACTATCATCCGGATTGGAATTGTATCATTTATATACGACCAAAGCGTTGCAATTTACTACTTCTAGCGACAAAATAACGCTCATTTCTGCACAAGAATTGAAAAAAATCAGTTCGCTAACAACACCCAATACCTGTTTAGCCATTTTCGAACAGAAAAAAACATCACCTATTCCAGATAAAGGACTGATTGTTGCGTTAGACGATGTTCGTGATCCAGGAAACCTTGGGACAATTATTCGTTTGTGCGATTGGTTTGGTATCGAACATTTGCTTTGCAGCCTTGAAACGGTCGATGTATATAACCCGAAAGTGGTGCAATCTACGATGGGGTCTATCACGAGAGTAAATATTGTGTATGACCATTTGCCAGATTATTTGCAGCAAACATCTCGCCCGACTTTCGGTACTTTTATGGATGGGAAAAATGTTTATCAGCAATCGCTGCCAAAAGAAGGAATCATCGTGATGGGCAACGAAGCCAACGGTATTTCTGCAGAAATAGAACAATTGGTAACAGAGCGAATTGCTATTCCGCGTTTTGGTACAGTACAAAAAACCGAAAGCCTCAATGTGGCAACGGCTACAGCGGTTATTCTGAGTGAATTTAGAAGAGGAGAATAAAACAAAAACGAATGCATAGCTAAGAGTTGCCAAAGAGTTAGCCAAAATACATTCGTTTTGTGATTTATCTACTTCGAAAAGCTCATTACATACGCTTCCAAAGCTTTGATTTCCTCGTCGGATAAAGTTTTCAGAATTGCGAAATTGGTTTCCATCACGCCGTATTGTGCCGGATCCACAATCGGGTCGGCTTTTTTGCGCAAAAAGGCAAACATATCGCCGTTTTGTTCTTTATACACTTTTGCGATTTCTTGTAAACTTGGGCCAATCACTTTTTTATCGACTTGATGACACGAGAAACACGCTGCTTTGTTGCTGTCAAACAATTCTTTTCCGGTGGCAATTTGCTGCTCTTCCGGACTGAGGGTTTCCGCTACATTTTCGGGATACAAGGCTTCTTTTTTTTCTTCTTTCTTTCCGCAAGAAACTATCGAAATAGCCAATATTGACCATGCTAAAATCTTTTTCATTTTATTTTTGATTTAATATTACCGCCGCTTCTTTCGCAAAATAGGTCGAAATCAAACTGGCACCGGCACGTTTAATACACATTAATTGCTCTATCATAATTTGGTCGTGATCCAGCCAACCTTTTTCGGCAGCGGCTTTAATCATTGCATATTCGCCCGAAACGTGATATACGCAAACCGGCACATCTACGTTGTCTTTCACTTCGCGGACAATATCCAAATAAGCCGTTCCGGGTTTTACCATCACCATATCGGCACCTTCTTCCACATCCCAAATCGCTTCTTTAATGGCTTCGATGCGGTTGGCATAATCCATTTGATAGGTTTTTTTGTCTTTTGGAACAACTTCTCCGGTTTCTTTTGGAGCAGAATCCAATGCATCGCGGAATGGTCCGTAAAAAGCTGAGGCATATTTGGCGGAATAGCTCATAATTCCCACGTTGTGAAATCCTGCCGTGTCCAATCCTTCACGAAGCCGTAACACGCGTCCGTCCATCATATCGCTTGGTGCAACGAAATCGGCTCCGGCTTCGGCGTGTGAAACCGCCATTTTTACTAACGCGTCAACCGTAGAATCGTTTTCGACATCACCGTTTTTAATGATACCATCGTGTCCGTACATCGAATATGGATCTAATGCTACATCGGGCATTACAATCATTTCGGGACAAGAGGATTTAATCGCCCTAATGGCACGCTGCATCAATCCGTCGGGATTCCACGCTTCTTTTCCGGTGTTGTCTTTTAAATCGTCGCTTACTTTTACGTAAATATTTACGGCACGAATGCCCAAAGCGAACAATTCTTGAATTTCTTTGGTCAACAAATCAATCGAATAACGGTAAATTCCGGGCATTGACGGAATTTCGATTTGCTGATTTTCGCCTTCGCAGACAAACATCGGGAACATAAAATCTGCGGGACTTAAACTTGTTTCACGAACCAAACTTCTGATGGATTCGTTTTGTCTTAATCTTCTGCCTCTGTGTAATGGAAACATATTTTTGTTGTTTTAGCTTTTAGCTGTTTGTAATTTATTATGTGAAGCTGAAACAAGTTCAGCTTGACGAATTTTGTGTTTGTTGGTCATTCCGAACTTGTTTCGGAACCTCATTTAGTAAATATGAAAAACGCCTTTATTGGCTTTTATATCTGTATTTTTATACAAGTTTTTTATTATTTCTTTATTGCCATAAAATACTAAACTATCTTTTTTGTAAACTTTAATTTCTTGAATGAATTCAAAATTTAGTTGACAATTTGTACAACCGTCTAAATCATAACTATAATCTTGTGGCAATATAAACGTTATAACATTATTTATTGTATCTGTTGAAATTACTTTCATGTTTTCTATTCCAAAAAATAAAGATTTTTCTCTATTTTTTTTATTGATATGATTTTCACTGATTTTTGCTTTTACAATTAATTTGTCATTCGAACTATTTTGAATTGAATAAACAGAAAATTTATCACAACTTGTAAATAATAAGCTGGATATAAGTATGAAAATATAGTTTCTATAATTTCTCATAATCAAAAACTAAAGGCTAAGAGCTAAATGCTTATAGCCAATTTATAGGTTTTTGTAGGATTTTTACCAACTTTTCCTCTTTCGAACCAACTTCCGGATGATGATCGTAAACCCATTGAACGTGTGGTGGTAAACTCATTAAAATCGACTCGATGCGTCCGTTGGTTTTTAGTCCGAAAATGGTGCCTTTGTCGTGTACCAAATTGAATTCTACATAACGTCCGCGACGGATTTCCTGCCACGTTCTTTGGGCTTCGGTATAAGGTAAATCTTTGCGTTTTTCAACAATCGGCACGTAGCAATCCAAAAAGCTGTTGCCGATTTCGGTTACAAAATCGTACCAATCTTCCATCGAACGTTCGGGCGTTTCCTGCAAATGGTCAAAGAATAAACCGCCAATTCCGCGGGCTTCGTTTCGGTGTGCGTTCCAGAAATATTCGTCGCAGATTTTTTTGTATTTCGGGTAGAACGTTGCATCGTGCTTGTCGCAAGCCGTTTTACAAACCTGATGAAAATGACGTGCGTCTTCCTCGAACAAATAATAAGGCGTTAAATCCTGTCCGCCGCCAAACCACGAATTGACTTTATTGCCTTGTTTGTCGTACATTTCAAAATAGCGCCAATTGGCGTGAACCGTAGGAACCATCGGGCTTTTTGGGTGGATAACCATACTTAAACCGCAGGCGTAAAAGTTTGCGTTGTCTACACCAAACATTTTTTGCATGGCTTCGGGCAATTCGCCATGAACCGCCGAAATGTTTACACCGCCTTTTTCAAAAACCGCTCCGTTTTCAATCACACGCGTGCGACCGCCACCGCCACCGGGACGTTCCCACAAATCTTCCTGAAAGGTCGCCAAACCGTCCACAGCTGCCAGTTTCGCCGTGATGGTGTCTTGCAATTGCTGAATGTACTGGTAGAATTTATTTTTCATTGTTTTTAGTATTGAGTTTTTAGTAATGAGAAATTAGAAAAAAGCGTATAAAATTGTAACTATATTTATTTTTCATCTATTTGTTAAAATATTTGTTCAATTTTTCTGAAATGGTCTGCTTGTCGGGGAGTAACTCCTGATAAACTTTTGGCAGTAGCGTGGAAGTGTTGTAAGTAGCTACACCAATTGGTTGATTGCCTGTTTTTAGTGAATACTCTACAATTGTTCTGTTTTTTTCCTTGCAAATGATGATTCCGATGCTGTCGTTTTCGTTCGGCATACGTACTTTTTCATTGAGTAGTGTAAGGTAAAATTCCATTTTTCCTTTGTATTCAGGTAAAAATTCTCCGATTTTCAATTCAATAGCAACCAAACATTGAAGTTGTCGATGATACAATAATAAATCAATGAAATACTCTTTATCATCTACTTCTATTTTAAATTGATTTCCGACAAAAGCAAACTGATTTCCCATTTCTAACAAGAAATTTCGTATGTTTTGAATCAAAGCATTTTCGAGTTCTCTTTCGGAATGTTCGTCGGCTAATCCTAAAAAATCAAAAGTATATTCATCTTTTATGGCTAAAAATGCTTGTTTTTTGATGTTTAGGGGTAACGTACTATCGAAATTAGTTTGATTGAGCAGGTATTTCTCATACGTTTTATTTTTGATTTGATTGAGTAATACATTTTTTGTCCAACCAAATTTTTTGGTAGAAAGTATGTAAAATTGGCGTTCTAAATTGTCTTTACACTTGTTGAGAATTGTGATATGTTTTGTCCAGCTTATTTCTCCAACCAATGGTTGGAGATTTTCGTCGGTGTGATATTCTGTGTAAAACTGAGCCATTAACCAAAGATTGGTAGTGGAAAAACCACCAATTCCCGGGAATTCATGTTGTAATTCAGCAGAAAGTGTAGGTACAACAGCTTTGCCCCAATGTTCAGATTGCTTTTCTGAAATGGATTTTCCTATATTCCAATACAGTTGAATTAATTCTGTATTCACAACCTTCAAAGCTTTGTATTGTGCTTCTCTTACTTTTGCTTTGATATCGCTGATAAAATCAAGTTGTTCC
>DATGOD010000095.1:0-24406 GCA_035306305.1 Flavobacterium sp.
AAAACCGTTGACTGTAACAGGTCCGGGGGTTCGAATCCCTCTTTCTCCGCAAGGGTCGGGAAGATACTCAAGCGGCCAACGAGGACGGACTGTAAATCCGTTGGGAAACCTTCGCAGGTTCGAATCCTGCTCTTCCCACAAGAAAAGTTGTAATCTAACGGTTACAACTTTTTTTTATTTGTTACTATTTCTGTTTTCTTTTGTTGTATATCTTAGATAAGGTCAATCCTTTTTCGTGCTGAAATATTTTGTTCTTTGGACTTCCAATGATTTGTGAGGTATATATGCCCGTATGTCCGGAAAATAAATAAGCTGTTGTACAAGCCAAGGCAATAAACACACCAGATTCTATACCAAACAATTCAATTCCCATCACGGTACATGCTATAGGCGTGTTCGTAGCTCCAGCGAACACAGCTACAAATCCCATTCCGGCTAACATTTCCATCGGCAGAGGAATAAACCAAATTAAAACATTACCCAAGGTCGCCCCGATAAAGAATAAAGGAGTTACTTCTCCGCCTTTGAATCCTGCTCCGAGTGTAAATGTAGTCAAAATCAGTTTTAATAAAAAATCATACGAATTTAGATGTGTTTCAAACGCACTTAAAATGGTTGGAATGCCTAATCCTATATATTTTGTAGTACCTAACAGATAGATAGTAATTGCCAAAACAGCTCCACCAATTACTGGACGAAGTGGAGGGTATTTGATGGTTTTAGCAAATAGATTGCTCCAAAAATGCATGGATTTGGAAAAAAGCATCGCTACTAATCCGAAAATGATTCCGGCTAAAACAGCCCAAAGTATATTTACAGGTGTTATTTGTGCAACGGAATTTATGTGATAATGCGTGTGTGGTATCTGCCAACTGCGACAAAAATAATCTGCGAATACTGCAGCCAAAAAACTCGGTACAATAGCCTGTAATTTTATTTTTCCAATAACCATAACTTCTAAGGCAAATATTGCTCCAGCCAATGGCGTTCCAAAAACCGATGCAAAACCAGCACTTATTCCAGCTATTAAAATAATTTGTCGGTCGTATTTGGGTAATTTCAACCATTGGGTAAATCTATCGGCAACAGCACCGCCAACTTGTACCGCTGTACCTTCACGTCCGGCCGAACCGCCGACTAAATGGGTGAGAATTGTGCCAAATAAAACTAACGGAGCCATTCGAAAAGGAATTATTTTTTTGGGTGTATGTGATTCTTCCAACAATAAATTATTGCCTTTTACGACACTGCTTCCATACAAATGATAAGAAAGTCCGATGAGAAAACCACCTATTGGCAGCAATGCTATTATCCACAGGTGTAATTCACGCCAATTTGTTGCCCAGTTCAAACTCCATAGAAAAAAAGCAGAAATACTTCCTACTATTGCACCTAATACCAGACAAATAAGTGTCCATTTACTTAGGTAAATCAGTGAGAATGTTTGCTCGAATGAGAAATATTTTGAGTTGAATTTTGTGTTGTCCATTGTTGCCTTAATACATAGTTCTACCATTGGCTAAGCCATTTTGTAGAAGTCATCAGCTTATAAGAAAGCGGTTCAAGGCAGACCTCATTGCCAAATTTCAATAAGCAAAATTAATTAATAAATCTGATATATACCTATTTGGCTTTCGTTTTTTTACTTTTATGCAAAATATATGATAAAATTAATGAGGCTTAAAAATATTATTTTTACCTTTCGGCTTAAATTAATTACAAACTCATGAAGAAAAGTATTTTCCTTTATTTATTCCTTTTTTCTTTTATTATCAATGTATTTTTAGTGGTTAATGACGGACGAATTCTTAAAGAGAAAGACCATCAAATTGAAAAATATCAAGGACTCAATGATTCGCTGACGCTTTATAAAAACAAATATAAAGAGGCGAGCTATTTTTCTATAGACGAGAACAAAAAAGCTCAAGATTTTTATAAAGAATATGGATATCAGGAAGTAATGGGTAAAGTGCTTAATGATTTCACTGTTTTAAACCAGCAACCCGACGGAAACCCGTTATTGCCCAAGTCTATGGATGGGAGCAAATCGGTGGTTTATAAAGCAACAGTTCTCAATCACAAATGGATGATTGTTGCCTATAAAAACGCATCCAAAGATGGAGAACTGTTGGTTGAATATCTGTTTAACCCAAATGAATTTACGACGTTTAATGTAATTTCGGAATTGACGTATAAACAATGAAAAAATCATTTTTAATTATTGTATTAGCAGGATTTTCTTTAGTTAGTTGCGACAAAATATTGAAAGACCGCAACACTCAAGCCGAGCCTGATGTAAATAGTTTTCAAGAGCAAATAGGAGGAGCCAAAGACGAACACGGTTGCATTTCGTCTGCGGGATTTACATGGAGTAATTTACGTGAAGATTGTGTGCAATTGTTTGAAGTCGCTTATCGATTGAATCCGGTTACTGATTTGACCAACGACAATGCGACAGATGTTGCCGTTATCAGTGCTTTTGTGTTGTTTAACGAAGATCAGTCGGCGGTGGAAATCTTTTTACCCGAAATCGAGTCGGGCATGATTATCGAAAAAACTCGAGAAGGTAAATATCAAAAAGATATTTATCAGTTTGACGACGAGGATTTTGCTTTATACATCAATAACAAAAAAGTTTATCAGGCAGCAAAATCCCAGCCAAAGGACATTGTTGATTTGAGCAGTCAATAATTATTTTTCTAAGAAATCCTTGAAATCAAAGAAGTTTTTTGGAGCTACACCATGTCCAACCGGATATTCGTGATACACATTTTTCACGCCCAAATCGTTTAGTATTTGCGGTGTTTTTCTTGCCCATTCCACTGGAATAACTTGGTCTGAAGTACCATGAGATACAAAAAATGACAAGGAAGAAAAGTCATTCTTCTCATAACCGTTTCGCATAATATCCGTATGAAAATAGCCACTCAAAGCGACTACTTTTTTTACTTTTTCGGGATAAGACAATGCGATAGAATAACTCAAAATTGCTCCTTGACTAAAGCCAATTAAATGTACATTCTCTTTGTCAATCGGATATTCGTCGATTAATTCATCTATAAACTGAACGATTTTTTCTCTCGATTCTATGGCTTGTGCATCGTCAGAGAATTTATTCATATCACTATCAAAATTAATCGCATACCAAGCATATCCAAAAGGAGATAGAGGATGCGGAGCCTGAGCCGAAATCACGTAGCAATCGTCCGGTAATTCTTGGGCGAAAGAAAATAAATCTTCTTCATTACTACCATATCCATGCAACAAAAGCAATAAGGGATTTTTGTCTTTAACGATTTTGGGTTCTCTGATGAGATAGTTTAAAGTCTTATTTGTCTGCATTGTTTCGTTTTAATTTGAACCATTTTTGAAAATATTTACCAACTACAGGTATTAATCGGTATTGGTTGCTCAACGCTCCAGAAAAGCTATATATCCACAAAATAAATATGAATAAGAAAAATCCGTAAGCAGCCCAAGCATTAGGAATTGCACCAACGAGCGCACCGATAACAAAAAAGATACACAAGATTCCGACACTTTGTCGGATGTAGAAATTGCCGAATTCATCTTTATCGTCCCAATTGATAAAATAAGCAATAACCGGTCCGATAATGGTAATGTGCGTGATTATCGCAGCTAATTTTCCGTCTTTGGATATTTTATTCATTGATAATCAATTTTTTGTTATTTATAATCCCCAAGGTCTTTCCTTTCATAGGTTGTTGAAGAAAAGCACTGTTTTTTGATTTAGATAAGATACAATCCAATCCAAAAGTATATTCTACATCTGGGTTAAACAAAGTGAGGTTGGCTACTGAATTTTCTTTTATTTCAGGTGTAATATCGGTAAAAAGGGTATATGCTCCCAACAATTTTTTGATGATTACTTCGAGCGGAAGTACATTTTGCAAGGCACCAAACGCCGATTCGAGCCCGATAGTTCCGTCTTTTGCCAAATCAAACTCCAGTTTTTTATGTTCGATATCCCAAGGTTGGTGGTCGGTTGTGATGCAATCAATCGTGTCGTCGAGTACTGCCTGTATTAACGCTTTTCTGGTCGTATTATTTTTCAAAGGTGGAGCAACTTTATATCGCGTATCAAATTGCTCAAGTTGTTCGTCGGTCAATAGCAAATGATGAACAGCAACGCTACAAGTAACGTCCAATCCTTTTGCTTTTGCCGCTCTGATTAGTTCAATAGATTTTTGCGTACTGATTGTCGGAATATGCATTTTTCCGCCGGTATATTCTAGTAAATCCAGATTTCGTGCTACTATAATATCCTCTGCCAAATCAGGAATTCCTTTCAATCCCAATTGAGTTGAAACTACACCTTCGCTGACCACGCCTTTACCCTTAATATTTTTATCTAAAGCAAAAGCAATTACTCTAGCGTCAAAATTTTGGGTATATTGTAAGCATATTTTCAGCAGGTTAGCATTGTCCATTGATTTTTTATAATCCCCAAAAGCGATAGCTCCTGCGTTTTTCATATCAAACATTTCAGCCATATCAGTTCCGTCGCTATTTTTGGTCAATGAACCGATAGGCAAAAGGGTAGTAGCCTGATTGGATGCTTTACTCAAGACCAAATTAATTCCGGCTTGGTTATCAATAATTGGCTCAGTATTAGGATTTAGGCAAATATGTGTAAATCCGCTTTTGGCAGCTACTTCCAATCCATGAGCAATGGTTTCGCGTTCTTCATAACCTGGTTCACCAAAGCTCACAGAGCTATCTATCCAGCCATAAGAAACGTGTAAATTAGGCAAATCAACCAAGAAATCTTGTTCTGAAACGGCGATGTTGTCATCAATTTCTGAAATATTTCCATCGACAATTTTTATACTTTTAACCTGATAATTATAGTTTCCGAAAGGATCTATGATACGGGCGTTTTTGATAATGATATTCATAGGTATTGAATCTTGTATCCGGAATACAAATTTAGGTGTATTGTCTATAATTTACAACAGAAAGCGGTTTAATTTCTTGCACACTCGTTCAAGGCTATAAATATTTGGTAATCTGATGCGGTATATATAAATCTTTCACTTTTGTTACACATTTGCAAAGCAGCCACTATATCTTCTTTAGAAATATTGAGCAAAGCCGAAACGGTTTCGCGGTCATATTTTGTTTTCATCAATTCAATCAATTCATTTTCTTGCTGAATACGATTAATAGTTTGCGTAGTTTTAGAATTTTTTTTCAGGAAGTCATAAATTTTCTTCACTGGGTTGAGTGCTGTTTGATGATAAACAGGTAGTCCGGCTGCGGCAAGCGAACCCGTAATATCGTAGGTAGCATAAGCCAATCGTTTACTATCTATTTCTAAAAAACCAGTCAATTCTACATTACTGATAATCAATTCGTCCAACATGGTCGAAAGATCTTTGATATAAACCTTTATTTCGTATCCTTTGAGCCAGTCGTTGGTTACTTTTATTTTGAGTGCTTTGTATCCATCAGCTGATATATGCAAGGTATCATTGAGGGCAGCTTGTATTTCAAAAACACCATTTTGGTCGGTTTGTGCTACCTTTAAAGAATTGAGATTGATCACGCTCACGTTAGCTTCTGGAGCATAAGTTTGGTCGCTCAACACCGTACCTTTAACCGATTGCTGTGCGAATAAAGTCGATGTGAGTAGTAAAAAAATAAAAACTGTATAAATTCTCATATAGTCAAAATATAGATTTCAAAAATAAGAGTATTTATACAGTTTATCGCCCTGTTATTAAATAATTAACAATATTAATTTGAGCGTCTTGGTCGGTTACCTCTAGTTTTGGAACGTTCGTTTTTCAACGGACGGTCTTGTTTGTCGTTGTTTCTGCGACGTCCAAACTTTTGGTTATTAAATCCTTCGTTGTCGTTTCTTCTTGGTCTTCGTCCGCGGTCTCCTTTTCCGCCTCTTCGTCCGCCTCCACCTTTAGATGAAGATGAAGAAATTTCCACATTCACACGACGGCCTTCGTGCTGCATATTGTTGAGTATTTCCATTACTCTGTCTGCGTGTTGAGCATCGGTATTGAAGAACGAGAAACCTTCTTTTACATCCACTTTGTACACTTCATCTCTACCTAAATTGAGTGAAGCTTTCAAGAAGTCTTTCAAGCTCATCCAATCGAAGTCGTCTCTAGCACCGAGGTTCAAGAAATATCTTACAGAATCGTCATTTGAAGATACTTCACTTTTGGCTGGCGCTTTGAGGATATTTTGTTTTTTGTAGTACTCAATAAAACGGTTGAACTCTACGGAGAACATTCGTCTGATTAATTCTTCTTTAGACAAATCAGCCAAATCCTCTTCGATTTTTGGTAAGTATTTTTCGATTTCAGCATCTACTTTTACCTCTTTTACTTTGTTAACCAAATGGAACAACTGCACTTCACAGATTTCTTCTCCGGTCGGGATAGATTTTTCTTTGAAATCCGTTTTCATAATACGCTCTATCTGTGCGATTTTTCTTCGTTCACTTTTGGTAATAATCACGATAGATGTACCTGTTTTTCCGGCTCTTCCTGTTCGTCCTGAACGGTGGGTATAGGTTTCCACATCGTCAGGCAGTTGATAGTTAATCACGTGGGTTACGTCATCGACATCAATACCACGTGCAGCCACGTCGGTAGCGACCAACATTTGGATTTGTCTTCCTCTGAAAGATTTCATCACGCCATCGCGTTGTGCTTGAGATAAATCGCCGTGCAATGCCGCAGCATTATAGCCATCTTCAATTAATTTTTCCGCAACACTCTGTGTATCTCTTTTGGTACGACAAAACACCACAGAGAAAATATCTGGATGCATATCTGCCAACCTTTTTAAAACCGGATAACGGTCTCTTGCTCCAACGATGTAAAATTCGTGACTTACATTTTTGGTTCCTTCATTTTTGTGACCTACCGTAATTTCATACGGATTAGACATAAATTCTTTGGCGATTTGTGCCACTTCTTTAGGCATTGTTGCCGAGAACAACCAAGTTGTTTTTTCGTCAGGCGTATCAGACAATATCGATGTGATATCTTCATAGAATCCCATGTTGAGCATCTCATCAGCTTCGTCCAAAACACAAAACTGTATGCCTGTGATATCGACATATCTTCTTCTGATCATATCGAGCATTCTCCCAGGTGTTGCTACAATAATTTGTGCACCTCTTTTGACTTGTTTAGCCTGTTCGGTAATACTCGCACCGCCATATACAGCAACGGTATGTAGGCCATCGACATATTTTGAGTAATTCTTTATTTCGTTAGTAATCTGCAAACAAAGTTCGCGAGTGGGCGAAAGAATAAGTGCTTGGGTACTACGATCTTTGGGATTGATTTTCTGGATTAGTGGAAAACCAAATGCCGCTGTTTTACCTGTACCAGTTTGTGCCAAGGCCACCATGTCGGTGTCTGTTTCTAGTAATACAGGGATTGCTTTTTCTTGTACTTCTGAGGGTGTTTCGAAGCCCAAGTCTGCAATAGCACGCAGTAATTCTTCGTTCAACCCTAATGTTTGAAATGTATTCATAAATAAATTAAAATAGGGGCAAATTTACGTTTAATTATTGGATAATCAGCGTGATTTGTCATTTTTGTTGAAAATGATTTTGGTAAACAGATGATTTAAAAATTGTTAGTGAGGTGTTTTTTTGAAATTGGACAATTTTACATCACTACTGTTTTTGATTTTTTATTTAGATGTATTAGTTCTCAAGGTAATATTTGAGTTGTGTAACAGGCACATCGGCTTTGTGTTACATGGACGAAAGTGCCATTGGCGTAAATCTCGAAAAATTTCACACAAAAACCGTTTTCTTCCATTTTTTTAATTACCTTAGCTAGTTTGAAGTGTTAAAAGAATAAATTCAACCATGAAAACAATTGCTTTATCAATTTTATTTCTATTTTTTACCCAAATCGGTTCGGCACAAAATGACGAAAAAGCTATACAAACTTCGAAGAATGTTTTAACACTCATAAAACAAAAAAAATACAACCAATTTTTACAAACATTTGAAGAAAAAAGAATTACTGAAATAGAAGCTTATCAGGAAAGGGTAGGAGAGGATTATCTTCAAAAAACTGTTGATTATTTCAATGAATCTTTGACAGATAATACTATAGATTTTAAAAATTTTGAGAAGAAAGTGCTCACGCCTATTGAAGGAGAAAGTGAGTTAATCCATATTGTTTACCAATTTCCTATGACAAGTAAAAATGACGAAAAAGCATATTTTGAAATCTCTTTTTTAGCTAAAAATAATTTTGAGAAAATTTTTAGTGTTGACGTCGTTAAAGTTCAAAAAATGCCAAATGTCGAAATTACTTACGGTGCAGAAAAAGAAGAAATTCCTGAACCTGGCGAAGTCATAATTGATAATTATGAGGATAGTGGTTTTATCAAATCTATTAAATATATAGACTTTTTCAATCTCATAACCATCAATTTTGACCAAACACAAAACAAAACTGAAGAAACAATTTTTCCTCTCGACAATTTAACAAAGAAAACAGTTACCGCTTATCACAATAATGGCAATATCCGATTAATAGCTACTTATGATCAAGGAATTGTAAACGGAAATTTTACCAGATTTTACGAAAATGGAAAATTATGTGAAACAGGATTTTATGGTGCTGGACTAAAAAAAGAGGGGAGTTGGCATTATTTTGACGAACAAGGCAATTTGACTAAGACAGAAATTTATGAGCAAGGAAAGCTAATTCAGCCCAAATAATTAACTACCGATATTTTTACAACTATCAAAACACCTGAATCTCTATTTCCATAAATAGCTGGTCAATCACAGATTTTAGAGTTACTTTTGTCTTGAGAAATAAAGATTATTAAAATATTGTGATTAGCATTAAAAAAATATTGCAGCGAATGATAAGCATATTAGTAGGTATTTTGGTATTAGTAGGGCTTTTGGCTTTTATTGTTTTACGTCAGCCCCAATTTGGTAAAGCCCCAAGTGGAGAGCGATTAGAACGCATCAAACAATCTCCTAATTACAAAGACGGAAAATTTCAAAACCTCAGTTATACGCCTAATTTTACAGAAGGTCATTCTATGGCAGGCGAAGTGTATCAAACGTTTTTCAAGAAGCAACCTCGCAAATTTCCTACCGATAACATCCCAACAATAAAAACAGATTTGCAACAACTACCTGCAGATGAAAATGCGTTGGTTTGGTTTGGCCATTCGTCTTATTTTATGCAGTTAGACGGCAAGCGTTTTTTGGTTGACCCAGTGCTGAGTGGTTCGGCTTCACCATTGCCTTTTGGCGTGAAAGCTTTTCAAGGAACCGATATTTATTCGTATGATGACATTCCGAAAATTGATTATTTATTGATTTCTCACGATCATTTTGACCATTTAGATTATAAAACCATCATGGCATTAAAGCCAAAAATTAAACACATCATTTGCGGTTTGGGTGTGGGTGAACATTTTGAATATTGGGGATTTGACCCCAAAAATATTATCGAAAAAGATTGGAATGAGTCGGTCGTTATTCAAGATAATTTCACCATTCACACCACGCCCGCCAGACACTTTTCTGGCAGAAAATTGTCTAGAAACAATACACTTTGGATGTCTTTCGTCCTCGATGCACCAAGTATGAAAATATTCGTTGGCGGCGATAGCGGTTATGACACCCATTTTGCAGCCATCGGGAAGCAATTCGGTCCTTTTGATTTGGCAATTTTAGAAAATGGACAATACAACGAGGCGTGGAGAGGAATTCATACAATGCCCGAAGATTTTATGAAAGTAGTCAAAGACTTACAAGCCCAAAAAGTGTTTCCTGTTCACTCTTCCAAATTTGTTCTTGCCAGACACCCTTGGGACGAACCTTTGATAAAAATTTCTGAATTGTGCCAAACAACTCAAACGCCTTTGATTACGCCTATGATTGGCGAAAAAGTGCGATTAAACGACAATACACAAATATTTAGTGCTTGGTGGAAAGGCGTGAACTGATTTTTTAGATTTTTAAAATAGGGAAGAAGCTGTATATATTGTGTTTCTATTTTTTCTACAGAGATATACCGATATTTTTTCGGATATGTTGATTTCTAAATCTGCATAATTTCTCAACTATTTTATAGCGAACATTGGGGTTAAATGTGTAATTTTGTGCTATGCAAAATAAGATTAACATACAGAACAAACGAGCCAAGTTTGAATACGAGATTTTAGATAAATATGTTGCTGGTATCGTGCTTACCGGTACCGAGATAAAGTCTATTCGGATGGGAAAGGCGAATATTGCTGATAGCTTTTGCGAGTTCAGTAATGGGGAGTTGTTTGCGATTAATACGCATATCGAGGAATATAGCTTTGGCACGCACTATAACCACAAGGCAAAGAGCGAACGCAAATTGTTGTTGAACAGACGCGAACTCAAATCGTTGGAAAAAAGTGTACAAACTAAAGGGCTTACGATTGTTCCGTTACGACTTTTTATCAATGAAAGGGGTTTGGCAAAAATGGAAATCGCTTTGGGGAGAGGTAAAAAATTATACGACAAACGCGAAACCATCAAAGACCGCGAAAGTAAAATCAACCTCGATCGACTGAAAAAAAGTTATTGATTAGAGTCAAATGTCTATAGTAATTCCTTTTTTGATGAGAAACAGAGAGGAGATAAGCTAAACGTAGTTTTACCGGACGGAACTTATCTTTCTTCATACAATTCACAGGTTCGGGTCAGAGTTTCATTCAGCGTGTAAAAAGTGTATTGAGATTGTAATTTAAAAACATTTTACCCAACAAATTTTCTGCTATCAATCCGATTATCATTCGTCAAATATTTGATAACTTTGCAGGAAAAATATATGTCGAATACAGGTTTCACCAAACAACCCATCAAACCAGTTTACGCTATATTAATAGCCATCAGTTTAGCCCATCTCATCAACGATTTATTGCAAGCAGTTATTCCGGCTATTTATCCTCGACTCGAAGCCAAATTTGATTTGTCTATGGCTCAAGTTGGTATCATTACTTTGTGTTATCAGCTGTCGGCATCAATCTTTCAGCCGGTTGTTGGTGCTTATACCGACAAAAATCCCAAGCCGTTTTCTCAAGTTATCGGAATGTGTTTTACGATTTTAGGAATCATTACTTTGGCTTATGCACCGAGTTACACCTTTGTTTTGGTAGCAGTAACATTAGTCGGAATTGGCTCATCTATTTTCCATCCGGAATCATCCAGAGTAGCTTTTATGGCTTCGGGCGGACGTAGAAGTTTTGCTCAATCGGTTTTTCAAATAGGCGGAAATGCCGGTACAGCTTTAGCCCCCTTGTTGGTAGCGTGGATTGTTTTGCCAAACGGACAAAAATATATTCTTTGGTTTGTGTTGTTCGCTTTTGTCGCTCAGTTTTTTTTGGGATACATCGGTCGTTGGTATAAAAATAATTTAAGAGACAAAACCAATACAAATGGCAAACAAATAAGGTTGCCTAATTTATCAAATACCAAAATAACCTTTTCTGTTATTATCCTTCTGGTTTTGATTTTTTCTAAGTATTTTTACATGGCGGGTATCACAAGTTATTTCCAATTTTACACCATGGATAAATTTGGATTAACAGAAGTGCAAGCACAAGTGTATTTGTTTTATTTTCTAATTGCGGTAGCTGTCGGTACATTATTGGGCGGAATTTTTGGAGATAGATTCGGACGGAAGTACGTGATTTGGTTTTCGGTTTTGGGTGCAGCACCTTTTACATTGTTATTGCCTTATGCCAATTTGCAACAAACGGCCATACTCATTGTATTGGTCGGATTGATTATCTCGTCGGCGTTTCCAGCTATTTTGGTTTATGCCCAAGAATTATTACCTAAAAAAATCGGGATGGTTTCCGGATTGTTCTATGGTTTTGCCTTCGGAATGGGCGGATTAGGTTCTGCTATATTAGGTTGGTGGGCAGATAAAACATCTATCGAGTATATTTATTTTGTCTGTTCTTATTTACCTTTGATAGGAGTAATCGCTTATTTTTTGCCGAATATGAAAAAAATAACCTATACTATTGTAGATAATGAAAAATGATATTGATTTCCTAACCAACGAATTATCCCAATTAATCGGCGAATCGAAAGTAATTACCGATTTAGAAGAAAGAAAACATTATGGCTCAGATCATACAGAGGATTTTTGTTTTCCGCCGACCGTTGTGGTCAAACCTGAAAATACCGAAGACGTTTCTGCTGTGATGAAATGGGCAAATCAACATGAAATTCCGGTTATACCAATTGGTGCACGAACAGGCTTGAGTGGTGGGATTTTAGCTACACAAGGCGGAATCGGTTTGTCTATGGAACGGTTCAATAAAATTATTCATATCGATGAGAATAATTTGCAAGTTACCACCGAACCGGGTGTGGTTACCGAAGTTTTACAAAATGCCGTTGCCGAAAAAGGCTTGTATTATCCTGTTGATCCATCCAGTAAAGGGAGTTGTTTTATCGGAGGAAATGTTGCTGAAAATGCAGGTGGTGCCAGAGCAGTAAAATATGGTGTAACCAAGGATTATGTACTCAATCTGGAAGTGGTTTTACCCAACGGAGAAGTCATTTGGACAGGAGCTAATACATTGAAAAACGCTACCGGATATAATTTAACGCAACTTATGGTGGGTAGCGAAGGAACATTGGGTGTGATAACTAAAATCGTGTTGAGATTAATTCCGCAAAAACAATTTACACAACTTTTGTTAGTACCGTTTTTCCAAATGGACGAAGCAACTGCGGCAGTAGCAGAAATATTCAAAGCTGGTGTTGTGCCAAGTGCGATGGAATTTATGGAGATAGAAGCACTCAATTGGACAGCAAAATTCATGGAGGTGCCAGAATTGAATTTACCTGAAAATACCGAAGCTTTGTTGTTGATTGAAATTGATGGTAACAATACCGAAATGATGTTTGGCGAAGCCGAAAAATTGATGCAGGTCTTAGAGCAATTTTCAATAGGAGAAATGATGTTTGCCGAAACAGATGACCATAAAAACACACTCTGGAAGATGCGAAGAAATATCGCCGAAGCGGTCAAATCATTTTCGGTATATAAAGAAGAAGATACTGTGGTTCCACGTTACGAATTAACTCGATTATTGAAAGGAATCAAAGAAATCGGAACGAAATACGGATTCAATTCTATTTGTTACGGACATGCCGGAGATGGTAATTTGCACGTAAATATCATCAAAGAAAATATGCCCGACGAACAATGGAAAAATGTGGTGCCAAAAGGCGTGAAAGAAATCTTTGAATTGACTGTTAGTTTAGGCGGAACATTGTCGGGAGAACACGGAATTGGTTGGGTACAGAAAAACTTTATGCCGATTGCTTTTAATGAAATTCAACTGAGTTTGATGCAAGGAATTAAAACATTATTTGACCCGAAAAATATTATGAATCCCGGAAAAATATTTCCAGATAAAAAATAATAAATGTCTGAAATTCAACAGAAAAATAACGAGAATTATCAATTTCAAAAGATTATCACAACAGTTGGAATAATTCTTTTGATAATCAAATTTTTTGCCTGGTATCTCACCAGTTCTGTTGCGGTTTTAACCGATGCGTTGGAAAGTATCGTGAATGTTATTAGCGGATTTATAGGCTTGTATAGCTTGTATTTGTCTGCTTTGCCACGAGACAAAAATCATCCATACGGACATGGAAAAGTAGAATTTATCTCGGCTTTTGTTGAAGGTACTTTAATTGCCATTGCCGGAATCATTATCGTATATGAAGCTATCGGTAATTTGCGAAATCACACAACCATCACACAGATTGATTACGGGATTTATTTGGTTGCTTTCACGGCAATAATCAACTATTTATTGGGTTATTTTGCCATAAAAAAAGGACGAAAAAATCATTCTTTGGCACTCATCGCCAGCGGAAAACATTTGCAAACTGATACCTATTCTACCTTAGGAATTATTTTAGGATTAATCATTATTCAAATCACGCATATTTATTGGTTAGACGCCATAGTTGCCTTGGTATTTGCCGGAATCATTATCTATACAGGATATAAAATTATCCGAAGTTCGGTATCCGGAATTATGGACGAAACCGATGATAAATTGCTCAACGAAGTGGTGGAATTGCTAAATAAAGAACGAAATGTCAATTGGATAGATTTACACAATCTGAGAATTATCAAATATGGCAGTACCCTGCATTTTGACTGCCACATGACCGTTCCTTGGTATTTCAATATCAAAGAAGGACATCACGAAGTGGATAAATTAGAAGATATTGTCAAAGAATATTTTGGGGATAGAGTAGAGTTTTTCGTCCATTTAGATGCCTGCAAAGATTATTCTTGTCAGATTTGCGAGAAAGAAGATTGTCCGGTTCGTCAGCAACCATTTGTCAGAAAGATAGATTGGACAACCGATAATATTTCTAAAAACGAAAAACACATCGTAGGTAGTTATAAATCAGACGGATATAACGGATATAAATAAGCTTGTATAAATCCAAAAAAATCATTATATTTGTCTGTTACTTTTTATAGAAAATTTCAATACATATTATGAGTGAAGAATTAAATAAAAAATCGTATTCGGCCGATAGTATTCAAGCCCTCGAAGGGATGGAGCACGTGAGAATGCGTCCGTCTATGTATATTGGAGATGTTGGTCCACGCGGATTACATCATTTGGTTTACGAAGTAGTGGATAATTCGATTGACGAAGCATTAGCAGGTTATTGCGATAAAATTGATGTTATAATTAACGAAGATAACTCTATCAGCGTACAAGATAACGGGCGAGGAATTCCAGTAGGTATTCACAAAAAAGAAGGTGTTTCTGCACTCGAAGTAGTTATGACCAAGATTGGTGCCGGAGGAAAATTTGATAAAGACTCATACAAAGTATCTGGCGGTTTGCACGGAGTAGGTGTGTCGTGTGTGAATGCACTATCTGAAAGTCTTATCGCCGAGGTACATACAGAAGGAAAAATCTGGATACAAGAATATTCTCGCGGAAAAGCTTTAGCACCAGTAAAATCAATCGGCGAAGCTACATCAACCGGAACAAAAGTTACTTTTAAACCCGATTACGAAATATTTACACAAACCTTAGTATATTCCTACGATACTTTGGCAGGAAGACTAAGAGAACTCGCATACTTAAATAAAGGAGTAACGATTACGCTAACCGATTTGAGAGAAAAAGATGAAGAAGGCAAAGCAAAAGCTGAAGTGTTTTTCTCTGAAGAAGGATTGAAAGAGTATGTTAAATTTTTAGACGGAAACCGCACACCGATTATCTCAGAAGTAATCAGTATGGAAACCGAAAAAGGAGATATTCCGGTAGAAGTTGCTTTGGTTTATAACGATAGTTATGCCGAAAATATTTTTTCTTATGTAAATAACATCAATACGCACGAAGGAGGAACGCATTTACAAGGATTCCGTTCCGGACTTACTCGTACATTGAAAAAATATGCAGATGCTTCCGGATTATTGGATAAACTGAAATTTGAAATTTCGGGAGATGATTTCCGCGAAGGACTTACTGCGATTGTTTCGGTAAAAGTAATGGAGCCACAGTTTGAAGGTCAAACCAAAACCAAACTCGGAAACAGAGAAGTGGTTTCGCCAGTGTCGCAAGCGGTAGCCGAAATGCTTGAAAATTATTTAGAAGAAAATCCACAAGATGCTAAAACCATTGTACAAAAAGTGATTTTGGCAGCTCAAGCACGCCATGCAGCGAAAAAAGCCCGTGAAATGGTACAACGCAAAACAGTGATGAGTGGAGGAGGATTGCCAGGAAAATTATCTGATTGCTCAGAACAAGACCCAGAAAAATGTGAAATTTTCTTCGTTGAGGGAGATTCGGCAGGAGGAACTGCCAAACAAGGACGCGACCGTAATTTCCAAGCCATATTGCCTTTGCGTGGTAAGATTTTAAATGTAGAAAAAGCCATGCAACACAAGGTTTTTGACAACGAAGAAATCCGCAATATATTTACTGCATTGGGTGTAACCATCGGAACAGAAAATGATAGCAAAGAACTGAATATAGAAAAATTGAGATATCACAAAATCGTTATCATGTGTGATGCCGACGTTGATGGTAGCCACATTGCTACACTGATTTTGACTTTCTTTTTCAGATATATGCGTGAATTAATCGAAAACGGTTATGTATATATTGCTACACCTCCTTTATATTTAGTGAAAAAAGGAAACAAAAAAGAATATGCTTGGACAGAAGAAGAACGTTTACGATTGGTTGAGCAAATGGGACAAGGAGCTAATATACAACGATACAAAGGTCTTGGAGAGATGAACGCAGAACAATTGTGGGAAACTACCATGAGTCCGGAACATCGAATTTTGAGACAAATCAATATCGAAGATTTGGCAATGGCAAATAATACATTCTCCATGTTGATGGGCGACGAAGTGCCACCACGACGTGAGTTTATAGAGAAAAATGCCACCTATGCAAATATCGACGCATAAACAAATTTAGATTTTTTTATAAACACAGGAGCATTCTTATCAAATATATTTGGTAAGAATGCTTTGTATATTATATATTTGTTCGTTCAAAAAAATTAATCTATAAATAATGCAAAACAAAGGACTCGTTAAATTCATTGCGATTATTTTCACGTTGGTATGTTTGTACCAACTTTCGTTTACATTTGTAAGTAAACACTACGAAAAGAAAGCAAAAGAATTTGCACAGGGAGATTTAACCAAAGAATCACGATACTTAGATTCTATCGGTAACGAAGTGGTTTATCTTGGTAACACCTACAAAGAAGTCAGAGACAAACAACTTCAAAGAGGGTTGGACTTAGAAGGTGGTATCAACGTAACACTACAAATCTCAATCGAAGACATCTTAAGAGGATTGTCAAACAATTCTAATAACGCCATTTTTAATCAAGCGTTAGAAGAAACAAAAACTAATCGTAGAGGAAATCAGACTTATTTAGATGCCTTTTACGAAACTTTTGAAAAACTGTCTAATGGTACAGTAAAATTATCTTCACCAGAAATTTTTGCCAACAGAAGTATGCCTCAAATTAACTCGAGTATGAGTGATGACCAGGTGAAAACCATCCTTGACAGAGAAGTACAAAAATCAATCGAAAGTGCTTATAAAGTATTCGGAGAGCGTATTGACAAGTTTGGAGTAGTTTCTCCGACTATTCAAATGATTGGAAACACAGGTAGAATTTTGATTGAATTACCAGGAGCTAAAGACATCGACCGTGTACAATCACTATTGCAAAGTACAGCCCAATTAGAGTTTTGGGAAACTTATAAATTTGAAGAAGTATATTCTTCTTTTATGGCAGCTAATGAAGCTCTGCGAACTGCTGAATCAACAAAAACAGCTAATGACACATTGACCGAGGTTACAGAGCAATCGGAGGTTGATAAAATGTTGGGTGTATCTGAACAACAAAATGATGACAATACTGCCGGACCATTAGTGAGTTTAATGGCACAATCCGGATTTCAAGGCGGACCTATAATTGGTTATTATAGAGCTGTTGATAAGGATATTGTAGATGCTTATTTACACCAACCAGAGGTTCAAAATATATTTTCGAGAAATCTTCGTCATTCGCAACTTCTTTGGGGAAAACCAGAAAAATTAGAAGGAATAAACGAGGAATTAGTGGCTTTATACGCGATTAAAGGAAATGCACAAAACGAACCACCACTTTCAGGAAGTGTAATTACCGAAGCAACTCAGGCATTTGACAACATGAACCGCGCAATGGTATCAATGAGCATGAACGCTACCGGAGCCAAAACGTGGGAAGCATTAACCGGAAAAGCCTACACACAAGGTTCAAACATCGCTATTGTATTGGATCATGTAGTGTATTCTGCACCAGGTGTTACAAGTGGACCAATTGCCGGAGGAAGCTCAACCATCAGTGGAAACTTTACTGTGGCAGAAGCGAAAGATTTAGCGAACATATTGCAAGCCGGAAAATTACCAGCATCGGCTGATATTATTGCCTCTGAAATTGTTGGACCTTCGTTAGGAGAACAAGCCGTACAAAGCGGATTGTTGTCGGCAGTAGTAGCCTTGATTGTTGTCGGAATTTGGATGGTATTTTATTATGGTAAAGCAGGTTGGTATGCTGATATTGCTTTGTTAGTAAACATATTGTTCTTGTTTGGAGTCATGACCAGTTTTGGTTTCGTGCTTACCTTGCCGGGTATTGCCGGTATTGTGCTCACGCTCGGTACGGCGGTCGATGCCAATATTTTAATATACGAATGTGTGAAAGACGAAATGAGGCAAGGAAAATCATTCCCGCAAGCCGTAGCTGCAGCTTATGGATGGAACGGTTCGGCAATGCGTCCAATTATTGATGCCAACGTAACACACATCATCACGGGTATTATCCTATTTATCTTCGGAACAGGACCAATCAAAGGTTTTGCAACCACCTTGTTGGTAGGTATTTTTACTTCGTTATTTACCGCTTTGTTTATTGCGAGAATATTTATTGATATAGATATTAAGAAAAATAAAATACTTGTATTTTCAACGAATATTACCAAAAACTGGTTTACCAATTTTAATTTTAATTTCTTGGGAAAACGAAAACTTACTTATGCTTTTTCTCTTATTGTTTTTATAGGTTCTATCGTTTCTTTATCTACAAATGGATTAGACGAAGGAGTAGAGTTTGTTGGAGGACGAACCTTCCAAGTACGATTTGATCAACCGGCGGATAATGCGGCAATCAGTGAAAAATTGAGTAATGATTTTGGCGTAAATGTAGAGGTAAAACAATTTGGACCAGCAGAACAAGTTCGTATTGTTACCAAATATATGATTGAGGATGAAAGTACTGAGGTAGATGAGCAAGTAAACAAAATGTTACACGAAAGTTTGCAAGAGTTTTACAAACAGCCACTTGATTACCAAGAGTTTATCAACACATCAGACGAGACAGCTACTTTGGGTGTGGTTCAAGCCACAAAAGTGAACCCAACCATGTCTAACGACATTAAAACGGATGCATTTTGGGCAGTAATCGGAGCAATTGCGATGATATTTATTTATTTGGTTATTTCATTCAGAAAATGGCAATATTCATTCGGAACAGTTATCGCTATTGTTCATGACGTGATTTTTGTATTAGGGATTTACTCCTTATTATATAAATATATGCCTTTCCACATGGAAATCGACCAACATTTCATCGCAGCTATATTAACCGTAATCGGATATTCTGTTAATGATACCGTTGTAGTTTTTGACCGTGTAAGAGAATATATTACCGAAAAAAGGGAAAGAGGTACCGTAGAACAAATTGTAAACAAAGCCGTGAACACCACGATTGCACGTACAATCAATACGTCATTAACATTGATATTCGTATTATTGGTAATGTTTATTTTTGGCGGCGATTCTATCCGAGGATTTATGTTTGCGATGTTAATCGGTATCATCGTCGGAACATATTCATCACTTTTCTTATCAACACCAATCTTGGTAGATACTTTGTCTAAAAAAGAGAAAAGAGAAATTGAAGAAGGACATAATCATCCCGAAGCTGAAATTATAGAAGAGTAATTTTCTCTATAAAAACGAAAAAGCCGATTTTTAAAATCGGCTTTTTTTATGCTTATTTATATTTATTTTTTTCTTCAATCCATTTCGACATATATTTTAAGGTATTGTATTGATTGTCGTGCAAGATTTGTCCGATAAAATTTTGTTGCCTGTGTCGATGTAGATGAGTAGAAATTTCTTCAATCCAATAAGATAATTTTTCCAGATAATCTGTATTTTGATAATGTTGATATAAATCAAAACCCATATTTTTCGCCTTTTCCCAAATCTGTTGATTGTTGTATAATTCAACCGCTTTTTCGACAAACATATCATCATGATTTTCCACAAAACCACACCATTGCTCGTCAATTTGCATATCTTCGGCACCAACAGAAGTAGTAATATTTGGCAATCCGGCACGCATTGCATCGACAAATTTACCTTTGATTCCAGCACCAAACGGAATAGGAGCCAATAATATGCGATAGTTATTCATCGTTTCCAACACATTTTCAGCTCGTCCTTTGACGATAAAGCCGTTTTTCGGATGATGAAGTTGCCACACTTTTTCTGTCATATAAGCACCATAAATATGTAATTCAGCAGTAGGGATTTGCATTTTTATTTTCGTCCAAATGTCTTTTTTTAATTTTAAAATCGTTTGATAATTCGGTTCGTGCAGACAATTTCCGATAAATATAAAATGTTGTCTGTCGGGGAAGTTTAAAATATTTTCAATAATAGGTTTATCGTGTTGAATAAAAGGAATATATAACAATAAATTTGCTGGAATATGAAAATCATTAATCAACAAGTTTTGCTCAAATCGAGAAATAAGCAAGGTTAAATCACATCGCAAAATACTGGCGATTTCTCTTTTGGCTTCGGTAGAAAAAAAGTCAATAGGAAGATTTTTTTTGTAGGCTATCTCGCGAGATTTCCGAACAAAATGTAAATCCTCAGTATCTAAAATCGTCATTGCATTAGGCAAAATATTCCGTACTCGCCAGCCAAATTGCTCTTCGGTAACAAAGCGGTCAAACATCACGATTTCGGGCTGAATTTCATGTAAATAATCATCAAATGAAGCGTGATTCAACTGAATGTGTTTTACGATTATTCTATTTTGCTCAAGTGGATAACTATGTGCTGATTTGCTGGCTGCCGAAGCAAAATGTATCGTATAATGTTGTTTTTGAAAAAAATCAATCAACTGCAACATCCGCCAACCTGCAGCAGACGAATCTGGTTCGGGAAACACCAATCCGATGATAAGTATTTTTTTAGACGATTTATTCATATCAATGCAAATGTAGTTATTTTGATTAACATGGATTTTATCGCTATTTTTGCGTAAAAGAATAAATATGTTAGGACTAAAATTATTGACTGATCCGCGTTGGGCAAATATTGCGGAGGGCAATTTGGAAGAAATCTTGACCGATCACGCTTGGTGTGAGCAAAAAGCGGCTACAAACGCCATTTCGCTGATTATGCTCAATTCGCAATATGAAGATTTGGTAACAACATTGACCGAAATTGCCATTGAAGAAATGGAACATTTCAAGATGGTACACGAAATCATCAAAGAAAGAGGTTATCAGCTCGGCAGACAACGCGAAGACGATTATGTAAATCAGTTGTATAAGTTCATGAAAAAAGACGGCAGCCGAAATGATGCTTTTATCGACCGATTGCTATTTGCTGCGATGATTGAAGCTCGTAGCTGTGAGCGTTTTAGAGTATTGTCTGAAAACATAAAAGATACAGAATTGGCAAAATTTTACCGCGATTTGATGATAAGCGAAGCTAATCATTACACGACTTTTTTGAAATTTGCTCGCAAATATACCGAACGTGTAGATGTGGACAAACGCTGGAAAGAGTGGTTGGATTTTGAAGGCAAACTCATCCAAAGTTATGGAAATAAAGAATTTGTTCACGGATAATAAACGATAAATAATTAGAATATGTTTACAGAACTCAAAAACACGATTGATAATACAATATTTCAAACAAACCTTTCTATAGAGGAAAAATTGCAAAACATTTGCGATGTACTTCGTCAAAAAGTTGAGCACTACGATTGGGTTGGATTTTACTTTCACAAAGAAAACGAACAAGTTTTGGAACTCGCTCAGTTTTCAGGTACACCAACTGATCATACGATTATTCCTTATGGAAAAGGAATTTGTGGGCAAGTGGCAGTGTCGAATGAAAATTTTGTGGTTCCGGATGTGAAAGCACAAGACAATTATATTGCCTGCAGCATCACAGTGAAATCAGAAATTGTCATCCCAATTTTTAAAAACGGTAAAAATATCGGACAAATAGATATTGATTCAGAAACGTTAAATCCTTTTACCAAAGAAGATGAAACTTTTTTAGAATGGATTTGCAGCGAAGTAGGTAGTGTGGTTAGATAATGTAGCATTAATTTATATGCTTTAAATGTTCTTGAAAAAAACAATAGTCAAAAATAATATTATGAAAAGTTTGTGAGATTAAATAATAAATATTAATTTCATCGAAATTTATTGTTTAACCATTATTCACGTAACATTTAAAAAGTACAGAATTATGAAAAAAATTTTACTAAGCATAGCTGTTTTAGGCTTTATTGGAACGGCTAATGCCCAAAAGTTAGCTCTTATTGAAGAGTTTTCTGGAGAAAATTGTGGTCCATGTGCCTCGCAAAATCCGGGCTTTATGGATTTAATTGAAACTCCGGGCAATGAGGACAAGGTTTTGTTGTTGAAATACCAAAGTCCAATTCCTACTGCCGGACCAATTTATTACGAAAATACAATTTTTACCGATGTAAGATTGTCTTATTATGGAGTGCCTTCTGCTCCTTATGGTATTGTTAATGGTAATCATTTAGTTGGAGAAAATAATCCAACAGCAATCACAAATAATCAAGTAGGAACAGTAGGGTATGCCCAACAATCTGATATTGATAATGGGGCAGCGGAGGAGACAAATTTTACGATGTCTATATCAGATCCGGTTTATGACGATAATGGTCAGTCTTTTACAGCTACAATTACAGTAACAGCTACAGCTGCAACTACAGAATCTAACACCAAGCTAAGAGTGGCTTTAGCGGAAGAATTACAGTATAGTACTGCTCCGGGGACTAATGGAGAAACCCATTTCCAGAATGTAGTAAGACAGATGTATCCAAATGCAGAAGGACAAGCTATTGATGAAACTTGGACAGCAGGTCAAACACGTACATATACTATTACAGGAGCTGTACCAAGTTATGTAAATGAAGATGCACCAACTGTTTTCTTGGCAGCTTTTCTACAAGATGATTCTACATTGGAGGTTTTGCAAGCAACAAGAACCGATGGAAATATTGATATTGAAAAATCTTCCATTGATATCGCAGCTACTGATTTACAAATGGAGGTAAATAGTCTAGTTTGTGATTTGCCAGCAATTTTTGATGACGTTGCAGTAAGTGTAACTAACACTGCAACGACAGAAGTTACTTCTTTCGATGTTCTATATAAATTTAGTAATGAAACAGAATGGAATACAGAACCTTGGACAGGAAGTCTTGCAGCAGGAAGCTCTGTAGATGTAACATTACCAGAATTAACTTTGAATAATTCAGGACTCGTTGGATTGGAAATTAAAGTAGATAATCCTAATGGCAATATAGATTATAATAATTATGATAATTCATTATCTACTACATTTACAGTTCTAAACCCAGAAGCTAATGATTTAC
This sequence comes from Flavobacterium sp., assembly GCA_035306305.1. Classification (GTDB taxonomy): domain Bacteria; phylum Bacteroidota; class Bacteroidia; order Flavobacteriales; family Flavobacteriaceae; genus Flavobacterium. The sequence goes on from DATGOD010000095.1 coordinate 23,330, forward strand.
CAGTTACAAATGACTTAGAAGCTGACCTTGCAGATTGGATTAGTTATACGACTCCTAATGGATATCCTATTGTTAGAGCAGAGTCTGATGGTATGGGATATGAAGGTTCAACTTATTTGTTATGGTATCCTTGTTATCAACTTCCTACAGGTGTAGCACCAGGTTATTATATTTTACCAAAAGCTAATTTAGCAGGAGAAAGTGCCTTAGATTTTTATGTAGCTTATGCACAATATGAATATCAGGGACAAGTGTCAGGAGATAGACTTGAAGTAGTGTATTCAACTGATTGCGGAAGCACATGGACAAGAATTTGGATGCAAGAAAAATCTGATTTGGCTACAGCTCCAAATACATCAAATCCTTTCCGCCCTACAGCTGACCAATGGCAATTAAGATCTGTTGATTTATCAGATGTTCCAGACGACGCCCTTATTGCGTTTAGAGCAACTTCAGGTTATGGTAATGACATGTTTATCGACAACATCACTATCAGAACAGGATCTGCTGTTTCTATCGATGAAGTAATGGATTTGAATGAACTAAAATTATTCCCTAATCCAACAAATGATGTCTTGAATGTATCATTAAACATGAAAACAAGTGAGAGCGTAAACTTTACAGTAATCAACTCTATCGGACAAGAAGTGATGAATGTAAACGAAACATTAAACGAAGGAAACCAACAAACGTCATTAAATGTGTCTAATTTGGCTTCAGGAGTTTATATTTTAAATATTCATACAGAAGGTGGTTCTACACAAAGAAAATTTGTTAAGAATTAATCTGAAAAGTTAAAAATTCAATTTAAAAATGGAGTAATTTTGTTGATTACTCCATTTTTTATATATTTACCGAAATAAAAAATATTTTACAATTATGAAAAAAATAATACTTTCAACAGTGGCGTTAGCTTTTGCAACAATCGCTTCTGCCCAGACTTTTTCTATCCAATACCCAACAATGGATGAAACTACAGAAGGTACACCGGGTACAGGTAACCCTGGTGATGAAGCAATACAAATGCATAACTATGTGATAAACGAAAGTGATGCTGTCATAGAAAATTTAAAATTT
>DATGOD010000096.1:0-41257 GCA_035306305.1 Flavobacterium sp.
TTATTGGGACTTTTTGGTTCCTTATTTTATAGAAATGAAAAAAAATAATCTAATCGAACCTTTTGCAAACATTGTATTTTTATCCGTACAAGACAAGAACGCAGTTCAATATAGTGAACAATATCCAAATAGAATTGAAGAGTTTTATGATTGGTCGATTAGTTATAACTGGAAATAAATTTATAAAAAAAATAGATTAAAAATGAAAATAATCGTACCAATGGCGGGTCGTGGCTCACGCTTACGCCCACATACATTAACAACACCAAAACCCTTAATCCCGATTGCAGGCAAACCAATTGTTCACCGTTTGGTAGAAGATATCGCCAAAGTAATTAACCAACCTATCGATGAAATCGCGTTTATCATTCACGAAAGTTTTGGCAAAGATGTTGAAAAAGATTTGGTTGCCATTGCCGAAAAATTGGGTTCAAAAGGAACTATTTATTACCAAAACGAAGCTTTGGGAACCGCACACGCCATTTTGTGTGCCAAAGAAAGTATGCAAGGACCAATCGTGGTGGCGTATGCCGATACTTTGTTCCGTGCGGATTTCTCACTTGATGCTACTGCCGATTCTGTGATTTGGGTAAAAGCAGTAGATGATCCGAGTGCGTTCGGAGTGATTCAGTTAAACGACAAAAACGAAATTGTTGATTTTGTGGAAAAACCCAAAGAATTTGTTTCAGATTTGGCGATTATCGGGATTTATTTCTTTAAATCGGCTGAAAATCTGCGCAGTGAATTGGAATATTTAATCGACAATAACATCGAAAAAGGCGGCGAATATCAGTTAACCGACGCTTTGGAAAACATGAAACAAAAAGGATTGCGTTTCGTGCCCGGAAAAGTGGATGAATGGATGGATTGCGGTAACAAAAACGTAACTGTGGACACGAATAATCGTATGCTGAACTTTTTGCACAACGACGGCGAAAACTTGGTTTCCAATTCTGTGGTGCTGGAAAACGCAACGATTGTTCCGCCGTGTTATATTGGCGAAAATGTGGTGCTGAAAAACGCCACCATCGGTCCGAATGTTTCGTTGGGTAACAACTCAAAAGTAGAAAACGCCACCGTGAAAAACAGTTTGATTCAAACCAATACCACCGTGAAAAACGCGGATTTAGACAACGCCATGATTGGTAATTTTGCAAGTTTCAACGGCAAGTTTACAAACATCAGCATTGGCGATTACAGTGTGTTAGAATAATCATAAAAATCCGTTTTTCAGCGGATTTTTTTGTTTCTTTACTGCTTTAAATTCGGCAAATGAAACATTTATTTATCTTAATAAGTATTGCTTTTTTTGTGGCTTCTTGCAAGTCAGCAAAATTGAAAGAAGTCAAAGATGCAGACGTTTCGATTGAAACGGCGAATATGCGTTTGGACGAAAAGTTAGAGGCAACAGCGATTTTGGAAAAACATTTGTCGGCTGAACCTGATTTTAAAACTTTGCATATTCTCGGAAGTGCCGAATATAGCGGATTAGGATTGAGTTTGCAATCGGATATTCGCATAGAACGAGGCAAGCAAATCTTGATTACCTTGAAACAATTTGGGTTTACTGGAGCAAAAATGTATATCACACCAGAGCGGGTTTCTTTTTATACCATTCAAAAAACGTATTATGATGGCGATTTTTCTGTGATTAGTGATTTGTTAGGTGTCGAGCTGAATTATGAAAAAGTAGAAAACCTTTTGTTGGGAAAAGCACTTTTTGATGAACAACAAAAAATTGCTGATAACGATATTGATGAAAATTTGTATCGGGTTTTGACACAGTTGGTTACTCGAAATGATTTGGTGGAATTGCAATATTGGATCGATGCCGGTTGGAATTTACACAAAGAAAAATTGTCGATGGAAAATTCGTATAACGAATTGGAAATCAACTATAAAAATCATAAAAAATCAGAAGGGATTATTTTGCCGCAAGAAATATTAATCTCTGCGACAAATCAGCAACAATCGGTAGATTTAAGATTGAATTATTCAAAAATACATAAAAATACAGATTTGAATTTCTCTTACGAAATCCCGAAAAATGCGGAGGAAATTCAATTTTAAGCTGTATTATAATAGAAAAAATGGTCGGAATTTTCCGACCATTTTTATTAAATAAATTTTCTTGTTCAATGCAATTATCTACTGCAATCAGCTTCCCAAGTTTGACCATCTGTGCTGTAGAAAATCTTTAAGTCACTTTCGTTGATACGGATATAACTCAACTCATTTCCACCAATATTGATGTAATAATTGTCGTCTTCTTCTTCAAATTCGATACCATTGATGTTTGGAATCCCGTCAGAAAAAGCAAAATTATACTTATTGCCTACTTTCACAACGGTTACTTTTCCATCATCAGAGGATTTGTTTTCTGAGTCTGAAGTATAATGGATTGAGCCGTTATACGTTCCAACAAACAAATCATTGTCAGAAGGGTCGTCGTCTTTACTGCATGCAGTTACTACAAATAATAATAATACGGATGCTCCTAAAAATTTTAATACATTTTTCATATCAATTCAATTTATTGGTTTGGAAAATATAATTCAATAATTAATCCAAAACAGGCTGTTTTATAAATAATTAACTAATAAGGGATAAATTTAGGATAATTTATTATAAAAGAAATGAATTACAAAAAATGACATTGTATAAGTTTTCTACAATTTGAGAAAGGTTCATGTTTTTTTTTGTATTTATGCACAAGCAAACTAAATACAGATGAAATCTCCGAATATGCTTATACCTAAAATGATTGCCTTCGATGCAGATGATACACTTTGGGACAACGAACCTTATTTTGAAGAAGCCGAACAGCGATTTATTTCTTTGATGGCAGATTTTTGGTCCAAACAAAGTGTTTCACAAAAACTGTATGCTACCCAAATCAAAAATTTACCTTTATACGGCTACGGAATCAAAGGATATATACTTTCGATGATAGAATCTGCTCATGAAATTACACAGGGATACTTGTCTAATGATTTGTATAAAAGCATTTTAAATATAGGTAAAGATATGCTGCGACAGCCGGTCGATTTGTTAGAAGGTGTGGAAGAAACATTGAAAACTGTATCCAAAAAATTTCCAATTATTGTGGCAACCAAAGGAGATTTGAAAGATCAGCATCGAAAATTGCATGATTCTGGCATCGGACAATTGTTTCATCATATCGAAGTGATGATTCATAAGGATAAATTAGATTATCAGAAAATGTTGAAAAGACTCGAAATCGATTCTTCTGATTTTTTGATGATAGGAAATTCATTAAAATCTGATGTGCTACCGGTAATTGAGTTGGGCGGTTCGGCGATACATATTCCATATCACACAACTTGGGAGCACGAACGCATTCCACACAAAATTGAGCACTCTAATTTTTATACTTTATCAAACATACGAGATTTGCCAAAATTGTTGAACTTGGACTAATGATATGGCAAAAAAAGCCTTTTTTATCGCCGTTTTTTCATCAGATTGAAAGTGAACGATGGTTTATTAACCGCTTATCAACAGAATTGTATTTTTGTTTTTGTTGCCAAAATCTATCATGAAATACTACAAACATTGGTTTTGCTTTTAATTATTTTTTCGTATAATCTTCCGAATTGTTGATAACTTAAAATTTATCAACAAAGTGGTAGAAAGTGGTAGAAAGTGGTATTTATTTTTTAATTTTGTTCATGTACAGAGTAAAAGTGGAAAATGAAAGCCATTGTAGGAACATATGAGTGTAAAGTTGATGCCAAAGGGCGTCTGATGATTCCGTCCGGATTGAAGAAACAACTTCCGGCTACGGAGGATGGATTTGTACTCAAACGTTCTGTCTTTGAAAAATGTCTGGAACTTTGGCCAATGGCAGAATGGCAAATCATGATGGAGAAAATCAATCAACTCAATCGTTTTGATAAAAAAAATGATTTGTTTGTCCGAAAGTTTATGGCAGGCGTGAAATTAATTGACATTGATGACAGCGGTCGGTTGTTGATTGCTAAAGATTTAGTCGCTTTTGCCGGCATACAAAAAGAAATCGTTTTGTCTTCCAAAATAAATATTATCGAAATCTGGGATAAAGAGTTGTACGAAAACTTATTGTCTGGCGAAGATGTTGATTTTGCCGAATTGGCTCAGGAAGTAATGGGAAAAAACACAACCAATGACAACAACTAATTATCATCAACCAGTATTACTCAACGAATCTGTAGATGGACTAGATATTCATCCGGACGGAATTTATGTAGATGTAACCTTTGGCGGAGGCGGACATTCGAGAGAAATATTAAAAAGATTAGGACCAAAAGGAAAATTGTTTGCGTTTGATCAAGACGAAGACGCACAACAAAATGCTATCGATGATGAAAGATTTACATTAATCGGTCAAAACTTTAGACACTTAAAAAGGTATCTTCGGTTTCATGGAGTGAAACAAGTAGATGGTATTTTGGCAGATTTGGGCGTTTCTTCTCATCAATTTGATGTGCCTGAACGCGGCTTTTCTACCCGTTTCGATGCCGAGTTGGATATGCGGATGAATCAAAATGCAGGCTTATCGGCACGCAATGTTATTAATGAATATGCAGAGCAAGATTTGACCAAATTGTTCAAAACTTATGGAGAGCTTCACCAAGCAAGAGGAATGGCGAGTGCGATAGTTAATTATCGGGCACAATCTCCGATAACAAATAGTACGCAACTCAAAGCAGCATTGGAGAAATTTTTGCCGGCTCACAGAAATCATAAAATCTTGGCTCAGATATATCAAGCAATTCGCATCGAAGTTAATCAAGAGATAAAAGCGTTAAAAGAGTTTTTATCACAAACCCCTGAAGTTTTAAAATCGTCAGGCAGATTGAGCGTTATTTCTTATCATTCGTTAGAAGATAGATTGGTAAAACGATTTATGCGAAACGGAATGTTTGAAGGAGAACCCGAGCGAGATATGTTTGGACGATTTGAAGTGCCGTTCAAAAAGATAGGAAAACACATTGAGCCAAACCCTGAAGAAATAGCAAGTAATAACCGAGCCAGAAGTGCCAAGTTGAGAATAGCCGAAAAAAAATAAAATGAATTTGTATAATGTCATAAAAGCTAAATATTTGGTCGACGAACAATCGTCAAGAAACTGGCTGTTTATTATTTATGTGGTGTTTTGGGTGTTGATGTTGATTGCAAACACACACTTTTTTGAACAAAAAATCATTAACCTCCGAAACCTAACCGAAGAGGTTAAAGAATATCGTACAGAATATGTAGAAAGACGTTCGGAGTTGATGCTGATGAAACTCGAATCGAGTGTAGAGAAAAAAATGGAGCCGGAAGGAATTTTTATTCCCGATACGCCTCCCGTGAAAATTAAAGTGAAAAAAGAAGAAGAAAAACCGTGGTATAAGAAGCTATGGCAATAAAAAAATCAGATAATAGTACAAGGATATTGCTCGTCTATGGTGGGATGATGCTGGTTGCCATTGCTATTTTGGTAAAACTCAGCTATATTCAGTTCAAAGAAGGCGAAGCTTGGCGTGCCAAAGCAGATAGTTTGACTGTGAAACTGGAAAAAATTCCTGCAAACAGAGGAAATATTTATTCCTCAGACGGAAGTTTGTTGGCAACATCAATTCCAAAATACAGTATTTTCTTTGATCCTTATGCCCCAAAAACAGAAGATTTTGAACAAAATATCCACGCTTTGTCCGATTCGTTGAGTCGGCTTGTAGGAAGAAGAAGTGTAGGACAGTGGGAATCTTATTTCAGAACATCTAGAGCGAGTAAAAAAAGATATTTGCCAATAGCTAATAAACTTAGTTATATTGAATATATGCAGCTCAAACAATTTCCACTATTCAATCTAGGGAAATATAAAGGTGGATTGATTGTCGAACAGCAATATGTGAGAGAGTATCCTATTGGGATGATTGCCCACCGAACTATTGGATATGAACGTCAAAACGAAGACGGAACTATTACCCGAAAAGGAATCGAAGCGGCGTTTACCAAAGATTTGACAGGCAAAGAAGGGGCGAGAACAGTACAGAAAATGTCAAAGGGTTTATGGAAACCAATTAGTGACGAAAACGATGTGGATCCAGTAGATGGCTATGATGTTATTACAACAATAGACGTATTTATTCAGGATATTGCCCATCATGCTTTGCTTGATGTTCTGCAACAATACGAAGCCGATCACGGAACGGTAGTTGTTATGGAAACGAAAACCGGACACATCAAGGCGATTTCTAATTTAGGAAGAACTTCGTCTGGTAATTATATTGAAACAATTAATTACGCCATTTTAGAACGCCACGATCCGGGTTCTACATTTAAGCTGGCGTCGTATTTGGCTTTGCTTGATGATAACAAAGCCGATACAGCTACCATTTACGACACACAAGGAGGAGTAGTTACTTTTTCAGGAAGACGCGTTCGCGATTCACATCGTGGAGGTTATGGAAAGATATCATTGGCACGTGGTTTTGAAGTGTCATCCAATACCGTTGCTACACAAGCAGTAAACGGAGCATATAAAGATAACCCGGAGCAATTTGTTAATAAATTAGAATCGTTTGGGTTTAATAACACTTTAGGGCTTCAGCTTATAGGTGAACCAAAATCGTATATTCCTCGTCCCGGTGATAAAAACTGGAGTAAAATTGCTTTACCGTGGATGGCGTATGGTTACGGAATAATGGTGTCGCCATTGCAAACGCTCACATTATATAATGCTGTAGCAAATGATGGCGTGATGGTCAGACCGCAGTTTGTGCAAGAAGTTCGAGATGTCGATCATTCGATTAGAGTATATGATACAGAAGTGATTAATCCGCAAATTGCTCGACCAGAAGTAATTAAGCAGATGCAAGCATTACTCAAGAATGTAGTGAAAAAAGGAACAGGAAAAAAACTGTATTCACCCGATTTTCCGATTGCTGGAAAAACAGGAACCGCACAAATGAATTATGGAGGAAGAGAAGGCGGAATGTATTATGCTTCGTCATTTGCAGGATATTTTCCGGCAGATAATCCAAAATATTCGTGTATCGTAGTGGTACATAGACCAACGAAAGGAAGTTATTATGGAGCAGATGTTGCCGGACCAGTATTTAAACGTTTGGCCCAAAAAATTTATACCGACAATCCGTCGTTGAATCAGGTGGAAGACATAGATAAACCGATTAAAAAAGTAGAAGAAAGCTATGAATCCTATTATGCAAAAGTACAGCATAATGCGACTCAAATGCCAGATGTAAGAGGATTGCCAGCAATGGATGCAATTCCTATGCTGGAAAATATTGGACTCAAAGTACATACCAACGGATTAGGAAAAGTAAAACGTCAGTCTGTTCAAGCAGGAGATCAAATTAAAAAGAATCAAGTTATTATATTAGATTTAGGTTGAAACAAGTAAAAGACATATTATACAAGGTATCTATCGAAGCAGTAAAAGGTAGCACTTTTGCCGAAGTTACTGATTTGATATTAGATTCCCGAAACGCTAAATCGGGTAGTCTTTTTGTGGCATTAAAAGGTGTTCAAGCAGACGGACATCAGTATATCAATAAAGCAATAGAACAAGGAGCCTCGGTTGTGATTTGTGAAAAAATGCCAGCAGATATTGTCGAAGGAATAACATATATCGAAGTAAATAATTCGCACGAAGCATTGGCTTTGATTGCAGATAATTTTTACGATCATCCATCGGCAAAGCTCAAACTGATTGGCGTAACCGGAACAAACGGTAAAACCACCACAGCCACATTGTCGCATCAATTGTTTACGCAATTAGGTTACAACGTTGGGTTGATTTCGACCGTGAAAATATTGATAGGAAAAAAAGAATTTGCTGCGACACACACCACGCCCGATGCTGTAACCATTAATCGTTATTTGCATCAAATGGTGGAAGATGGTTGCGAATTTTGTTTCATGGAAGTAAGCTCACATGGAATTGAACAAAAGCGAACAGAAGGATTGACATTTGCCGGAGGAATTTTTACCAATTTATCGCACGACCATTTGGATTATCACAAAACATTTGCCGCTTATCGCGATGTTAAAAAACAATTTTTCGACCAATTGCCCAAAGGAGCTTTTGCCTTGACCAATGCCGATGATAAAAACGGCATGTTCATGTTGCAAAATACATCGGCACGAAAAAAAACTTACGCTTTGAGCAATATTGCTGATTATCAAGTAAAAATTCTGGAAAGACAATTGGGCGGAATGCTACTGACCATTAACCAAAAAGAAATTTGGGTAAAATTGATAGGTACATTCAACGCATCAAATGTTTTGGCAATATATGCTACAGCGATTGAATTAGGCATGGACGAAAACGAAGTTTTGTTGCAACTGAGTACTTTAGAAAGTGTTTCCGGCAGATTTGAATATATCGTTTCGCCTAATCAATTGACCGTTATTGTCGATTATGCACATACGCCCGATGCTTTAGAAAATGTTTTGAAAACCATTGACGAAATCCGTACGCGCAACGAACAAGTGATTACCGTAGTTGGTTGTGGCGGAGATAGAGATAAAACCAAACGACCAGTAATGGGAAAAATCGCAACAGAAATGAGCGATCAGGTCATTTTTACTTCGGATAATCCGCGGTTTGAAGACCCATATCAAATCTTGAGCGAGATAGAAGCAGGCGTAGAAGCTCAACACACCAGAAAAATGATTACCATCGAAGACCGCCGTCAAGCGATTAAAGCAGCGATTAAAATGGCAAATCAAAATGATATTATCCTCATTGCAGGAAAAGGACACGAAACCTATCAGGATATTCGAGGAGAAAAACAACATTTTAGCGATATGGAAATCGCAAAAGAGATAATAGAGTTATTGGGTAAATAAATGTTTAAAGTTCAATGTTAGGCTCAAAATAGTGAAACCTTAAACAAAAGATACTTTAAACTTGAAACAAAAAAATATGATATATTACTTTTTAGAATATTTAGATAAAACTTTCGATTTGCCGGGAACAGGGCTATATCAATATATCACGTTTCGTTCGGGAATAGCATTGATATTGTCATTGCTCATATCAACTATTTTCGGTAAACGGATTATCAATTACATCCGTAGAAAACAAATCGGCGAAACCGTTAGAGAACTCGGACTCGAAGGACAAAATCAAAAAGCAGGTACACCAACGATGGGCGGAATTATTATTATTCTGGCAACATTGATTCCGGTGTTGCTTTTCGCCAGAATCGACAATGTTTATATCTGGTTGCTGATTCTTACCACGATATGGATGGGAACAATTGGCTTTTTGGATGACTATATTAAAGTATTTAAAAAAGATAAAGAAGGACTCAAAGGAAAATTCAAAGTATTCGGGCAGATAGGATTGGGAATTATCGTTGGCGGAATTTTATATTTTCATCCCGATGTAACTGTTCGCGAAGCACCAAGTAATATGATGAACACCGAGCAGGTTTCACAGTTTGACGTAAAATCAACAGCAACTACAATACCTTTTTTGAAAAATAATGAGTTTGATTACGGTCAGCTTATTTCATGGATGGGCGACGGTTATCAGGATTATGTTTGGCTGATATTTATTCCTGTGGTTATTTTCATCATCACAGCGATTTCAAACGGAGCCAATCTCACAGACGGAATCGATGGTTTGGCAGCAGGAACATCGGCGATTAATGTAGTTGCACTGGGCGTATTTACCTTCGTTTCGGGGAATATTATATTTTCAAACTATCTGAATATTATGTATATACCATATTCTGGAGAAATGACAGTTTTCATTGCGGCGTTTGTTGGTGCATTGGTCGGATTTCTGTGGTATAATGCTTATCCGGCTCAGGTATTTATGGGCGATACGGGTAGTTTAACCATTGGCGGAATCATTGCAGTTTTGGCTATATCTACACGAAAAGAGTTGCTGTTGCCGGTTTTGTGTGGCGTGTTCTTAATAGAAAATTTGTCGGTGGTGATGCAGGTAAGTTATTTTAAATACACCAAACGAAAATATGGAGAAGGCAGACGGATTTTCCTGATGTCGCCTTTGCATCATCATTACCAAAAATCAGGTTATCACGAAAGTAAAATTGTAACCCGATTTTGGATTGTTGCCATATTTCTGGCAGTATTCTGTGTAATATCATTAAAGCTGAGATAGAAAATGAAAAAATTAGTCATTCTTGGAGGAGGAGAAAGTGGTGTAGGGACAGCTCTTCTGGCTGCTCAGCAAGGCTTTGAAGTTTTTGTTTCTGATTATGGAGCAATCAGTGAAGATTATCAACAGATATTGACACAAAACCATATCGAATGGGAAGAAAAGCAACATTCGTTGGATAAAATCCTGCGAGCCGATTTGGTAGTGAAATCTCCAGGAATTTCGCATGAAGTAAATGTTGTAAAACGAATAAAAGAACGAGGGATTTCTATCATTTCTGAAATAGAATTTGCTTATCGTTACAATACTCAGCCGACAATCGGAATTACCGGAAGCAACGGAAAAACTACCACAACCATGTGGATGGAACATATTTTGAAAAATGCTGGATTGAATGTTTCGGCAGCCGGAAATATCGGTGATAGTTACGCCAAACAAGTGGCAAAAGAACCAGACAAGTTGTATGTTTTAGAATTAAGCAGCTTTCAGTTGGACGATATTAAAGATTATGCCCCGCATATTGCTGTAATCACTAATATCACACCCGACCATTTAGATAGATACAATCATCAGTTTGAGAATTATGTACAAGCAAAATTCAATATAACCAAAAACCAATCCGAAAAGGATTATTTGATTTATGATGCCGACGATTCCGCGATTACAAAGTGGTTAGACGAGCATCAAACCAAGGCAAATTTACTGCCTTTTTCAACACAGAGAATATTAACAAAAGGAGCATATATAAAAGATAATACAATCACAACTATGATTAATAACGAAGAGCAAGCAATTATTGCCACAGAAGAGTTGGCTGTTGGAGGAAAACACAATCAAAAAAATGCCATGGCAGCCAGTTTGGCAGCACAATTAATGCGAGTGAGAAACAAAACTATTCGCGAAAGTTTGTCTAATTTTAGCGGTGCGCCACATCGTTTGGAAAAAGTGGCTCGCATCGGAAAAGTACAATATATCAACGATTCAAAAGCAACGAATGTAAATGCAACTTATTTTGCATTGGAGAGTGTGAATGCACCGGTTATCTGGATTGCCGGAGGTGTGGACAAAGGAAATGATTACGACGAACTCTTGCAATTTGTGAACGAAAAAGTAAAAGCGATTATTTGCTTAGGTATCGATAATGAAAAAATAAAAAACACTTTCGGGAAGGTTATTGATGTGATATTAGAAACATCCTCGATGGACGAAGCGGTAAAAATCGCTAGTAAAATCGCCGAAGCAGGTGACCAGGTTTTGTTGTCGCCGGCGTGTGCAAGTTTTGATTTGTTTGAAAATTATCAAGATAGAGGAGACCAGTTTAAGCAGGCGGTTAGTAATTTATAATTAGCAGGCAAATGAGTCTGCAAAATTGCAATGAAGTATGAAAAAGATTTTATCAGGATTTCAAGGAGATAAAGCGATTTGGGCGTTTGTAATCTTACTCGCCATTATCTCTTTTATGCCTGTTTTTAGTGCCAGTACCAATTTAGTTCACGTAGTCGGAACAGGAACGATTGTGGGTATTTTGGTCAAACACTCTTTTCATATTTTCGTCGGAATTCTCATTATTTACATCGTTCATCGTGTGCCGTTCGAACGGTTCAAATACTTTGCACCAATTGTCTGGATTGCTGCGGGCATATTGTTGCTTATCACAGCAACACAAGGAATGACGATTGCCGGAGCCAATGCCAGCAGATGGTTGAAAGTACCGCTCATTAACCTCAGTTTCCAACCTTCATCAATAGGGTGGATTTCTATAATGGCTTATTTGGCTTGGTTTTTATGGCGATTTGAAGATGAAAATTACAGCTTCAAAAAGTCTTTACTATATGTTTGGTTACCGATTGCGTTTATCGTATTCCCGATTGCACCATCAAATTTATCCACAGCAGCTTTGATATTTACTTCTAGCTGTATGTTATTGTTCGTGGGGAAATACCCGCTTCGATATTTAGGAAAAGTAATGATGATTTGTGCCTTGCTCGGTACCTTATTTTTCTTTGCGGCAAAAGCTTTTCCGGATGCTATGCCTTCGCGTTTCAGCACATGGGTAGCTCGTATCGAACGATTTGGTTCAGAAGACGAAGATGTGGACAGATACCAAATTGACAATGCAAAAATCGCTATCGCCAAAGGAGAAATATTTGGAGTAGGACCCGGAAAAAGTGTACAGAAAAACTTTCTACCTCAATCTTCTTCAGATTTTATTTATGCCATTATTGTAGAAGAATTTGGATTAGTAGGCGGAATAACCATATTGTTTTTCTACGCTTTGTTGCTCTTTCGGTTTTTGGTCGTCTCGATGAAAGCACCCAATACTTTTGGTCGATATTTGGTCTGCGGATTAGGATTTTCCATCATTTTTCAAGCATTGATTAATATGGGCGTTGCCGTAGAAATATTCCCAACCACCGGGCAACCCTTGCCATTAATCAGTAGTGGTGGAACATCTATTTGGATGACTTGTGTGTCTATCGGAATCATACTCAGCGTATCTAGAAAAGAAGAGCAAGTCAAACAACAAATGAAAGAAAGCGAACAAAAGCAAGAAGCTTTTAGAGAAATGTTGGCAGAGCAAGAAGCAGCAAAAACAGAAGACGAAGATATTGCCGTAAACACATTGAAAAATTTATAATTGTCAAAACGACTAAAAAAAGAAATATGAAACCAAGATTTATCATATCAGGCGGAGGAACAGGCGGACACATTTATCCGGCTATTGCTATTGCTAATGAATTGAAATCGAGGTTTCCCGATTGCGAAATCCTCTTTGTCGGTGCAAAAGACAAAATGGAAATGCAAAAAGTTCCGCAAGCAGGTTATAAAATAGAAGGTCTTTGGATTGCCGGAATTCAGCGAAAGCTAACATTAGAGAATCTGAAGTTTCCGTTTAAACTGATGAGTAGCTTAGCCAAATCCAGAAAAATCATTAAAGATTTTAAACCAGATGTCGCTATCGGAACTGGCGGATTTGCCAGCGGAGCAGTGGTAAAAGTTGCTGCACAAATGGGTATTCCGACTGTGATTCAAGAGCAAAATTCCTATCCGGGAATTACCAATAAATTATTAGGCAAAAAAGCCAAAGCCGTTTGCGTGGCTTATGAAGGATTGGATAAATTTTTCCCGAAAGACAAAATCGTTTTTACCGGAAATCCGGTTCGACAAGATTTGTTGAATGTAACAGAAAACAGACTGGAAGGACTAAAGCATTTTGGCTTGAATCCCGATAAAAAAACCTTGCTCGTTTTGGGCGGAAGTTTGGGAGCAAGACGAATCAATCAATTGATTGAAAAAGAAATGGATTTTATGCTCAATCAAGATATTCAGATTATCTGGCAGTGTGGGAAATTCTATTTTGAAGAATATAAAAAGTACAACGAAAAAGAGCACGTTCAGGTTCTGTCGTTTATTGACCGTATGGATTTGGCGTATGCTACTGCCGATATGATTATTTCCAGAGCAGGAGCATCATCGGTTTCGGAGTTGTCTATTGTCGGAAAACCGACGATTTTTATTCCGTCGCCCAATGTGGCAGAAGACCATCAAACCAAAAATGCCAAAGCTGTCGCCGACAAAAACGGAGCGATTCTTTTACGAGAAAGTGAACTGAACGAAAAGTTTGAAACAGTGTTTTCTGATTTGGTTTCTAATGAAAACCGACAGAAAACATTAAGCGAAAATATAAAAATGCTGGCAAAACCAAACGCAACAAAAGATATTGTGGATGAGGTTGTGAAGTGGATAAAATAAACTAGTAATTAAAAATGAAAAACTACGCAAACATATTTTTCTTGGGTATCGGCGGCATCGGTATGAGTGCTTTGGCTCGTTATTTTCACAGTTTGGGCAAATCGGTTTATGGTTACGACCGAACAAGCACCGTGCTGACGAGAGAGCTGGAAAGTATGGGGATGTCTGTCCATTATACAGACGATTTGGCAAATATTCCGAACAATTTGACCAAAGAAAATACGTTGGTTGTGGTTACACCTGCTGTTCCGAAAAATCATTCGGAGTGGAATTATTTTATCGATAATGGTTTTGAAATCAAAAAACGTTCGGAGGTTCTGGGATTGATAACCAAAGACACTTATTGTTTTGCGGTAGCCGGAACGCACGGAAAAACAACAACGACGAGTATTCTGGGGCATATTTTGTATCAAAGTGGCGTCGATGTAACGGCTTTTGTGGGCGGAATTGTAGAGAATTATCATTCTAATTTGATAGGCAACGGAAAGACAGTTACCGTGGTTGAGGCCGACGAATTTGACCGTTCGTTTTTAAGGCTTTATCCCGATACGGCTTGCGTAACCTCGATGGATGCCGACCATTTGGATATTTACGGGGATAAATCACATATCGAAGAATCGTTTGTGGAGTTTGCAGATAAAATTCAGGATAAAACCAAGCTTTTTGCACCGACAGCATTGGAATTGGATGCTGTAAAAGTTGGTTTTTCAGATTCAGATATTTTCAAAGCAGAAAACATAAGAATCGACAACGGTGCTTACGTTTTTGATGTGAAGATAAAAGAAGAACGAATAGAAAACATTCGCTTTCACTTGCCGGGCAAACACAATTTGAGCAATGCCTTGATGGCACTTTCTATGGCGAAAACTTATGGTGTTTCTAACGAAAATCTCAAAAAAGCACTACAAAGCTTTAAAGGAATCGAAAGACGTTTTTCCTATAAAATAAAAACAGATGATTTGGTTTTAATCGACGATTATGCCCATCATCCGACAGAAATAAATGCAGTGTACAATGCGGTAAAAGAACTCTATCCCGACAAAAAGAATTTAGCAGTTTTTCAGCCTCATTTGTTCAGCAGGACCAAAGATTTTATGGATGATTTTGCACAAAGTTTATCGCAGTTTGACGAAGTGATTTTGTTGGATATTTATCCGGCTCGCGAGCTGCCGATAGAAGGAATTACATCGGACGTGTTGTTGCAGAAAATAACCAGTCCGAATAAAAAATTGGTGGCAAAGCAAGATATGGAACAAGAAGTTTCGTGTTCTGATGCTCAGGTTATTACAATTATTGGTGCCGGAGATATTGGCGAAATGGTAATGCCTTTGACGAAGTTTTTAACGGAAAAGGTTGTTACACAAAGCAATACAAAGAAAGAATAAATTTTCGTGCATCTCTGAGTTGCTTTGCGTATCTCTGTGGTATAATAAAACTATTAGGGCTTTTAATGAATTTCCATAGTAAAGTTTTAAGTCAGAATATAAAAAGGTTTATAAATAAAACAGAATACTGAAAACAAAAACTCTGTGAATCTCTGAGTTGCTTTGCACATCTCTGAATAACAAAAAAAGATATGAAAAAAATAAACGGTTTCGACATAGGATTATTACTGGTGATGTTCAGTATATTTTTTCTGTTTCGGTTTGCCAATGCAAGAAACGACCGACAAGAAATACAAGATATTCAGGTAAAATTCATCGGCAACGAAAACCATTTCCTAACACAAGAAATGGTTAATAACTTGTTGAAACAAAATTTTGCGAACCCTTCGGTAATTAATAGAGAAGCCTTAAATTTGAAAGATTATGAGCGGAAATTAGATATTAACAGATGGGTTGCTCACTCAGAAGTTTATGTTGATATCTCAGGTAATTTACATGCTGAAGTTGAACAGAAAAAAGCATTAGCAAGGGTGATTGATAACGGGATGTCTTATTACGTTAGTATGGAGGGGGATACAATGCCTCTGTCTGCGAATTTCAGTCCGAGGGTGCCGTTGGTAACCGGAATTTTGGATGAAAACAATCATCAAGATTTCATCGAGTTATTGCGGAAAATAACCGAAGATGAATTCCTGAAAGAAATGATAACGGGTATTCAAATTAACCCAGATCAAACGCTGAATTTGACATCGCGGGCACATCGGGCGAAGATAGAATTCGGACAGATGAAAGAGATGGACAGAAAATTGACTAATTATAAGGTTTTTATGCATTACGCAAAAAATGATTCGATAATGCAACAATATAAAAACATTAATTTGAGATTTACAAAACAAGTTATTTGCACAAAACAATAAGCTATGGGTAAAGAAAAATTGGCAGTAGGACTCGATATTGGAACAACCAAAATTGTTGCGATGGTAGGCAGACGCAACGAATATGGAAAGTTGGAAATAGTTGGTTTGGGTAACGCAAAAAGTTTGGGCGTGAAAAGAGGCGTGGTAAACAATATCACGCAAACTATTCAATCCATTCAAAATGCAGTTACATTGGCTAAAAACGAAAGTGGTTATGACGTGAAAGAAGTTGTGGTGGGTATCGCCGGACAACACATTCGCAGTATTCAACATCACGAATACATCAGTCGCGAAAATCCGGATGCTGTTATTTCCAAAGAAGATATTGATATGCTTATTGAGCAAGTGCAAAAACTAACCATGTTGCCGGGCGAAGAAATTATTCACGTTTTGCCTCAAGAATTTAAGATTGATGACGAAGCCGGAATCAGAGAGCCTATCGGGATGTATGGTAGAAGATTAGAAGCTGATTTCCATGTGGTGGTCGGGCAATCATCATCTATCAGAAATGCCGGAAGATGTGTGAAAGAAGCCGGATTAGAATTAGCCGGATTAACCTTAGAACCATTGGCATCGGCAGAAGCTGTTTTGAGCGAAGAAGAAAAAGAAGCCGGTGTAGCATTGGTGGATATCGGTGGAGGAACTACCGATTTAGCCATTTTCAAAGACGGAATCATCCGACACACAGCCGTTGTGCCATTTGGTGGAAACATCATCACTGAAGATATTAAAGAAGGATGTTCGATTATTGAAAAACAAGCAGAATTGCTCAAAGTGAAGTTCGGTTCGGCATGGCCGGGAGAAAATCGTGAAAACGAAATTGTTTCCATTCCGGGATTGAGAGGACAAGAGCCGAAAGAAATCTCATTGAAAAACCTGTCAAAGATTATTCACGCCAGAGTAGTTGAAATCATCGAAATGATTTTCGCTGAAATCAAAACGTATGGTTACGATAACCCACGTAAAAAACTCATTGCCGGCATTGTCCTCACAGGTGGAGGTTCGGAGTTGAAACACATCAAACAATTGGTGGAATACATTACCGGAATCGATACGCGTATCGGGAAACCGAGCGAACATATTGCGGGCGAATCGGCAGAGTTGGTAGCGCGTCCATTGTATGCGACAGCTGTCGGATTGACGATGGAAGGAGAATTAAACAATTCGAGAAGCCACATTTATGTGCAAGAACATCAGGACGAAATCAAATTGCGAGAAATTACGCAACAAGAACCCGTTCAAACGAATAGAGAGGAGGCAAAACAAGAAGAAATTGCTCAAGAAATAATAACGGAAGAGTCAGTAACAGAAAAAGAACCAGAGTCTTCGGTTAGTATTATCAAACAGAAATTTTTCGGAGGGTTTATGGCTAGATTTAAGGAATTTATAGACAAATCAGAATAAAAAAATATTTGCGGTATGGAAAATACATTTGACAATATCACTTTCGATTTACCCAAAAATCAATCCAATGTGATTAAAGTAATCGGAGTAGGCGGCGGCGGAAGCAACGCGATAAACCACATGTTCAACCAAGGAATTCAAGGAGTGGATTTCATCGTTTGTAATACAGATGCACAAGCATTGCAAAACAGTCCAGTGCCTATCAAAATCCAGTTGGGCGTTAGCTTGACAGAAGGTTTGGGAGCAGGAGCAAATCCTGAAATCGGACAACAATCGGCGTTGGAAAGCATCGACGAAATAGAAAAATTGTTGGACAACAACACCAAAATGGTTTTCATTACTGCCGGTATGGGGGGTGGAACCGGAACCGGTGCTGCACCAGTCATCGCTCAGTTGGCGAAAGAAAGAGATATCCTTACCGTTGGTATTGTTACCATTCCGTTTCAGTTTGAAGGAAAAGTACGTCAGCAACAAGCATCGAAAGGTGTTGATAAACTGAGAAAAGTGGTTGATTCCTTAATCGTTATCAACAACAACAAACTCAGAGAAGTATATGGAAACCTTGGCTTGAAAGCAGGATTCTCCAAAGCTGACGAAGTGTTGGCAACTGCCTCACGCGGTATCGCGGAGGTAATCACAAAGCACTATACCCAAAATATTGACTTGAAAGATGCTAAAACTGTTTTGTCTGACAGTGGTACAGCCATCATGGGCTCGGCAACAGCAGAAGGCGAAGAAAGAGCCAAACAAGCTATTATATCTGCGTTAGATTCGCCATTGTTGAATGATAACAAAATTAGCGGAGCCAAAAATGTGCTATTGTTGATTGTTTCTGGAGACAACGAAATCACTATCGACGAGATTGGTGAAATCAATGACTATATCCAAACAGAAGCTGGGCACAGTGCCAATATCATCATGGGGGTGGGCGAAGATGCACAACTGGGCGACGCCATTTCGGTAACGATTATTGCAACAGGATTTAATATCGAGCAACAAAAAGAAATCGTTAATTCGTCTGAACCCAATAAAATCATTCATGTATTAGACGAAAATCAGTCAGTAACAGCCGATTTGACCAAAACAGCACAACCAAAGTTGCTTGACCCAGAACAACCGTTGATGAGTGAAAAACCAACAGATTCATTCACCACAGGAGGATTGTTCGGTATGCCAAATCTTACCAACGACACGGAAAAAAAAACGATAAACCAAGTTGAGGTTAATCATCAGCCGGTTGTTACAGAAGAAAAAAACGAAACAACGGTTAAGATAGAGAAAATCGTAAAAAATGATGTGCGTGATATAGAAGTTGTTGATGCAGAGTTTATTATTGTAAAGCCAACTTTTACGCCAGAAGACCAATTGCCTCAAGCAGTTGAAAAACCAACTATGCAGATTACCCAAGACTTCTCACACGAAGCAGAGGTAAAAGCAACACAAGATTTTGCACAGCAACCAGAAGTTAATCAGCCTGTTGAGCAAGAAAAGATTGTATATTCTTTAGAAGATTATATGGAGGTCGAGCAACAATTGGCACAATCTACACCCAAAGAGAAAACACCAGAGCCACAAGAAGAAATGTTGAACTTCACACTAAGAACCGAAGAAACCAATAATCAAGTGGTGGAGCAACCAACCTTTACGGAGGAAAAAAAAATCATCGCCGATGAGCAAGAGGTTTCTCCCATAGACGCTTCTATCAATGATATTTTGCGTCAAAGAGCCGAAGAACGCAAGCGAAAAATGAAAGAGTTCAATTACAAGTTCAACAATGCAACACAATCGCTCAATGAGTTGGAAAAAGAACCAGCATACAAACGTATGGGAGTCAATTTAAGAGATGTGCAAGACAGCAGTCAAGTGTCGAGAACCTCGCTGAGTATCGATCAAAATGATGATTTACAATTGCGTTCAAACAATTCTTTTTTACATGACAATGTAGATTAGTAAACACCAAAATTATTTATAACCCAGAAGTGAAAACATTTCTGGGTTTTTTGTATATTTGCCACTCGAAAAACAAAGTTTATGAGCCTACAAACTCAAATTACCGAAGCCCTAAAAACGGCAATGAAAAGCAAAGATCAAGTCGCTTTAGAAGCTTTGAGAGCAATCAAGTCTGAATTGTTATTAGTACAAACATCCGGTAGCGATGCAGGTATTTCAGAACAAGAAGAAGTAAAGATTTTGCAAAAACTCGTTAAGCAACGCAAAGAAAGTGCAGACGTGTTTACCGCACAAAATCGCCCAGATTTGGCAGAACCAGAGTTGGCACAAATCAAAGTAATCGAGCAGTTCTTGCCAGAGCAAATGAGCGAGAGAGAAGTAGAGCAAATCATCGCTCAAATTATAGCAGAAGGTAGTTTTTCGGGTATGCAAGATATGGGGAAAGTAATGGGATTGGCAAACGCTAAATTAGCCGGTGCCGCAGACGGAAAAACCATATCAACCGTAGTCAAAAAACTATTAACAGCCTAAATATAAGGTCGGCCCAGTAGTTCAACTGGATAGAATATCAGATTTCGGCTCTGAGGGTTGGGGGTTCGAATCCTCCCTGGGTCACACACAAAAAACGCAACTGTCAATGAATAAGATAGTTGCGTTTTTTATCTATTTGCCCAAAAGTATAAAAGACGAAATTCTACCATTTTTCTGTTCTGTTGAGTTTAATCGTATTGTTTGGTAATTGTTTTTTCTTAATATAAACCAGAACTCGTTTATTAATACTGCGTTAAAAATAGTCTTATCAGGGATAAAAATGTTTTCGGTTTGAAATTTCCTATAGAATTGGGGGTTTAACTACAAGCATAACGGATTGAGACACTTCTATTGCTATTGTTATAACGACCTTTGCATGGTAATTAAAATACAAATAGAAATGAACACACAGAAAATTGCCTTAGTAACTGGCGGAAGCCGAGGAATAGGTCGCGACATAGCACTTAACCTGGCAAAAAAGGGCTTAGATGTCATCATCACTTACTTATCCAATGAGGAGGCAGCCAACGAGGTTGTCGAGCAGATTAAATCATTTGGAAATAAAGCAGCGGCTTTACAATTGAACGTTGCTTCCTATGAAGCCTACACTCCTTTTTTTTCGGAGAAATTATTACCACTGTTAAAAAACAATTTCAACAACTCACGATTAGACTACCTGATAAACAACGCGGGAGTTATCGCTTTTTCTCCTTTTGAAGATACTACCATCGATCAATTTAAGGAGATGATACATATCCATCTGATGGCACCGTTCTTTATCACTCAACATGCTTTACAAATGATGAATGACGGCGGGGGAATTGTGAATATTTCAACCGGACTGACACGTTTTTCCACACCAGGCTTTGCGGCATATGCCTCTATGAAGGGGGGACTTGAAGTGCTTACCAGATATCAGGCTAAAGAATTAGGAATGCGAAAAATTCGTGTAAATTCGGTAGCTCCAGGTGCTATTGAAACCGATATTTTAGGAGGTGCCGTGAGAGACAACAAAGATATGAATGCTACATTGGCAGCAGAAACCGCCTTGGGGCGAGTTGGCTTGCCTAAGGATATTGGTGCTGTAGTTGCTTTCCTCTGTACCGATGAAGCTTATTGGATCAATGCCCAGCGAATTGAGGTGTCAGGAGGAAGTAACTTATAATTATATTTGGTAAATTTGTCCTATGCAAGAAATCATCCAAATCAATACTATTAGCGAATTTCACCGTCTGTACAATCTGCCCAAGCCCTTACATCCATTGATTAGCTTGGTAGATTATGCAGAAATGTATAATAGTATTACGGTTAAATGTTGGTCACAGTCATTCTATTCCATTGCATTAAAGAAGAATGTATTGGGAAAGTTTAATTATGGACAGTTGCCTTATGATTTTGATGAGGGTTTGATGTCGTTTTTTGCACCAGGACAGGTACTGAATATCACATTCAACGATGAATTACCTAAGCAACAGCCATCGGGATGGATACTACTTGTCCATCCTGATTTTTTATGGAACACTACATTGGCTAAAAAGATAAAGGGATATGAATATTTTGGATATGCTATTAACGAAGCACTTTTTCTGTCTGAAAAAGAAGAGGACAGTGTGAGGATTCTTTTGGATAGCATCCGAGAAGAGTACAGTAAAAACATAGACGATTTTAGTAAAAAAATCATCATTTCCCAAATTGAACTCCTGTTGAATTATGCAGATCGTTACTACAAAAGGCAATTCATTACACGGGAACGTAATAATCATGAATTACTCACAAGATTTGAGGAATTACTGGAGCTATATTTCAATGAGACAAGTGATAAGGAACGAGGACTTCCAACGGTACAGTATTTCAGTGAAAAACTGAACAAAACCCCCGATTATTTGAGTAGCGTGTTAAAGAATACTACAGGTAGCAATGCCAGCCAACATATACAGCACAAAATTATAGAGATGGCCAAACTCAAACTCTCTACTACCACACTTACCGTAAGTGAGATTGCCTACGAATTAGGGTTTGAACAACCACAATCATTGAGCAAGCTATTCAAAAAAAATACAAATAAGACGCCACTTGAATTCAGACATTTATATCAGTGGCATAATAGAAGTGATTTAAGCTAAAAAACGAGTGGGTCAATTAGATAATTAGCAGCAACCTGAAACTAAAAAACTAAAATCAATACAATATACATTGTACAGAAATCAGTCGCTACTTCAGCATAAAGTTTAACTTCTAATACCTGAAAATTTAATTCCGGTGAAAGGTCGTATGAATAATTGTATCCTTTTTTGGACCATGAATATGTGTTACCAATCGAAAATGGTTTTTATCTGTTAAAAAATATTTTCCGTCATAATTATCCGCTACGCAAAGATGTTCACAAACAGATTGTATCAATTGTTCATCGGCGTTGTAAATATAATGCTGATACAGTTTGCCTTTATCCATTCCATCGTTGAAGAAAACAGCTAATTTTTCTCGTTCAAATGCATACAAAAAACTGCGATAAAAAGGAATTTTGGTTTGGTTGTCTGTTAATGTAATATTTCCTTTTTCGTGGTAAGTCAATTCCTTTCCTGACTCGTTTGCTAAG
Source organism: Flavobacterium sp. (assembly GCA_035306305.1). Taxonomy (GTDB): domain Bacteria; phylum Bacteroidota; class Bacteroidia; order Flavobacteriales; family Flavobacteriaceae; genus Flavobacterium. The sequence continues at coordinate 22,681 of DATGOD010000096.1, forward strand.
AAAACAGCTTCGCCTTTGCCTTGTGCATAAAGCGTTTTTCCATTGTATATTTCACGAGTAAAATTCCAGTTTCCGGCAAAAAAATCTTTCATCTTGCTCAATGAAATTTATTTTTTTTGACCATAAAAAAACTTATCCAAAATCCTACGAACGATGGGATTATCCATTCAAGCTGGTAATTGTACAACGGCAATGTTTCTGCCAGCGATTGAGAAAAATCAGTAGAAGGATTTATTGTTGCCCACAACCTCAACACAGAAAAAACGGATGTAATAATCAAAGCGACCAAATAAGGTGTTTTGGTTACAATATTTCTTCCAAAAAGTAATACGGTTAATATCAAAATAAGTGTAATCGGGTAAACGAATGTTAGTATTTGTGCAGCATAAGCTGTGATTTCTTCTACGCCATTAATTGCTAGCATAACAGCAATCAATGTACACATAATCACACCTTCAGCATAGCCCAATTTTTTGTTGGTCAGTCGGTCAAAAAAGTTGGCGACAGCGGCTGTGAGTGCCATTGCGGTGGTTAATCCGGTTAAAATAGCCAATAAAGCCAATAAGTATATTCCGTTTCCATCGAGCATGTTTTGAGCAATATTTACCAGAAAGTTACTCAATCCGACAGAATTTTCTGTGTTGGTCAAACTTCCGAGCAAGAATAATCCGGCATAGAAAACAAGCATCAATCCGGCAGCTAATAAACTAGATTTGAAAACAACTTCTTTTTTAGAAAATTCGTCGGTGTAACCTCTGTTTTTTGCACCGCTGATTAGTACTACTGCAAAAATAACTGCTCCGAGAACATCCAAAGTATTGTAGCCTTCGATAAAACCAGTTGAAAAAACATGTGTTGAGGTTTGTTGATTGATTCCGCCAGAAGTGAAAAGTCCTAATAAAATGAATATCGCCAATAAGCAAATTAATACCGGAGCCATATATCGCCCGATAATCCTAATGGTTTTCTCGTACGAAAAAGACAAGGTTAAAACACCGGCAAAGAATAAAACCAATGCCCACAAGTTTTGTGCATCCGGATTGAGAGGCAAAACCGCTGTTTCATATACAAATGCACCCGTTCGCGGAATAGCAATCAACGGACCGATACACAAAACAATGATAGTAGCCAGTACATAACCGAGCGTTTTGTTGGCTCGTTTGCCCACATCAGTAAAGTAATTTCCAGCATATAAAACTGCCCAAATGGCTAATAGCGGAGCCAAAACTCCCATGATAGAAAAACCGGCGTAGGACAAAAACCAATCTGCACCTGTTTTAAACCCGAGCTGCGGAGGTAATAATAAATTGCCCGCACCAAAAAGCATAGCAAAAACAGCCATGCCCAAAACCAATATCGAACGATTTTTTTTGTTAATAGCCATAATAAATAACTCTTAATTTTTTCAAATATAATAAATTGAAAACAATTGAGGGTGATTTGAGTTTTATTAATTCGTTATTACCCAATAAATTGATTGACCAATACACAGAAATTCAGAAAAAAATGGTAAATTCGCCTTTCTAAATCAAGCAACATGTCAGTAAAAGAAAAATCGCTTAATTTTATAGAACAAATCATCGAAGATGATCTTCGAGAAGGAATGAGCAAAGAGGCTTTGCGTTTCAGATTTCCGCCAGAACCCAACGGATATTTGCATATTGGTCATGCTTCATCGATTTGTTTAAATTTTGGACTCGGTCTTCGATACGATGCACCGGTCAATTTGCGTTTTGATGATACCAATCCGAGCAAAGAAGAAACAGAATATGTAGAGGCCATCAAGCGCGATGTCGAATGGTTGGGCTTTCAATGGAGCTCTGAATGTTATGCTTCTGATTATTTTCAGCAGTTGTACGATTGGGCGGTGGAGCTGATTAAGAAAGGGAAAGCTTATGTAGATAGCCAAACTTCCGAAGAAATCGCCAATCAAAAAGGAACACCAACACAGCCTGGTGTAGATTCGCCTTATCGAAATCGTGCTGTAGAAGAGAATCTGGATTTGTTTGAAAGAATGAAAAATGGAGAATTTAAAGAAGGCGAACACATTCTCAGAGCAAAAATCGATATGACTTCGTCCAATATGTTGATGCGCGACCCGATTATGTACCGAATTATCAATGCTAGTCATCATCGCACGGGCGACCAATGGCATATTTATCCGATGTATGATTGGGCTCATGGCGAAAGTGATTATATTGAACAGATTTCGCACTCGTTGTGTACTTTGGAGTTTTTGCCTCATCGCGAATTGTATGATTGGTTTTTGGATCAGGTTTACGGAGAGGGAAAAGTCAGACCAAAACAGCGTGAATTTGCCAGAAGAAATTTGTCGCATACAGTGGTTTCTAAACGAAAACTGTCTCAGCTCGTTTCCGAAGGACATGTAAATGGTTGGGATGATCCGCGAATGAGTACCATTTCAGGTATGCGCCGCAGAGGATATACACCCGAAGCAATTAAGAATTTTGCAGAAACAATCGGTATTGCTAAGCGAACCAATTTGATAGATGTTTCTTTGTTGGAATATTGTGTTCGTGAAGATTTGAACAAAAAAGCCAATCGGGTAATGGCAGTGTTAGACCCAGTAAAATTGGTTATTGATAATTATCCGGAAGACAAAGAAGAATGGTTGGATGCGGAAAATAATCCGGAAGAGGAGGAAATGACTTATCGCAAAGTGCCTTTTTCTAAAGAATTGTACATCGAAAGAGAAGACTTTTTAGAAAATGCCAGTCGTAAATTTTTCCGATTAACTATCGGGAAAGAAGTGCGATTGAAAAATGCATATATTATTAAAGGAGAAAGCGTTGTCAAAGATGTTGATGGAAATATTTCCGAAATTCACGTTACTTACGACCCGGATTCTAGATCGGGCAGCGGAACAGAAGCATCAAAACGAAAGGTAAAAGGAACAATTCATTGGGTGTCTTCGGCTCATGCTTTGGAGGTAGAAGTTCGTTTGTACGACAGATTGTTTACACATGAAAATCCGGACGGAAATAAAGAAATTGATTTTAAAGAATATATCAACCCTGATTCACTACAAATGATTACGGCTTTTGTAGAGCCAAGTCTGAAAACCGTTCAGCCTGAAGATAAATTGCAATTTCAACGCATCGGCTATTTTACCGCCGACAAAGATTCTACCCCAGAAAAATTGGTCTTTAATAAAACTGTTGGGTTGCGAGACACTTGGGCGAAAGTAGAGCAAAAGGATAATTAATATCTTACAAACGCTTAATAATTGAGCGAGGAGTTACGTTGGGGCGTAACTCCTTTTTTTATTCAAAGTTAATAAAGGTTAATGGTTTAACTATGACTGTTTTGTGTGAAAAAAAAGAGTACATTGGTCCTCCGAAATTTTTAAATATAAATAGTTATGAAAAGAACTGTATTTTTTAGTAAAATGGAGCAGTGGCACAGAAAAAAGTTGAAGTTATTCGCTTTGTATAATCGCAAAATTAAAATGTACACAATTTTATAAATGAATTGTACAATTTTTCAGCAACTTGCTCCCACAAACATAATCAAAAAAAGACCGTTTAAACTATCTTTAAACGGCTTTTAACCTCCACATTACTCAAAGCTTTTTATTTTTGTTTCTATCTTTTTTAACAAATCACGCATTTCATCTCCGAAATATTGAGAGAGTTGGAATTCGTCAAAAATAATTGATCTATGGAAGTTATCACCAGACTCATCAGTAGCTAATATATAAACTTCTGCATATTTCTTTATGTTTCTGACAGATTCTTTAATTGCATAATCCAAATCTCTATTTGCATTTTCGCGGATTTTTTTGTTATAATAGCTGATTTGTTAGATGATGTATATCAACTCTTGCCTAAGAGACGTTTCATTCCTGCTTAAGAGCCGATCAAGTTGTTACGGTTTTGTCAATTATTTTTTAGAAGATGTATAACTGACTTAATTTTTGTACCTTTCCGAAATCAAACCTGAAAAGGTTAATTTGAAATTATGACAAGAAAAATTAAAAGAAAGAATAAGAAATCCAAGGATTATTCCAACCAAATACTTAAGTTTTTAGCTAAGAATTCTACTAAAAGCTTCAATTATAAACAGATTGCAGCGGCATTAGACATCAAAGATACCAACGGTCGAAATACGATTATCAAAAATCTGAAAACGCTTACTGCTCAACAGGTTTTGGAAGAAGAAGAGAGAGGTAAATATATCATCAATGTGCAAAATAATTATTATGAAGGTATCATTGACATGACCCAACAAAAATCGGCTTATCTGGTGTGTGAAGGGTTAGAGGATGATGTGTATATTTCTACAAACAATCTCAACAAAGCTTTTGACGGAGATTTGGTCAAAGCTTATGTCTATCAACGCCGAAAATCAAAAAAACCAGAAGCAGAAGTTGTCGAAATTATTGAGCGTAATCGCACAGAATTTGCCGGAATTGTGCAAATGCACAAAGATTTTGCTTTCGTTGTTCCGATGCAAAGCAAAGTATATGTTGATTTTTTTGTGCCAAAAGACAAATTAGGAGATGCACAAGACGGAGAGGTGGTACTGGTTGAAATGACCGATTGGTCTACGAAATCTAAAAACCCGTATGCTGTCGTGAAAAAAGTATTAGGGAAACCAGGCGAACATCAAACAGAGATGCATGCCATATTAGCCGAATATGGATTGCCGGCCGAATTCCCAGAGGAAGTCGAGCGTTTTGCCCAAAACATCGATACTTCTATTACAGAAGACGAAATCAGTAAACGAAGAGATATGCGAGATATACTCACGTTTACCATCGACCCGAAAGACGCCAAAGATTTTGACGATGCCTTGTCGTTTCGTCAGTTGGATAATGGCAATTATGAAATAGGCGTGCACATTGCCGATGTTTCGCATTATTTGCAAGAAGGAACAATCTTGGATAACGAAGCCTATCAGCGAGCTACCTCAGTATATTTGGTGGATAGAGTGGTGCCGATGCTGCCTGAAGTTTTGTCTAATTTTGCTTGTTCGTTGCGTCCGAATGAAGAAAAATATACTTTTTCGGCGGTTTTTGAACTCAACGATAAAGCCGAAATCATCAATCAGTGGTTTGGACGAACGGTAACGCTGTCTGATCAGCGATTGGCTTATGAAGAAGCTCAATATATTATAGAAACAGAAGATACAACAATTCCGGAAGAAATTTCTATTACCGGCGAAGCTCAGCAAATCAATCAAAATGTTGCCCAAGCTGTTCTGAAACTGAATCATCTTGCTGAGCAATTACGAACAAAGCGAATGTCTCACGGAGCAATTTCTTTCGACAAGGTGGAAGTGAAATTTAATCTGGACGAAGAGAATAATCCTGTTGGCGTATATTTCAAAGAAGCCAAAGCAGCGAATCATCTGATTGAAGAATTTATGCTTTTGGCAAATAGAAAAGTTTCGGAATTTATCGGGAAGCAAAAGAAAACTTTCGTCTATCGTATTCACGATGAACCTGACCAGGAAAAATTGTATAATCTACAAGGAATTGTAGGTAAATTTGGCTATAAACTTAATTTTAAATCGCCCAAAACCATCAGTCAATCGCTCAATCAATTGTTGAGTGATGTGCGTGGAAAAGGCGAGCAAAATATGGTGGATACTTTGGCAATCCGCACCATGAGCAAAGCGGTATATTCTACAAATAATATCGGTCATTATGGTTTAGCATTCGATTATTATTCACATTTTACTTCGCCAATTCGTCGTTATCCGGATGTGATGGTACACCGACTTTTACAGCATTATCTCGATGGAGGAAAATCGGTCAGTGAAGAGGTTTACGAAGAAAAATGTACACACTGTTCTAATCGAGAAGTGATGGCGACAAATGCCGAGCGCGATAGTATCAAATATATGCAAGTGAAATTCATGTCAGATCATATTGGCGAAGAATTTTTGGGCGTAATTTCTGGCGTAACCGAGTGGGGAATTTACGTGGAAATCATTGATAACAAATGTGAAGGAATGATTAGAACCAGAGAAATCAGAGATGATTATTATACCTTTGACGAAAAACAATATGCCTTGGTGGGCGAAGCTTCAGGCAACACTTATCAGTTGGGCGATGAAGTTATGGTAAAAGTCAAAAACACCGATTTGGTCCAAAAACATCTGGATTTTGCTTTGGTAGGAAAAGTGGAGAAATAGCAATAACTTTAACATTTTCAGTTTGCCTTTTTCCATTCCCGATAAATTGTAGTAACTTGCGAGCCTGTATTTGTCGGAATCGGCAAGTCGAAAATTACCTATCAATATGGATGATATTTTAACAGGTGCATCTTTTGGTTTTTTTCTGAGTTTTATGATTGGCCCGGTTTTTTTTGTGTTGATCGAAACCAGTATTACCAAAGGATTTAGGGCTGCGTTGTCGTTTGATTTGGGCGTTGTTGTGGCAGATATTTGCTTTATCGCTATTGCCTATTTCAGTAGTTTTAGTTTGGTGGCGAAAATCAAAGATGATCCGGCTTTGTTTATTTTTGGAGGAGGGCTGATGGCAGCTTATGGTTTGATTTCGTTTGTCCGACTCAACAAACTCAAACGTGCCGAGGTGCATATAGAATCAGATACATACAAGAAAAACTATTTTTCGTTGGCAGCTAAAGGTTTTTTACTCAATTTTATTAATGTAGGCGTACTCGGATTTTGGTTGGCTATCATCATCACGATTGGACCTCAGCTAAATATGGAACACAGCCGATTGCTTACTTTTTTTGGTAGCGTGGTTTCGGCTTATGTGATTACGGATGTATTTAAAATACTTCTGGCTAAGCAGTTAAGACAAAAACTAACGCCCAAAAATATCTTGAAAGTAAAAAAAATCAGTTGTATTGTTTTGATTGTTTTTGGGGTCGTTATTATGTCTAAATCATTGTTTAAAGAAGAACCTGAATTTATCCGAGAAAATATTCATTTGCCCCAACCAATAATTGGCGAATAATCATTTTACTTCCCAGCCTTTGTCTTGGTGATATTTCAAGTCAAAACTTCTGGTAATAAAAGTGGTATTTGGATGTTCGTCTTTGCCCAAACCGGCAAAAGGTGTAGGTTGCTTGAAGAGTTTTACCGTTACAGAAGCTTTGTCTTTGCGGTGCATTTTTAAGCTGATTTCACTCTCTTCCTGTAACACAAAACGATAGGTTTGTAGTTCTGCTTTGTTCTTTTTTTGTGTGATGACGTATGTTGATGCTGGACGTTCCAAACCAATTTCTGCTATCCACAACGAATCTTTAGACAGAAATTTCTTCTTATTTTTAGCACCTTCTACTGAAAGGTAACCTTCCTCGACAAGCTGTTCGATTAGTTGGATTTTGTCCAAATCTTTTCGATAATTATATTTTACTTCCCCAATACGGATAGTTTCGGATTCATACACCGGATAATTTTCGATATAATCGGTAACCAAATTTTGCGCTTGTTTGATAGACAAGCTTTCTGATTGGCATGAAATCAAACACAAAAAGCTAAATAAAAACAATAAATAACGCATAATACAAAAGTTGAGTGAAAGTAATCGAGTTTTCTGGAATAATATTCATTCAGAAAACTCGATTGAATATGATTAAAATCGGTAACCGATTGTTACACCGCCGTTAATTTCTATTCCCATAAATTCTTCGCTAACTTCTTCGCTGAAATTTCGAGCGATACTGATAAACGGAGCTACGGTAAATGCATCGAATTTGACCAATTTGTAACCGCCACCAAGACCGATAATAAAAGCGTTCATGTCGGTTTCTGTTCTAATCGATTCGCGGTCTCGTTCATAATTTCCAAAACGATATTTCAAAAAAGGCGTAAGCATAAACCCGGATGCGTGTTCGCCATCATTTCCGCCAAAATAGATATTGTAATTGGCTACAATACTGTTGGTGTTGAATTTTTTGAATTTACCTTCTTTTTTGCTTTCTGTCCAATAAGAAAATCGGTCGTTGATGTGTACTTCAAATCCAATAGATTGATTAGTATCGATAAAATGTTCGTAACCTACTTCAACAGATTGAAGGGCAATTGTATTGAAAATGTTTAACTTTACCTCGTTGATAGCTTGTGCGTTAGCTGCTGATATTCCGCACAAAAAAGCTGCGGAAAATAATATTTTCTTCATATTAAATTTTTTTTGCAAATATACATATTTTCCTTTAATCTGTATTTCTTCCTTTTTCATCTGGGTATAATTCACTCAAACAATCACTTTGCCAAAATTGCTTACTATTGACATCCATGATGGTTAGTTTTCCTTCAAAAGCAGCTCCAGTATCAATATTCCATACATTTTGTCTGTGCATCGGTATGGTTTCTCCAAACAGAGTTGTGGGAGTGTGTCCGATAAAAATCTCACGATAATTACATAGTCTTTGCGGATATTCAGGATGTTGGTGCGTCAGATTTCTGTCGGTTGCCAATGCCAATTCCCACAAAGTTCTGTCCCACCAAAAAAAGTTGTTGAAATATTCATAGTCAGCACCTTTCAGATTAGAAAAACCAGCATGTACGAAGATTCTTTGGTGTTCGTCCAGATAATATGGTTGAAGATTTTCGAAGAACTCAATATGTTTCCGTTTGGTGCTATTATCCACTTGCTGATAAGCCTTAATAGATGATTCTCCACCATGTTGTCGCCAAAGCGGATTGTCGTCGCCGTTTTTGAGCCACTGAAGTAAAAGTTCTTCGTGGTTTCCTTGAATAAAAAAACATTGTTGTTTGTTATTTAAATTAATCAGAAAATCAATTACTTCCACAGGTTCGCTCCAGCCGTCAACATAATCGCCTAAAAAAATTAAAGTGTCCTCTGACGACACACCAGCTCTCTCCAAAACTTGTAACAACGCTTTGAATCCTCCATGAATATCTCCTATGACATAAGTTTTTTGCATAGCCTAAAGGTAGTCATTTGTTTTTTACAAACTTAAAAAAATAATAAAAATCCTAAACAGTGCTTAAAAATATTCTACTCAATTTACATTTAACCATTCATTAACAACGAAACTAAAAATTAATTTATCAATTTGTCAAGGTAATCAAATAAAAGTTTAGAAAGAACTATGATGGAAACTGCAACTAACACCACAGACATTCGAGTAATTAATGAAAAAATAGAACGAGAAAGTGCATTTATTGATTTGTTAGTCAATGAAATGAATAAATCAATCGTCGGACAAAGGCACATGATTGATCGATTGTTGATAGGATTACTCGGTCAGGGGCATATTTTATTAGAAGGCGTTCCTGGATTGGCAAAAACGTTAGCGATAAATACCTTATCAAAAGCGGTAGATGGTTCTTTTAGCCGCATACAATTTACGCCAGATTTACTTCCGGCAGATGTTGTGGGTACCATGATTTACAATGTCAAGGAAAACGATTTTTCTATCAAAAAAGGGCCTGTTTTCGCCAATTTCGTTTTAGCAGATGAGATTAACCGTGCGCCGGCAAAAGTGCAATCTGCTTTGTTGGAAGCCATGCAGGAACGACAAGTAACCATCGGCGAAAGCACACACAAATTGCCACAACCTTTTTTGGTAATGGCAACACAAAATCCGGTTGAACAAGAAGGAACTTATCCACTGCCCGAAGCACAAATGGACAGGTTTATGCTCAAAACAGTAATTGATTATCCAAAGTTGGAAGACGAAAGATTAATCGTTAGACAAAATTTGAACGCACAATCATCTACCATTCGTCCTGTGGTGAGCTTGGAACAAATTGTACGTGCACAACAAGCAGTGAAAGAAGTGTATATGGACGAGAAAATTGAAAAATATATCTTGGACATTATCTTTGCAACCCGTTTTCCAGAACAATTTAAATTGTCTGAACTCAAGCCGTTGATTAGCTTTGGAGCTTCGCCACGTGGTAGTATCAATTTGGCATTAGCATCAAAATGTTACGCATTTATTCGTCGTCGTGGTTATGTGATCCCAGAAGATGTTCGAGCTGTGGTTACTGATGTTTTGCGTCATCGTATCGGAATTACCTACGAAGCCGAAGCTGAAAATGTAACCAGTGAAGACATTATCAACAAAATTGTTAATGAAGTTGAAGTGCCTTAATTTTTTGTTTCAAGTTTAACGTTTCAAGCTAAATGATTGAAACATACACAACCTGAAACCTGAAACAAAAGAAGATGGATACAAAAGATATTTTACAAAAAGTAAGACGAGTAGAAATAAAAACCAAACGCTTGAGCGACCATATTTTTTCCGGAGAGTACAATACCTCTTTCAAAGGAAAGGGAATGTCGTTCTCGGAAGTTCGTCAATATCAATATGGCGATGATATTCGTTCGATTGATTGGAATGTCACAGCACGCCACCGAGAACCGTATGTGAAAATTTTTGAAGAAGAACGTGAGCTCACGTTGATGCTTTTGGTTGATGTCAGTGCTTCGCAAAAATTCGGAACCAGCCAGCAGTTCAAAAACGATGTGGTAACCGAAATCGCTGCAACATTGGCGTTTTCTGCTATTAACAATAACGATAAAGTTGGGCTGATTTTATTCAGCGACGAAATCGAACTTTTTATTCCACCCAAAAAAGGAAAATCGCACGTGCTGCGAATCATTCGCGAGCTGATTAGTTTTCGTCCGAAAAGCAATAAAACCAACGTGAATATGGCATTGGAATATTTTTTGAAAGTGATGAAAAAGAAAACCCTTGCCTTTGTGATTTCTGATTTTGTAGATGTTACTTTCGACCAAAAATTAAAAATCGCTGCCAAAAAACACGATATTACTGGCATTCAGATTTATGATGCTCGAGAAAAAAACATGGAAGATGTTGGATTAGTTTTGATGAAAGATGCAGAAACAGGAACTTCACTGTATGTGGATACTTCCGATAAACAACTTCGAGAAGAATACAATCAGCATTTTGCAACACAACAACAAGACTTTTACAACAGTTTCAGAAAATCAGGTGCTGGAATAATCAGTTGTGAAGTAAAGGAAAGTTATGTGAAAAAACTTTTGGCATATTTTAAATCGCGTTAGAAATGAACAAAATAATCAACTACATTTTTCTATTCATATCTTTTGGTTTATTTGCCCAAAAACCTGTTAGCTCGGCGGTAGATTCTACAGCTATTCATATCGGTTCTGCGTTTACTTATTCTATTGAAGCTCAAGGCGAAAAAAATGCAAAAATAACTTTTCCAGAAAGTGAACAAATCGGCGATTTTGAAGTCTTGGAATCTTATCCGATAGATACGCTGGTACAAGAACAGAAAACAGCATATATCAAAAAATATCTACTGACGCAATTCGATTCCGGAAGTTATCATATCGATAGACAATCGGTATATATCAACGGAAAAAATCACCAAACCGATTTACACAAAATCGACGTTTTGCCCGTTGTGGTCGATACACTCAAACAACCGATGTATGATATAAAAACGGTTGTTGGCTCATCGGTCGATACCTCTTACATGATTTATTACATCATTGCTGCATTGGCTTGTGTAATCATTGGCTTGTTGGTATTTTGGATAATTAAAAAACAGCAAGAAAAACATCTTACAGAAGACGATTTATTCCGAACACCTTTGGAAAAAGCAACGGCAAAATTGAAACATTTAGATGAAAAAAGATGGATAACCGACGGTAATGTAAAAGATTACTATTCAGAATTAACCGACATTGCCAGAGAATATATCGAAGAAGTTTTTGAAATTCCGGCAAAAGAATCGACCTCATCAGATTTGATTAGGCTATTGAAACAAACGGTTAAAAACAAAAAAATTAAACTTCGTCCACAAACGATAAAAGATTTACAAACGGTTTTGCAAACAGCCGATTTAGTGAAATTTGCCAAATCAGAACCAATGCTGAGCGAAGTTGAAAAAGACCGAAAAGTAGTTGAAGATATTACCAGCATCACAGACAAAGCGATTCCGAAATTCTCGGAAGAACAGTCTGAAAGAGTGAAAAAACGAGAACAACGTTATCGCAAACGAAAACAGATTCGCACCTGGGTGCCTATTGGAACTTCGTTGGTGTTATTGCTCGCCGTTGGAGCTGTGTATGCGTATTCGTCTTTATTGGACAATGTAAACTTTTCGGTATTTGCCTCCAACAAAAAATTGTACAAACAAGAGTGGGTAACCAGCAGTTATGGCTATCCGCCTATGCAAATACAAACACCGGAAGCCTTGACACGCGTAGAAACGTCTGCTACGAAAACAGAAAATTTGCAATCGCCGGTAGCCAATTTTATTTATCAAAATCTATCTACAAAATTGGCAATTACACTCAGTACAACGATTATGCAAGTCGATGAAAAAATCGATATGGATAAACTGTTGAAGAATAAATTAAATGTATTAGAAACTGCTTTTTTGGCAACAGATATTCAGGCAGATAACGATAAAATAACGATTCAAGGAGTGAATGGAATTCATGCCAAAGGAAGTTTCAAAGGTCGGTTAGGAGAAAATGAAGAAGCAGAAGAGTACGATTTTGAAGTATTTATTTTTGCTCAAAAAGAAGGTATTCAAGAATTGGCAGTAATGTTCAAAAAAGATGATGAATACGGACAAAAAATAGCCGATAGAATTTTCGAATCAGTACAATTTAACCCGAATCAAGAATGATAGAGAATATAAGTTTTTTCAGCCCTTTGTTTCTGTGGTTATTACTGCTCGTACCCATATACGTTTGGTTTTGGTTCAGAAACAAAAGCAAGCAAAACCCGACTTTGACGATGAGTTCTTTGCAGGGTTTTGGCAAAAAAAAATCTAAATTACAACGGTTGATGCCTGTTTTTTGTGTGCTGAATGTTTTAGCGATAATCGCTACTGTCGTAGCATTGGCACGTCCGCAAAGTGTAACAAATCAAACCAGAGTGCTGTCCACAAATGGTATCGACATCGTTATGGCAATGGATGTCTCCGGTTCGATGCTCACCAAAGATTTGAAACCAAATCGATTGGAAGCACTCAAAAAAGTTGCCGGAAATTTTATCGAAGAGCGAATTAGCGACCGTTTTGGTTTAGTAGTTTATGCTGCCGAAGCTTACACCAAAACACCGGTAACCAGTGATAAAACTACATTGCTTAGAGCATTGAGTGATATAAAATACGACCAAGTTATCCAAGACGGAACAGCCATCGGAGTAGGACTCGGAACAGCCGTGAACCGACTTCGAGATAGTCAGGCAAAAAGTAAAATTATTATCTTGCTGACTGATGGTGTAAATAATTCCGGTTTAATCGACCCGATGATGGCAACAGACATCGCTAAAGAACGCGGTATCAAGGTTTATACTATCGGGATTGGAACCAATGGTACTGCCGATTCGCCGTATTTTTTGTCAAACGGACAAATTGGATACAGACCGGCTCCCGTAGTTATTGATGAAGATTTGCTCAAGGAAATTGCCCAAACAACGGGCGGAAAATATTTTAGAGCTACGGATAGCGATAAATTGCAGGAAATTTATGAAGAAATTAATCAATTAGAAAAAACAAAAATAGACGAACTCAAATATGTGCAAAAAGACGAATTATACAGACCGTTTGTCATCTTTGCATTCATCATGCTGATACTGAATTTTATACTGAAAAGAACGGTTTTTAAAGGCTTTATATAGTTATGTGGCAATTAGACAATACATATTATCTCTTGTTTTTATTGGTCATTCCTATCTTAGGATTACTGGCTTTTTGGTATTTTCGTTGGCAGGACAAAAAACAAAAAACTTTCGGTTCGGGCGATTATCTTACCAAGTTAGCACCAGATGTGTCTCGACACAAAGTTGTCCTCAAAACAATCATGGCATTAGCAACATTATTGATGCTGATATTAGCCTTGGTAAACCCAAAAATCGGAACGAAAACAGAAACCATAAAACGTCAAGGAATAGACATTGTTTTTGCTATCGATGTTTCTAAAAGTATGTTAGCAGAAGATATTGCACCCAATCGATTGGAAAAAACTAAACAACTGACAACGCAAATTATCAATAACCTTGGCACAGACCGAATCGGGATTGTCGGTTATGCCGGACAAGCTTTTCCGATGTTGCCGATTACTACCGATTACAATATGGCAAAAATGTATTTGCGTGAGATGAATACCGATATGGTCTCGTCGATGGGAACTGCTTTGTCTGGTGCGATTGATGTGAGTAGCAACTTTTTTGACGACCCCAATACGAGCAAAGTGATTATTTTGCTGTCAGATGGAGAAGACCACGGAGAAGGTATTGCCGAAGCGGTGGAAATTGCCAAAGATAAAAATATTAAAATCATTACCATTGCAGTCGGAACGGAGCAAGGTGAAAAAATTCCGATTCGCCAAAACGGACAAATTGCAGCCTATAAAAAAGACATGGAGGGCAATGAAGTGATTACAAAGATGAATTCAGATACGCTCGAAGAAATTGCAGAAGAAACCGGCGGTGCTTTCATCATAGGAAATCATACCAAAGAAGTAGTCGATTTGGTCGAAAATAACATCAGAGATATTAAGAAAACGGATTTTGAATCGCAACAAATTGCCGAATTTCAGTCTTCTTTTCAATGGTTTTTGGCGATAGCCTTATTGTTGATTATCATTCAACTTTTCATGACCGAACGCAAAACAGCATGGATACAAAAACGAAATTTGTTTAACGATAAATCATAAACGATGAGAATATTAACCGTGATTATTTTACAACTATTCTTTTCGTTACCGCTTTTGGCACAAAGCGGCGGAAAAGATTTGGTTAGCGGAAATAAATTGTACAACGCACGCAAATATGCCGATGCCGAACAAAAATACAGACAGTCATCGGCAGGGAAAACCAATGCGACGGAATCGGCATATAATACCGGCAATGCAGTTTATCGACAATACCAAACCGGCGAATCGATTGTACATTATCAAGAAGCGTTAAAATCAGCGACGACTAAAGAAGAAAAACACCAGATTTTCCATAATTTAGGTAATGCATTGATGAAACAAAAAAATTATCAGCAAGCAGTTGAAGCCTATAAAAATGCACTCAGAAATAATCCGTATGACGAAGAAACTCGCTATAATTATGCTTTGGCAAAAAAAATGCTGAAAGATAATCAACAGAATCAAGATAATCAGCAAGACCATAACCAGAATAACCAAAACCAAGACCAAAAAGATAATCAGGAAAACCAAGATAATCAAGACAAGAACGACGAAAATCAACAGGATAAACAAGACAATCAAGAAGATAAAAACGACAATCAGCCGGAAGATAATCAGCAAAAAGACCCTGAACAGCGAAAGCAAGAGCAGCAAAAACAACAGATGGACAATATGCTTCAGGCATTAGATAATCACGAAAGAGAAGTCAGACAACGAGTAAGAGCAAAAGAAGCAAAAGAAGAAGGACAACCCGTTAGCGTTCCGAATAATAAGGATTGGTAAATCATGCGAACAAAACATTTGATATTCACATTT
This sequence comes from Flavobacterium sp., assembly GCA_035306305.1. Lineage (GTDB taxonomy): Bacteria > Bacteroidota > Bacteroidia > Flavobacteriales > Flavobacteriaceae > Flavobacterium. The sequence continues at coordinate 38,114 of DATGOD010000096.1, forward strand.
TTGGCATTATGCACAAGCATCGCTTCTGTCGCTCAGTTTCAGTTTCGAGCAGAAGTGAGTCGTCAATCTATTGGAATTAATCAAGCAGTAGAGTTGCGACTTGTGATGAACGCAGATGGCGACAATTTGTCTTTGCCCGATTTAGAAAATTTTGACATCGTGGGCGGACCAATGCAATCGGCAAGTCAAACGATTATCAACGGGCGAGCGTCGTATGAAAAATCATATATTTTTTATCTCAAACCTAAGAAAAAAGGAAAACTAACTATCGGCAAAGCTACGGTAGAATACGACGGAAGAAAATACGAATCTGAACCAATTACCATCGAAGTTGGCGATGCAGTAAAAGAACCACCACGTCAGCAAAGACAACGACCAAGAAATCTTTGGGACGAATTTTTTGGAGGAGGACAAGCTCAGCAACAAGTTGACCAAGAAAATTGGGGAAAAGGAATCCATTTGGTTGCCGAAGTATCCAATAACAATCCGTATGTGAATGAGCCGATTGTGGTAACATACAAATTATATGTGAGTCATTTGGCGGGAATCAGGGGAATGGAATTGGTAAATGCACCGCAATTTGACGGTTTTTGGAACCATACAGTCAGTGAAAAAGAGTTGAATATCTCCACAACAACCTACCAAGGAAAAGAATTTCGTGTAGCGACTATTCAAAAATCAATATTGATGCCACAAAAAGACGGTAGATTGACTATCGACCCGTTAGAGTTTGATATGATTGTAGAAGAAGGAACAGGAAATTATGATTGGTTTGGCAGACCAGAAGTTACCATAAACAAAAAACACTATTCCACAGGAGCACACGTGATTGAGGTCAAACCTTTGCCGTTAGACAATCAACCGGCAGACTTTACCGGAGCAGTCGGGCAGTTTGATTTTACCGCACAAGTCAATCATAATAATGTAAAAGCAAACGAACCTATTGAACTGACGGTTACCGCAAAAGGAAACGGAAATTTACAACTTTTTTCATTGCCCAAACCAGTTGCACCGGCAAGCCTCGAAATATATGAGCCAGAACTGATAGAAAATATAGATAAAAATTTCTCGTCCGGAATGAGTGGTTCCAAAACCGAAAAATACGTGATTGTTCCACAATATAAAGGACAATACACTATCCAGCCGATGACGTTTAGCTATTTCGACCCAAAAACTAAAAAATACCAAACAGTTACGACAGACGAAATCGTAATAGATGTGCCAGAAGGACCAGATTTGCCTTCAAATAATCTTGGCAATGATAATTTGAAAAATACAGACGAATTTGTCAATATCATCGAATCAACAGATTGGGAAACAACACAAAGTGATGATTTTTGGCAATCAACCCGATTTTATGTTTGGCTATTTTTACCGCTAATTTTGTCACCAATCATTGTCGGAATTGCTCGATGGAGAAACAAAATGTTGGCAGATGTCGATGGTATTAACAACAAGCGACACCAACGTTTGGCTAAAAAATATTTAGGCGAAGCACGCAAAAAAATGGGCGACAAAGAACCGTTTTATGAAGCATTGGAAAGATGTTTGCACAATTTCTTAAAAGCTAAATTGCACATAGAAACTTCAGAAATGAGTGTAGATAATATTTCTGAATTATTGGTGAAAAACGAAGTGAACGAGGCAAATATCAATCAGTTTATTGCCTTGAAAAACACTTGCGAAATGGCGAGATATTCGCCGTTTGATATTCAAAATATGCAACAAGATTTTGAACAAGCCGTAGAAATTATAGACAGTTTAGACAAACAAATAAAAGCATAACACGATGAAAAAATTAATAGCATTATTGATATTTATCCAAAGTTCTGTTTTGTTTGCCCAAACAGACAGTTTGTTTCGTCAAGCCAATCAATGGTACCAGCAAAAAGATTACGAAAAAGCGATAGCTACCTACGAATCATTGCTTGATGAAGATACGCCAAAAGAAGTATATTTCAATTTAGCAAATGCCTATTATCAACAGCGAAATACGGCAAACAGTATTTATTATTACGAAAAAGCCATCAAAGCAGACCCCGATTTTGAAGCAGCAAAAAACAACCTCAGATTTGCCGAAAAAACACGTTTAGATGAATTTGAAAACCAAACAATATATACTTCATCAGATATTTGGCATCAAACCATTGGCTTTTTTACAACCGAAAAATGGGCGGTTTTTGCCATTACATTTTTGTGGATTGGAGCTGTGCTTTTCCTCGCATTTTATTTTTCAAAAAATAGACGAAGACTGTTTTTTACCGGAATGGTATTATCGATTTTTGTAGCCTTATTGGGGATTTTGTTTGCCTATCAAGAAAATAAATTCCAGCAAAATCAAAGATTTGCCATTGTCATGAACAACGAAACAAATGTCAAAGCAGAAGGAAGAAGCATTTCCAAAACCATCAAAACCATCAACGAAGGAACAAAAGTTTTTGTCGAAGAAATCGAAGGAAAATGGGCAAAAATACAACTTCCGGATGCAACCGAAGGCTGGGTTTTACTCGACCGAATCAAGGAAATATAATGACTTGATAATTTCCTTAAAATCATTGCAGAGAACAAGTGCGTTTTCAACTAAATATACCTTAGGATTTTGAGTAATTTTACTATTTTTGCACTATGGCAAAACAAGAAGATAATTTCAAGAATGTGATTTCGCACGCAAAAGAATACGGATATATATTTCCGTCGAGCGAAATTTATGACGGACTCGGAGCCGTATATGATTATGCACAAAATGGCGTAGAACTCAAACGCAACATCAGAGAATACTGGTGGAAAGCGATGGTACAATTACACGAAAATATTGTAGGCATCGACGCCTCTATTTTCATGCATCCAACTACATGGAAAGCTTCCGGACACGTTGATGCGTTCAACGACCCGTTAATCGACAACAAAGATTCCAAAAAAAGATATAGAGCCGATGTGCTTATCGAAGATTATTGCGAAAAAATCTATCAAAAAGCACAGAAAGAAATAGAAAAAGCCAAAAAACGCTTTGGTGATGATTTTGACGAAGAACAGTTTGTCAATACCAACCCAAGAGTTGTCGGCTATTTGCAGAAGAAAAAAGAGATTCTGGAAAGAATGGCAAAAGGCTTGGAAAATGAAGATTTGGCAGATGTGAAAGCCTTG
>DATGOD010000097.1:0-22851 GCA_035306305.1 Flavobacterium sp.
AATCTATAACCGGACTTACAATCCATCTATCCGCTTGACCTGGTGTCGTAAACCATGACGCTGATGCAATGAATACATTATCTGGATCATTATTAAGTGCTATCAATGCCCAAGGAGCATCGTCTGTAAAAGCGGCCGAAACAGCCCCCAAATCTGGACTTACAGTATTCCCATCCTCATTATACTGTACCCACTCCGAATCCGGCCATTCCTCAAAATTATCAAAGTTTTCAGAAAAAACAGTCTCCTGTGCATTTGCACTCATCGAAATAGCAACAAACGCTGTTGCTGCAAAAAGTAAATTTTTAATCATGATATTGTTTTTTTTAAAGTTTATGGTATCAAATATAGGAATTATATTTTATTATTCAAAATAGTTGGGGTAAAATTTAACATTTGTAGAAAATTGTAATATTGTAAAGCTGTAACATTGTGACGAAGTAACCCTGTAAATTCCTGTCTCTTGTCTCTTGTCTCTTGTCTCTTGTCTCCTGATTCTTGTCTCTGACCTTCGACTAATTACTTATCTTTTCGTACAATCCATGATCAAAGTCATAAACATCTGGTCTAAATTGCATTTGTCCGTTTTGGTCTTGCCAAGCCGTCCAATACATTTGGTGTACGCTTACTTGCTTTTTCAACGGTAGGAATTTAGTTTTTTCCTTAGCCACCAATTCCAATAAATCGTCTTTGGTTTTTGAATTGTTTTCTAATTTCAAAATATGATCTGCCAAATCAAAAGGATTTTGCACACGCACACAACCCGAACTCAACGCTCTGTTTTTTCTGGTAAACAATCCTTTGCTATTTGTATCGTGCAGATAAACCATGTGGTTATTCGGAAAATCAAATTTAATCTGTCCCAAAGAATTACTTGCCCCCGGTTGTTGCACATATCTATACAACTTTGATTGCTCGGCATCCCAATCGGCAGGGCTCACTTCTTCTCCCTTATTATTATAGATAATCATATTATTTCTGGAAAAATACGTGCTATCTCTTGACGCATTCGGGGTCAAATCGTTTTTGAGAATTGTCGGCGGAACTGTCCACGTCGGGTTGATAACGAACTGACTAAATTGCGAAGACAATACTGGTGTTCGACGTTCTGGTTTTCCGACGATAACAATGTGTTCATCAATAATTTTTCCTTCATCAAACAAAAATAATCGGGCTTCGGGAATGTTTACCAATACATATTTTTCGCCCAAATCGTCTGAAATCCATCTGGCTCGTTCCAGATTGACTAATATTTTTTTGGTTAAATCCTCAATCGGAATATTCAATGTTTTTAAAGTCGTTTCATCTATTTTTCCGGTTGGTGTAAGATTGTTTCTCTTTTGAAACTGCTTTACCGCTTCGGTTAATTTTTCAGACGAGATTTCTTCTTGGTCAGACGTATAATCACCCAGTAAAGCCAATTGGTAAGCGATTTTTGTTTTTTCGCTTGATTTTATCGGGCGGATTGTATCTTTTTTCATAAGTTGGCGATATGTTGCATAAGCATTTTTCAACCCTTTGTAATAATCGTTTTTTGGGGTGATTTGCTTCAAAGCATCTTCAATCGTTTCGTCAGAAATTACGGAAAGCAACAGTTCTTGATAATTTATTTTTTTCTGGTAGGCTTCCCAATCGCCGTAAAATTTCTTTGGATTGATTCTCCCTTCTGCCAAATGTTTCGCCAAATTTAAAAATGTTTGGGTGTACAACACGTCGGCGTCGGCTCTTTGTTTCGCATTCAATTGATTGTAACCCAACTGATAATTAAATAATTTTGTAATCGGATAACTTTCCGGATTAAGTCCGTTTTCTTTAGCAACGATTAAAGCATCAAGCAATTCGCCGCGTTTATTTTTAGAGTTCCACAAAGTATTATTTTGTTGTTCTTTATAAAAAGTAATAACATCTTGGGTTGTCCATTGCAGTGTTTTCTGCGTAATTTTTATTTCCGGAAGCGTTTCTGGTTCTACTTTAACTACTTCCTTTTCCAAATCTTCACTTTGATTGCAAGCAGCAAAAAGCACAGAAATTATAATCAAATAAAGGTATCTCATATTACAAAAATAATATTATTTATCTCAAAATAGATTTTCTAAACATAAAAAAACGGATTTCATAAAAAAATCCGTTTTTGACTTATTGCAATGATTAAATCCTTTTCATTTGTTGTTTCATCATTTTGACTTGATCTTTCAACATATTTTTAGTGTCTAATTTTTGTGCTTCGTTCAACAATCGAGTGGCTTCTACTTTCCTCCTTCTTGACATGGCGATTCCCGCCAATTGCAATTTAGCCACTGCCAAATCTTCTTTTTGGTTTAATCCTAATTCGATAGCTCTCTTAAAGAATTTCTCTGCCTGCGTCAAATTGTTTTGCGAAACTACAATACCGTTGAGATAATTATAATAACCTTCTTGTTTTTTGAGTAGAGCTCCTTTTGGGTTTTTAATTTTATCTAACATTTTTTTAGCACCGTCCATATCTTGCTTTCTCAATTTGAACAATGTCATTATCAAAATTTCGTTCTTGAAATAAAATAATAATACGATTAAAGCTATAATAATAATGAAAATTCCGTTGCCAACATGTCTTTCGGTAATTTGCCAAATTGCCAATCCTACTAAGGCAACCACAACCAACAATTTGATATTTTTGTGAATCATAATTTTAATTTGATATTTCGCTTTGCAAATGTAATAATTTTGAATGATAGTTGTAAAGAAAATTCACACTGTGCGAAAAAACAAAAAGCCGGTTGAAATGACCGGCTTTTCTCACGCACTAAATTAACTAAGATGATAGGTTTATCGTATTCTATCGGCAGATTTTACGAGATCTTCGTCCTTCTTGATGGCTTTGTTAGCTAATGCCAACAAAATGATAGAAACAAGCGGTAAGAACATCCCAATACCCTTCTCAGAAACTGTGGTTTCTCCGGATAAGCTTAGCGTCTGATACACAAATAATCCTATTAAAATAAAGTTTAATAATATATTTATTCTATTATATACAAATTGAGTTTGTCTTTTCTTATAGCTCAAAAGCGAAAAAATGCTCAAAGCCGCCGACAAGCCAAATAACAAAACATACCATTGGTTATTGGCTGCGTAAAAATCCTTCCCTTCCGCTATTTTCCATAACGGAACGAACAAAGAAAGTATGCCTGAAACCACAAAAACCAACAGTAGATAAACCGATTGTATGCGTTGTATCATATAAAAAGTGTTATTCGTTGGGCAAATTTAAACTTTCTTTTTAGAACAAAGCTATTGTATATAAGAAAATTTATTGTAATATTGCACGTGAAAAGTCGCGAGACACTTCTGATTGCGAATCTTTCATTTCAAAAATTTCAAGAATAAATATATCTTTTTTACATTAAAATATAATTATGTTCGACTCATTAGAACAAAAAAAACTCGTTGAGCTTCAAGAAGTTGCGAGCAAATTAGCCATTAAAGGCTACAAATACATGAGAAAAGGCGATTTAATCCAAGCCATACTCGACAGTAAAAACGCTGAAGCCAAACCAGAAAACGACCTTTCGGATAAATCTAAAAGAAAGCGAATTGCTACAAGTAACGACGCTCCTTCCGAAATCAAAAAGACAAATCGCGAAACGCCTAACAAAAACGTCGAAATTCCTTCTGCAAAAAACAACAGACCAGAGAGAAAAGAAAAACACTCAGGCGATAATCAAAACAATAATAACAAACACCACAAAAACAACGGTAAAAAGAATTTCCGTGAACCGGATTATGAATTTGAAGGTATCATAGAAACCGAAGGTGTATTGGAGATTATGCCTGATGGTTATGGATTCTTGCGTTCATCAGATTATGGTTACTTTTCTTCGCCAGATGATATTTACCTTTCTCAATCGCAAATCCGTTTGTTTGGTTTAAAAACAGGCGACACTGTAAAAGGAATTGTTCGCCCGCCGAAAGAAGGCGAAAAGTTTTTTCCATTGGTACGCGTAACCAAAATCAACGGACACAATCCGAGTGATGTTCGAGACAGAATTTCGTTTGAACATTTAACACCGTTATTTCCGCAAGAAAAATTTGATTTATCTTCAGGAAAATCATCGGTTTCTACCCGAATAATCGACCTTTTTGCTCCAATCGGAAAAGGACAACGCGGAATGATTGTGGCACAACCCAAAACGGGTAAAACCATGTTGCTGAAAGATATTGCCAATACCATCGCTTCTAATCATCCGGAAGTTTACCTTATTGTTTTGTTGATTGATGAACGTCCGGAAGAAGTTACCGATATGCAACGTAGTGTTCGGGGTGAAGTGGTTGCTTCTACCTTTGATGAACCTGCCGACAAACACGTCAAATTAGCTAATATTGTTTTGGAAAAAGCTAAAAGGTTGGTCGAATGCGGACACGATGTAGTTATTCTCTTGGATTCTATCACGCGTTTGGCTCGTGCTTATAATACGGTACAACCAGCATCCGGTAAAGTACTTTCCGGCGGTGTAGATGCCAATGCTTTACAAAAACCAAAACGCTTTTTTGGTGCGGCAAGAAATATTGAAAACGGCGGTTCGCTAAGTATTATCGCTACTGCTTTGATTGATACCGGTTCAAAAATGGATGAAGTGATTTTTGAAGAGTTTAAAGGAACAGGTAATATGGAATTGCAACTCGACCGAAAATTGGCAAACAAACGCATTTTTCCTGCCGTGGATTTGGTTTCATCCAGCACACGTCGAGATGATATCTTGCTCGACCCAGCTATTGCTCAAAGAATGTGGATAATTCGCAATCATATTGCCGATATGAATCCGCTTGAAGCAATGAATCTTATTCACGATAAAATAAAGAAAACAACTACCAACGAAGAGTTTTTACAGACTTTGAATGAGTAGGAATAAACGTATTAAGCAAGAAGGTTTTCTCGAAAAAAGGAAACCTTTTTAATTTTTCTTCAAAAGCTGTAACTTTTACCTCGATTTTGTTACTCATACAACATGGCACCGGAAACTGAAGCAGAATTTTTAGCCTTATTGGATAATCACCAAAATATTATCCATAAGATTTGTCGGATTTATACGTCCGATGGAGATGCTCATAAAGATTTGTTTCAGGAAATTTCTATCCAGCTTTGGCATGCTTATCCAAATTTCAGGGGCGACGCAAAGTTTTCGACTTGGGCTTATCGCGTGGCACTGAACACGGCTATTTCTCTTTTCAGAAAATCAAAAAAAGAAGTGCAAACGACTGATTTAGAAATGCATTCTTTTAAGCTGAAATATGATGAATATAACGATGAAGAAGAGCGACAACTCAAGGTTTTGTATCAGGCTATTCATCAATTGAATGATATTGAAAAAGCTTTGGTGTACATGTATCTGGAAGAAAAAGATTATGCCGAAATTTCTGAAACGCTTGGTATTTCAGAAGTAAATGCCAGAGTGAAAATGAACAGAGTAAAAACAAAATTAAAAAAAATTGTAAATCCGTAATAAAGACAATGTGATGGAAGAGTTAGATTTACTAAAAAAATATTGGAACAAATCCGAATATCCAAAAATACAGACCAATGAATTGAAAAAAATGATTCAAAAAAGGTCTTCATCCACTGTAAAATGGATACTGATTATCAGTATTTTAGAATTTGTATTTTGGTTATGTCTGAATATTTTTTCAGGCTTATCTGAATATAGCGACAATGTTGTACGTGAATTTGGAGAAAAAAATTACAATTTAATCCACTCGATTGAATGGGTTTCTTATGTTACTTTCTATCCGGTAATTATTTATTTTATGGTTCGGTTTTTCCGACTATATCGTTCTATTTCTGTAACAGATAACACCAAAAATTTAACAGATAGCATACTGACTACAAATAAATTGGTTAAAAAATACATTGGTTTCAACGTTTTCTTTATTCTTATCAGTTCGCTTATTGGTGGGACTATCGGTATTTTAATCCAAAATCAAGAAGGCTTTACGCCAATTAATTGGGTGGTAAATATCATTACAATTTTCTTTTTACTCATATTCATTGCGGTTGTTACCGGAATAATTTGGTTATTTTACAAACTTTTGTATGGTTGGTTACTCAAACGACTCAACAAAAACTATCAGGAGTTGGTCAAAATGGAAAAAATTACTGAGGGGTAACTATCGTATCTGTAATTACTTTTTCCGGCAACACCGTTTCGTTTACCGGAGTGACAATTTCAGTAACCCATTCTGATGGTTTGGGTGTGTCCAAAACAGAAGTATTGTACACCGAAATAGACTTGATGGTTGAATGAGGTGTCAATCTATATTCTTCTACCGCCTTGGCATTTTCTGCCCAAGCCTTATCGCTATGAGAATAATCACCAACCATTATGGTTTTGTAACCATAAGTAGCTGCTTGTTTTCCGCTGATAATATCGCTACCTGACGAAGTATAAATTTCTTCAGTAATTGGCAAACATACTTCGTAGGATAATTTACCAGAAATAAAATCCACTTCCGAAAAAATAGAAAAAGGGTTATCTTTGATTTGAATATCCGGATTGTTGTTTACAAATTTTTTCAGGCTTTCAATCGCATCGAAAATACTCATTCCCAGATTATTCAAATCCGATTCTACATGTTTTTTAATATAAAAAGTTTCAGGTAAATAGACTAAACCAACATTTTGCACAGAAAAAGTAGATAATTCTCTGGTCAGGAAATAATTAATATCATTCAAAACTTTGGTATTATATTCGCCTAAAACAGCTTCTTTTCCTCTGAAAAGTACTTTAAATTTAGTCCAAAAATCCATTTCGCCGGATGTTTGCAATTTTACCGTACTTGCTCCGTCATTATTGTCCATAAATTTAAACTGATATGTGGATATTTCCGGGCGATTTTCCAGCGAAAAAGTAAGGCTGTCATTCGGAAAATATCTTTGGGTGTGAACCTTGATATTGCCATATTGCAAAGCTCCTCCGGTTCCTCTTGATACAGAATCAATCACGCTTTTGTCTTTATTGTCAGGATGCCAAGTATCCCAATTTTTCAAATCGGCAATATAATTAAAAATTGTGCTTTTGGGGAATGCTATAACTTTTTCACTTTCAACAGAAAATTTTTCGTCTTGTGTAGCCACAAAAACAGTCAAAGAAACTGCTATCAAAAGCAATAATAACAAAGTATATTTTAGGATTTTCATACTTTTTTTATCCCAAAAGTAAGCTATTTTATTGTTTTAACCATATTTTTATTAAAAATAATATTCCAATAAATGAAAAAATACCGACCAAAACCCATTTGGTATTTTTGTAATGAATTTGATGTATTTTCAAATCTTTGCGGTACATCCATGTAACAACAATAATAAATGCAACTACAAATAATATTGAAAAAACAATTCTGCCAGTTGTAAACATAGTAAAAAGACTGCCCGACAATGCTAAATTATCGAGCAGATTTATTTAATTATTTTATACTTGAACAGTCCAACCAAAAACATCTTCAGACAATTTGTTTTGGATACGTGTCAAGCCATCTTTGAGGCGAAGTGCAAATGATTTTTCATCCACAATTTCAGGTAATTGATAGTAATCATCTTGATAAGCAAAACCTTCAACTTGATTCACAACCGCAGCTGTACCTGCTCCAAAAATTTCTTTCAAACTTCCGTCTTTGGCAGCTTCTACAATTCGGTTTACTTCTACCGGTTCTACATGCACCTCTATACCTAAATGTTTGGCTAAATCAATCAAACTTTTTCGAGTAACTCCGTCCAAAATTCTGTCGGATGTCGGTGCCGTGTACAAAGTGTCATTTATACGGAAAAACACATTCATTGTACCAGACTCTTCAAGTCTTGTATGTGTAGTATCATCAGTCCAAATAACTTGGTTATAACCTTCTTGCTGAGCCAATTTGGTCGGATAGAACTGTGAGGCGTAATTTCCGGCTGCTTTTGCCGCACCAATTCCTCCATTGGCAGCACGGCTGTAATAATCGGCAATTTTCACTTTGATTTTGCCCGAATAGTATGATTTTGCCGGCGAAAGAAGAATACAAAACAAAAATTTCTCAGACGGGCTGGCAATAACTCCACTTTCGGTTGCTATCATGAATGGGCGGATGTATAATGAATTACCCAATCCTTTTTTCACCCATTGTTCATCAGTTTTTACCAAAGCTTTTAAACCTTCAATAAATATTTCTTTGTTGATTTCAGGCATAGCCAATCGAACTGCCGATTTATTAAATCGATGATAATTTTCTTCCGGTCTGAATAACCAGATTTGATCTTGCTCATCTTTATAAGCTTTCATTCCTTCAAAAATCGCTTGTCCATAATGAAAAACTCTGGCAGAAGGATCTAAAGTAATTGGCGAATAAGGCTTGATTTCCGGTTCGTTCCATTGTCCGTTTTCATATTCACAAACCAGTATATGGTCTGTAAATTGAGCTCCAAATTTTAGATTATCAAAATCACATTGATCTATTTTAGATGTATCTGCTTTAGTGATTTTAATGTCTAAAGATGTGTTCATAATCGTACTATTTAGTTGTTTTTTTCCAATATTGAAAGTTCCTGCAAAAGTAATCAATTAACACCAATTAAAACGCTTTTTGTTGATTTAGTTTTGGTTATCTCCTATTAAGATTTTGTAAAAAAGCAGGCAATAAGCCGGGTTCTGTAAATTGTCAAAACAATCTCCTTATCATTTATCTAGGCGAAAGATTACTCCATCGCTCCATCTGCCTACCCTCCAACATTAGGCGAACAACCCTCAAACGTTGGTTTACATGGCATTTCACCGCATAGAGTTTACCTGATTTCACTACAGCATTACCTGTACATACTTTCTGTTGCACTTGTCCTGATTTCACAACCGGCGGACGTTATCCGCTATGCTGTTCTGTGGTGCCCGGACTTTCCTCTGACTAATGCCAGCGATAAGGTTGCCTGCTCGCCGCAAAGGTAGATATTTATGTCTTTAAATTCATAACTATTATTGACAAAATCTCTGTATCTTTGCGAAGAAAGAGCACAAATATGACTTTTGAAAAGATAACAGAATCCGATTCTAAATATGACGATTTAGAAAAGAAATCGGTAAGTGAGCTGCTTACTATCATCAATCAGGAGGACCAAACTGTGGCAATAGCAGTGCAAAAAGTAATCCCAAATATTGAAAAAGCAGTACAATCTATCGTTAATCAAATGGAAAACGGCGGTCGATTGTTTTATATCGGTGCCGGAACATCCGGTCGATTGGGTATTGTGGATGCATCAGAATGTCCACCAACTTTTGGCGTATCTGACGATTGGGTTATTGGCTTGATTGCCGGTGGCGATACTGCAATCCGAAAAGCAGTAGAAAATGCCGAAGATTATACAGAAAATGCTGTTAAAGATTTGCAGGCTTATCACATCAACGATAAAGATTTTGTTATAGGAATTGCTGCTTCAGGTACAACACCCTATGTGTTGGGTGGATTAGAATTTTGTCGAGAAAATAATATTCCGACAGCTTGCATTACCTGTAATCCGAACAGTCCGATAACGAAATGTGCCGATTTCCCGATAGAAGTTATCGTTGGTCCGGAGGTGATTACTGGAAGTTCGAGAATGAAAGCCGGAACTGCTCAAAAACTAATTTTAAACATGATTTCGACCACTACAATGATTCAGCTTGGCAGAGTAAAAGGCAACAAGATGGTGGACATGAAATTATCAAACAACAAATTGGTTAATCGAGCCGAAAAAATGTTGATGGACGAGCTTTCTGTGGACGAACAAACTGCTAAAGATTTGATTGAAAAACACCGAAATGTTCGGGAAGCTATAAAATTTTATAAAAATGAGCACACCACAAATTGACAAAGAGACGATGATGAAAGGCTTTAGAAAAGTAGCCTTGGCAATGCCATTGATGTTCCTTGGCCCTATCGTTGTAAACTCGTCTTTCAAAAATCAAAATCACCCATTTTACTACATCGTACTTGCAGTAGGTATCGCTATTTGCTTGTTTGCTATGCTGTGGTTTTTTCTGGGAATAAACACCATTGTAAAAGGAATTTTTAACGATAAAAACAAATCTGAATGAAATCATTCTACGCATTACCTTTAGTATTTTTACTAACAGCTTGTTATCAGCAAGAAAGAAATTGCCAAGATTTCAAAACCGGCACTTTTCTTTTTGAGCAAGAAATAAACGGAGAGATTCATCAATCTACATTTGTCCGAAACGATTCTATCGAAATAGAAACATATATGGGCAAAACAGACACAGCTTCTATCAGATGGATCAACGATTGTGAATACATTTTACAAAAAATAAATCCTAAAAATATGGCTGAACGAAAAGGCGTTCACATGAAAATATTAACCACCAACAAAGATGGCTATATATTTGAATACGGCCTTGTGGGCGAAACCGAGAAGCAACGAGGAGAGATCAAAAAAGTAAACCCTTAATTTTTTATTTCATAAAATTTTAATATATTTACTAACTAAAAATAAAAGGATATGAAAAAATTAAGACTATCATTCGCTTTTGCTCTTTTATTGAGTGGAACAGCTTTTGCTCAGGAAGTAACTTCCGATATTGAAGTTGTTGATGAAGTAAAAACGGTGGTAATGACCATCAACGCCGACCGCCCGATTGATTTGAAAAACTTTGATTGGGAAGGCAATTTGACAGAAGTTTTTTCTGATATTCCAGATGAAACCGTTATCGGAATCCGAGTGAATATCGACGATCGACAGCTCACCTCAGATAATGCAACATTGGCCAACAAAACTTCTTTTTTCGTACAAGATTACGCCAAAAACAAACGAGAAATACTCACACAAATTGTTCATAGCGTAAAAGGTTTTATTGGTGATGATCAACAAGGAAACAATATAGATGAGAATCAAAAAGATACACAAAAATAATTATTTTTCACAATCTACTTAAAAGGCTGTTCCATAAAAGGGACAGCTTTTTTTGCAACCTATTTAAACAAAAAAAGCGGTTCAATAATGAACCGCTTTTGGGGTGGATGATGGGTCTCGAACCCACGACCTTCGGAACCACAATCCGACGCTCTAACCAACTGAGCTACAACCACCATGTTGAGTTTTATTTAAAAGCCAACTCTGAGCTTTTGGGTGGATGATGGGTCTCGAACCCACGACCTTCGGAACCACAATCCGACGCTCTAACCAACTGAGCTACAACCACCGTGTTTTATTAACGAGTGCAAAGATACTGATTTATCTATGATGCACAAATATTTTTAATTGATTTTTTTACTTAGAATTAAAGAATTCATAACTCCAAATCATCAACCTCAAATTTTACTTCAAATCGGTCAAACTATCGACTGCAACAAATCTTTCTACCGTAAATCCTTCTGCATAATCAGCAAAAATCAATCGTCCTAAATCCTTAGCACGATATTCAATACTTTCTGTAAAATTTTTAGTGGCAATCGGCGAAACTGGTTCTTTGGAATTTGGGTCGTAAAACTGTGAACTATAAGCCATCACCGCGTCTATTTTTTTATCCATAAATTCGGTTACATCTACCACAAAATCGGGTTCGATGTTTTTCCATTGGATATAATGATAAACCAATTTCGGACGCCACGCCTCCTGCTCTACTCCGTCTAATTGGGTTTCAATTCGGCGTAATCCGGACAAAAAACAAGCATCAGAAACCAATTTACTTCCTTTTCCATGGTCGATATGTCGGTCGTCAATAGCATTGCACAACACGATTTCTGGGCGATATTTTCGAATCATTTTAATAATTTCTAATTGATGTTTTTCATCATTTACGAAAAAACCATCACGAAAACGAAGATTTTCTCTTGCCGAAACGCCTAAAATCTTCGCAGCAGCTGCCGCTTCTTGATCCCGAATTTCTGCCGAACCACGAGTGCCTAATTCTCCTCGTGTCAAATCGACAATACCTACTTTTTTTCCTAAAGAAATTTCTTTGGCTATCGTAGCTCCACATCCCAATTCTACATCATCCGGATGTGCCCCGAATGCCAATATATCAAGTTTCATATAATACTTTTTACTGTTTTACTTTTATTTACTGTTTCGTAATATTCACTTTCGGGGTCGCTATCTTTATTGATTCCTCCTCCCAAAAACAAATATGCTTTTTCATTTGCTATTTTCATGCACCGCAAATTTACGAACAAATCGCTATTTGATGATTTTGTTCCGCAATCAAATTTCCATTCACCCAAAAATCCACCATAATATTCTCTGTCATAATTTTCGTTTGCAACAATAAAATCTTTAGCAACATTTTTCGGAAATCCACACAAAGCTGGTGTCGGATGTAAAAATTTCACCACTTTATAGGCATCATTTTCAATAGATAATTCGGATTCAATGTCTGTTTTTATGTGTAATAATGAACCTGCCCTATACGTAAAAGGCTGTGTTTGACGGATTTTTTTAGAAAAAGGTTTTAGCGAATCTAATATAAAATCGGTTACGACTTGTTGCTCTTGTTGTTCTTTGTCGCCCCAAACCACTAGGTTTAGCTCGGTTTCTTTATCCACTTGTGTTCCTGCCAAAGCCACGGTTTTCACTTTTGTATTGTTTATTTTGACCAATTGTTCGGGCGTTGCTCCCATCCACATGCCAACTTTTGGATGATAAAACCAATATACAAATGCCGTTGGATATTTTTTGACAAACCGCTGAAAATAATCGATATACTTGTCCTTTTTAATCGAAATTTCTTCGCGACGAGAAAGTACAACTTTATCCATTTTGCCTGCTCGAAT
This sequence comes from Flavobacterium sp., assembly GCA_035306305.1. Lineage (GTDB taxonomy): Bacteria > Bacteroidota > Bacteroidia > Flavobacteriales > Flavobacteriaceae > Flavobacterium. The sequence continues at coordinate 12,760 of DATGOD010000097.1, forward strand.
AGCTTGTATTCCTTTTGAAACCAAATTAATATGAAAAGTTTTGTCGGTTTGTGGATTTTCTAAAGATTTAATTTGTTGAGGAAAATCAACTTCAATGGCTGTATTATCTTCCATCAATAAACAATTTTCAGGTAAAAATATCACTTTATCTTCTGATGAAAACGGAGCAAAAACAAAACAACTTTGATTTAATTCTTGAACGATATGCAGCTTGTCATCTTGCTGAAACCAACCAAAACGAGTTATTTCATTTGGTTTTCTATAAACAATGAAAGGTAATTTTCTGGCTGTCCATTCCTTTATTTTTTCTATCATTTTTTAGGCAAAATCATATTGGTTAATTTACAAAGCGAAATCAATTGATTGTTTTCGTCAATGATTTTGATTTCCCACAAATGTAATTTACTTCCTTTGTGAATAATTCGTGCAGTCGCAAAAACCTCTCCTTCTCTTTTGCTTTTCAAATGATTAGCTGAAATTTCAATTCCGCGTACTTCATATTTTTCTGCATCGATAAATAACATCGAAGCCGCACTACCAACACTTTCTGCCAAGGCGACAGAAGCTCCGCCATGCAACAATCCCATCGGTTGGTGAACGGTTGAATTGACTGGCATTTTGGCTGTTAAAAAATCCTCTCCAACATCTACATATTCGATATGCAAAGTTTCCATCAAGGTGTTTTTGGAGAATTTTTCACACAATACTAATATTTTATTTTTGTCCATTTTTGAATATTTATCTACATTAATTGAAAGGCTAAATCACAAAACTCGATGTCTTTCAAAAGGAATATTTTTGTCAATCATATAGCGATAAGTCGTCAATTTTCGATTGACAGTTGCACCTAATTCATGGGCAATCTTAATCATTTTTGGATTAAAATCGCCAATCCATTGCATTTCATATTCGTTGTAATGCAAATCTCGTCGAATGGTTTCTCGTCCTTCCATAATCATAAAAGCCTCGATTCCACGACTTTGAAATTCTTGCACTACACCAAATACGATTCCTACAGCTTTCGGATTTTTAACAAATTTGAGTAAATACAATAATTTAATTTTTTGCCAAAGTCCGAATTTTCCGTCTAATTGTTTGAAATAGAAATTCAAATCAGGTAAATTTATCCAAAAAGCAATTGGTTTATTTTCGTGATACACAAACCAAACCAACTTTTCATCGATAACCGGTTTCATGGTTTTAAAAATATTAAAACCTTCTGCTTTTGTCAGCTGTTTGCCTCCTCCGTGTGTTGCCCACGCATCGTTATAAATAGTAACAAAATCCATTACATATTTATCAATATTCGATTTTTTGAGATATTCGGCTTTATATTTTCCTGTACGTTTAATTCGTTGGTGCAAAAACTTCAATCGGTCAGACATTTCGGCATCAAAAGGCAAAGAAAAACACTCTTGATTAAAATAGTTCTGAAAGCCATAATTTTCAAATAGTTTTTGGTAATAGGGCGGATTGTAGTTCATGTGATACAACGGCGGATGAAAACCTTCTACCAGCAATCCCCACCACTGATCGCGTTCGCCCAAATTAATTGGCCCATCAATCGCTTGCATGCCTTGCTCTTTGAGCCAATATTTCGCCGTATCAAACAACAAATCAGCTACTTGTTGATTATCAATTGATTCAAAAAAACCAATTCCACCGGTTGGTTGTTTTTCTTTATATTTCGGATTAACAAAAGCGGCAATTCTTCCGACTACCGTTCCATCTTGCATTACAATCCAACGTTTAAAAAAGGCTCCTTCTTGTAAGATTTTATTTTTCTTAACATCAAATACTGCTTTAATATCTGATTGTAAAGGTCTTATCCAATTTTTATCATTTTGATAAATCTGTAGAGGAAGGTCGAGAAACTGTTTTTCTGTTTTAGGTTGAATAACTTCGATGATTTGCATCACTAATTTTTTGATGTAAAGGTACTAAAATTCGGGCTTCATCTCAAAAACTAAGTTTTCATTTGTTACTGGATGTAAAAAACCTAATCGATCGGCTTGTAAATATAATCGACTTGCTGATTTGCCGTATAACGAATCGCCCACAATCGCACAATTCAATCCTCTCGGATGTGCCATGTGTACTCTCAACTGATGTGTTCGTCCTGTTATCGGATATAGATAAATACGTGTTTTCCCGTTTACGATTTCTTGTATTTCGTATTTTGTAATCGCTTTTTTTCCGTGTTTTTTACAAACCATTTGCCTCGGCCTGTCGTTCAAATCAACACGTAAAGGCAGATTAATTTCGCCCGATTGCTCAAAAATTTCTCCTTCCAAAAGAGCCGAATATCGTTTGAAAACCGTTTTTTTCAAAAATTGTTTTTGCAAATGATGATACGCATTTTTATTTTTTGCCAAAACCATCAAGCCAGATGTTGCCCAATCCAAACGATGCACAATAATAGGCCCGTTGCTATTTTTAACTATCGTTTTGACTTGTTCTAATACCGAATTTTGCGTTTTTATTCCCGGCACCGACAACAATTGGTGTGGTTTTTCTACCACAACAATCGCCTCGTCTTCATACAAAATTTTGATTTGCTTGCCATTTTTCATTTGTTTCTCCAACGGATTTTCATTTACATCTAATCCTTGGAGCATAAAATTGAGCAAAGGTTCACATTTTCCGCGACAAGCTGGATAATAATGCAAATGCTTTCTGATTTCTGTCGCAGGCGGTTGTCCCCACCAAAATTCTGCCATTGCAATAGGTTTCAGCTGATTTTGGTAAGCATAATTCAATAATTTAGGTGTACAGCAATCGCCGGTTCCAGCCGGTGGCTCTTGCGACAATTGCTCTTTAAAAATGGTCAAAATGTCTTTTTTTTCACCCAAAGCATTCAAGCAATGGTAGCTTTTGAATAATTGCTTTTGCGTTTGTTTAGATAATTTTTGTCTTTTGGTTTTCAGTTCATTAATTTTTGCTTCTATCTCCTCCAAATTATTTCGGACTTGTTCAATTTTACTTTTCCATGATTTTTTAAGCTTACTTAATTCACTTTTTTGGGTTTGGCTTTGCCGAATTAAAGCTTCCAATTCTGATTTATTTTCGGTTTCAGAAAGATTTTTTCGCAATAATTCTCTTTCTTTTTTAGCCATTTGATTCACCTTAATTTTTTCGGCGATTTCTTTTTGTGATTGCTCTATATATTTTTCAACCAATTCTTTAATAGCTACATATTTATCCGAAAAAACAATCGTTTCTATTTCTTGATTAATACGAGATAATTCCAATTCATTTTCGGCAAAAAAATCATTCGGATTTAACCGATTATAAATCGGCGGAACAAAGTAGGAATCTTGTTCTTTTTCTTGTCCAGAATAAGCAGCTAAAAAACCTAATTCATCCAAAGTATTTTTAACGATAAGTACGCCATACATACGTCCTTTTTCATCAAGATGATGCGTTTTTTCTATGTGTTTTTGTAATTCTTTGCTTGCTGTTATTGCCAGATAATGAGGTTCATAATTGGTAGGAAAATCAAATTTATCAGGTAATTTTTCATTATCCGTAAACTGCGAAAGCAAATGCACACATCTATTAGCCATATCAACTGAAAATATTAAAATGTCTGTTTTGTACAATTATTAGGCTTTATTATGCTACAAAACAAGTTGTAAAAGTAGTAACTTTGTGCCAAATTTTACAAGTATTATGTCGTCATATTTAAACAGAGTGGCTAAAGGAACTTGCCCGAATTGCGAAAAAACCAAAGTATTTGCTACCAATGGCAATCCTTTTTTATTCAAAATGCCAAAAATGAACAAAAGTTGTAGTTCTTGCGGATATTCTTTTCATCGCGAAACCGGTTTTTATTTTGGAGCCATGTATATCAGCTACGGAATTACCTGTGCAGAAATGATTGCTGTGATTGTTTTGGGGCTTATTTTTGATTGGTCTTTTATGACAATTTTTATCATTGTGATTGCTATCGCCTTTTTGTTTTCGATGATTAATTACAAACTTTCACGACTGATGTGGCTCAATATTTTTTTGGATAAAGACGAGGATTAGCTTTCGGTGGTAAAGTTCCGTTTGGCAAATTCTGCAGGAGTTTCTTGGGTATATTTTTTGAAGAATTTAATAAAATAAGATACGTCAGAGAAATTCAAATCAATTGCTATTTCACCTACAGATTTTTGCGAGAAAATCAATTTGCGTTTCGCTTCCAAAACAATTCTTTCCGCGATAACTGATGTGGTTGTTTTGGCAGTGATCGATTTTACCACTCGATTCAAATGTTTTTGAGTAATATTCAATAAATCAGCATATTGACTCGCACTTCGTATTGTCAAAAAATTTGATTCAAGTAAATTTTCGAATCCGGTATAAATTGTCTGATACCTTTTCAATTCATCAAAATTGAGCGAACTTTTGGTCGAAACATATCTATTTAACCAAATATAAAGTTGGGTCAAATAGCTGTTAATCAACTGATTTTTCTTCCAACGATTAGACTGATATTCACTTAATATTTCAATAAACAAAGGTGTTACTTTTTGTTGCTCATTATCCCTTAAATAAAAGCATTTTTCGGTTTGAAAAGATTCAAAAAAAACAAAATCTTTCAATAATGTTTTGGCGTGATAAGTTTCATAAAATTCGCGGCTGTGAAAAAATAAATATCCTTCTATATCAGACGATAAATCCCAGCAATGCGTTTGTCCTGGCGTTAGAAAGAAAACTGCTCCGGGTTTGACTTCATAGCGTTTAAAATCGATTTCGTGCGTTCCTGTTCCTCGAATAAACAAAAAAACTGCATAAAAATTATGTTTGTGATGCGACTCAATTCGAGAATGATTGCTAATTAAATGTTTGGAAATAGAATTAGCATAAAAATGCGTGTTAGAATCTTCGTTATTCAAATCATCAATTTGAAGTAATTTTATTTCAGAAGATTGCTTTATTTTTCTTTTCATTTTTGTTTCAAATTATATGCTAATTTAATTGTTTACATAAATATATTTAACTACAATTCAATCTGTAAATTATCATAAGCTAAAAATACATTTTCAGGTAAATTTTTCTCTACCTCTTTATGCAATCCTAATTCGTGTCCGATATGCGTGAGATACGCTTTTTTAGGCTGAATTTTTCGGATATATTTTAATGCGTCAGACAAATTATTATGTGTCGGATGCTCTGCTATTCGCAGTGCATTAATTACTAAAACATCCAAATCTTGCAATTGGTTTATCGCTTCATCCGACAGTGTTTTCACATCGGTCAAATAAGCCAGTTTGTCAAAACGATAACCTAAAATCGGTAAATTTCCATGCATTACGCCAATCGGTAAAATACTTTTCTTTTTTATTTCAAACGATTTTCCTGCCTCAATTTCGTGTCCGGTCAAAGCCGGAGCTCCCGGATAACGATTTTCCGTAACAAATGCATAAGCAAAACGATTTTCGAGATTTTGCAACACTCTCGGCAATCCATACACATCCACAAAACCTTTTTTCATAAAACAAAAAGGTCTGATATCATCAATTCCGGCTGTATGGTCGGCGTGTTCATGCGTAAACAACAAAGCATCGATATACGGACATTTTGATTGGAGCATTTGCTGTCTAAAATCGGGACCACAATCAATTTGAAAAATCACTTCATCCCATTGTACAAAAGCCGATGAACGCAGTCTTTTATCCCGAGTATCACTACTTTTACACACTCTATCTTCGCAACCAATAACCGGAATACCTTGAGATGTACCTGTTCCGAGAAAATATATTTTCATACTTTTAGTAAAAAATTACAATATCTTCGATTTTATTGAAGTATCTTTATGCTGTAAAAATACGACAAATATTTTTAGTTTTATGAAAGCCTTCGAAAACGACTTAATTATTGATGGGGACAGGATTATAGAGCATCGACCTGCTATCTCAGACAAAGCTTTGCGACTGAATTTAAACAAGAACATTTATGGCAGTTTTTCCGAAATCGGAGCCGGACAAGAAACCGTTCGTCATTTTTTCAGAGCTGGCGGTTCTTCGCGTACAATCGCTAAAGCAATGTCAGCCTACGACAAACAATTTAGCGATGCAATATACACTGTTGAACCCGACGGTAGATATGTAACCGAAAATCGGCTAAAAAAAATGCTCAATCACGAATCGAACTTGATGGAAGAGCGTTTGTTTAACGACGAATTTCCGAATCGATTGTATTTTAGCTATGCCAACACTGTTGCTACCATTGATTTTGCTAAAAAATTCAAAGGGCACGGTTGGGTAGGTATTCGTTTTCAAATCGAGCCAAAAGGTGCATACAACGAAATCATTCTTCATATCCAATTCAAAGAAACCGATGCACGTTTACAACAACACACTTTAGGTATTTTGGGTGTCAATCTAATTTACGGTGCTTTTTACAAACGCAATAATCCTAAAAAATTGATTGACAGTTTGTATGACCATTTAGAAAAAGACCAAATCGAGATTGACAGTATCAACTTTTCCGGGCCATGTTTTGCAGATATAGACAATCGTTTGATGAGTATGTATTTGGTCAAAAAAGGTTTTTCCAACGCAATTGTTTTCGGTCCAAAAGGAAAAAGCTTGTTGCCTGCAAATATCTTGTATCGTAAAAACATACTGCTACTAAGAGGAAGTTTTAGACCTGTAACATCGGTTAATATAAACATGTTAGAGAAATCACTTAAACTTTTTGTTGAATACAATAAAATCAGAGAAAAACAAACAGCAGTCTTGTTTGAAATCACATTAAACAACTTATTGACCGAAGGCGAAATAGACGAACAAGATTTTATTGACCGTGCTGAACTGCTTTGTTCATTAGGACATTATGTGATGATTTCCAACTTTAAAAAATATTACAAAGTAACCGAATATTGCTCTCAATACACCTCAGAAAAAATAGGTTTGGCTCTCGGTGCCAACAATTTAGAAAATATTTTCGATTCTAAATACTACGAAAATCTTGGCGGAGGAGCTTTTGAAGGATTAGGAAAATTGTTTAAAAATAATATTCAATTGTATTTATATCCGATGTTGAACAAAGAAAATGTCGTGGTAACATCAAAAAATATTCAACTGAATGACACAGACTTACAACCTATTATTGAATATTTTGTCAATAAAAATCAAATTTTCGATATTCCGGATTACGACCCTAAAGATTTGCATATACAGGCTAGAGAAGTAATCCAAAAAATTCATCAAAATGAAAATTGGGAACAAGATTTACCCGAAAAAATCGCAAAACTAATTAAGGAGAAAAATCTTTTTTCTCCAAAAACCGAAAAACAAGAAATATAATAACAAGACCGATTTTGAAGCATTGACTATCTTTTTTTAGTCTAAAATTGCTTTTTTTTTAATAAATTCGTCGGCGAAAAAAAGATAAATGATAGACATGAGTGAAGTAAAAACGAAAGATTCAATAACATTTGAAGACTTCAAAACAGAAGTAATTAACGATTATAAAACAGCTCGTATCAGTCGTGAGTGCAGTTTGCTCGGGCGACGAGAAGTACTAACCGGAAAAGCGAAATTTGGTATTTTCGGCGATGGAAAAGAAATTCCGCAACTGGCTATGGCAAAAGCTTTCAAAAACGGAGATTTTCGTTCAGGATATTACCGCGACCAAACCTTTATGATGGCAATCGGAGCAATGACTCCGCAAGAGTTTTTTGCCGGTTTATATGGTCATGCAGATGCTGAACAAGAACCAATGTCTGCCGGAAGACAAATGGGTGGACACTTTGCCACGCATAGTTTGGATGAAAACGGACAGTGGAAAAACCTTACAGCACAGAAAAATTCTAGTGCAGACATCTCTCCTACTGCCGGACAAATGCCGCGTTTATTAGGTTTAGCACAAGCTTCAAAATATTATCGTGCAAATGCCGATGCAGACAAAAACAATCAATTTTCTAATCAAGGAAATGAAGTTGCTTGGGGAACAATCGGAAATGCCTCTACTTCAGAAGGTTTATTTTTTGAAACTATTAATGCTGCAGGAGTATTACAAGTACCTATGGTTATGAGCGTTTGGGACGATATGTACGGAATATCTGTTCATGCTAAATACCAAACCACCAAAGAGAGTATTTCGGAAATTCTGGAAGGTTTCCAAAAAGAAAACGATTCTAATGGTTATGAAATTTTAACCGTTAATGGTTGGGATTACCCGGCTTTGGTAGAAACTTACCAAAAAGCAGGCAAAATTGCTAGAGAAAACCATATTCCGGTTTTGATACACGTCAAAGAATTAACACAACCGCAAGGACATTCGACATCGGGTTCACACGAAAGATATAAATCTAAAGAAAGATTGGCTTGGGAAACCGAATATGACTGTATCGAAAAAATGCGTGAGTGGTTGATCGCCAACAATATGGCAACTGACGAAGAACTCAAGCAATTAGACGAAGAAGCTAAAAAAATTGTTCGTGAAAGCAAACGTGCAGCTTGGGATGCTTATCTCAATCCGATTAAACAAGAGCGAGAAGAACTTGTTAGCATCTTAAATAAAATCGGCGGAAATTCATCAAATCCTGATAAAATAGCTCAAATGGTTAAAGATTTATCTAGCATCAAAGAGCCTATCAGAAAAGATATTTTATCCACAGCCAGAATTACTAAGAGATATTTTGTTCAACAACAAGGAAATCAAGAACTCAACCAATGGATTGAACAATATTTTGCTAAAATTCAGCCAAAATACAGTAGTCATTTAATGTCTGAATCAAATCAAAAGGCTACTTTGGTAGAAGAAGTTTTACCTCAATATGATGACAATTCAACTGAAGTTGATGCGAGAATTGTATTAAGAGACAATTTCGATAAAATTTTCTCTACTTATCCAGAAACATTAGTGTTTGGCGAAGATTCCGGACATATTGGAGATGTTAATCAAGGGTTAGAAGGTTTGCAAGAGAAGCACGGCGAATTGCGTGTGTCTGATACCGGAATACGCGAAGCAACAATTTTGGGTCAAGGTATCGGAATGGCGATGAGAGGTTTAAGACCAATTGCCGAAATCCAGTATTTGGATTATTTACTTTATGCCATCCAAATTATGAGTGATGATTTGGCGACTTTAGAATATCGTACGGCCGGTCGTCAAAAAGCTCCGTTAATCGTACGAACACGCGGTCATCGATTGGAAGGAATTTGGCATTCTGGTTCTCCAATGGGAATGATTATCAATGCTATTCGAGGAATGCACGTATTGGTACCGAGAAACATGACTAAAGCAGCAGGATTTTACAATACTTTGTTGAAATCAGACGAGCCGGCATTGATTGTGGAATGTTTGAATGGTTATCGTTTGAAAGAAAAATTACCAACCAATTTAGGCGAATTTACAACGCCAATCGGTGTGGTTGAAACTATTAGAGAAGGTAGCGACATTACTGTGGTATCATACGGTTCAACATTGCGAGTTGTAGAACAAGCAGCAAAAGAATTGGCAGAAGTAGGTATCAACGTTGAAATCATTGATGCTCAATCATTATTGCCATTTGACTTGAATCACGACACAGTAAAATCCGTTCAAAAAACCAACCGATTATTGGTAGTTGATGAAGACGTTCCGGGAGGTGCATCAGCATATATTTTACAACATATTGTTGAAAATCAAGGTGGTTATAAATATTTGGACAGTTTACCACAAACGCTTACTTCCAAAGCACACAGACCGGCTTATGGCACAGACGGAGATTATTTTTCTAAACCATCTGAAGAAGATGTGTTTGAAAAAATTTATGCCATTATGCACGAAAGCAATCCGGCGAGATATCCGGCTTTGTAATTCGAGATCGTTATATTAAATAAATTCCAAACACTGTTCAAATATTTATGAGCAGTGTTTTTTTTTATTTTTAACTCATTTCCAATCAAAAAAAATCGCCTAACGATTATTCATTAGGCGATTAAAACATATTAATTGATTTGATTTCCTTCTTGGTCAAAGAAGTGATATTCTAAATAAGTATAGGCATCTCTCGGGATGATTTTAATCCAACGTTTATGTTTAAAAAACCATTTGGATCTCACCGATGGAAATCCTTTGGTTAAAAATGCAGCCACAAACGGATGGGCGTTT
>DATGOD010000098.1:0-4501 GCA_035306305.1 Flavobacterium sp.
GGAATGTCGCCTATGTCTAAATAGTTGGACATATCGCTCAAACTTTGCCATTGTCCTTGATAAACTGCCCAACCGATAATGGCACTTCCGATAGCTGTTGCAAAAAATGACCTTACTATAAGCAAAATGCTCAATACTCCAAACATATCGTCCATTTCTAAATCTAATGAAGCGTAAAACCAAATCCCGATGAACAAAATGCCCATTCCCAAACCCTTCAAAATCATAGAATAATTAAGATATTCAATGTTCATTTGTGGTTGAATAATTAAATAAAGACAAAGCGTATGAAGGAAAAAAGCGATAAATCCCGATGCTATATAGTATTTCACGTTCCATTTGTTTTGAAAATGAAAAAACGCAATTACGCCTGCTATCACTATTCCGTAAATCATATACAAATTGGTATGAGCATTGATTAAATTGTTGTAGCCCAAAACACCAATTGTATATTGTGAATAAATGCTTGTACTTGCAAGGTAAACACCCAAAAACAGTAACAAAACAAAACCGTGTTTTACATTTTCTCTTTCTACAAAAAGATTGAATTTTATCATTTTTCGTTTCAGGAATTTTTGACGGTAAATGGTCAACACCAATAGTATAACACCAATTATTAGCGAACCTATAATATATGGCGATGTAAACCAACCTTGCTGACGCATAAACACAAAAAAGTAATTAAAGAACATAGCCGAAGAACTCAACAAGACCAAAGAGAGCCAATCTATTTGATACAGCGGTTTTTTGAAGCAAAACCTTTGGTTGTGTTGGAAAATAAGCGATATTGTTGCGATGAGCAACATCATTGCCGACATCAAAAAATAAGGTGCTTGGTAATTGCTTTCAAAAACTAATGATGCCATTTTATAGCCAAAAAACTGTCCGAAACCTATTGCAAGAGGATAAAAAAGAGCATAAAATCTACCTTTGTCTCCTGTTGGAGATAAAATGAACATTACGGGTAATATCATTTCTACTAACGGAAAAAGTTTTAAGAAACCAATCAAAAAACTACCTGCAACCAATACCCAAGGATTGTCTGTTGTTCCACACATATAAGACAATAATGCAAGCAAAATACAACTTACCGTTATGATTTCTTTTGAACGAAAACGCATTTTTATACGGAAAGCAATCAGCATAGAAAGCCCCAAACCAATAAATCCTGCGTTGTTTGCCAATGAAACATATTCCGAATACGTTGCCAATGCACCCGACAAATCGGTAGCGTTACTTGTATAAACACCGTTAATGGACATTGTCGAGAAAAGTATCACGAGAATGAGTATCAGCATCAACGGTTTTGGAACCCAATCTGCAAAAGGACTTTTATTATACATTTTTTATTTTTTTAGGGTAACTTCCACATTCATACCTGCACGCAAGAGTTTCAAATCTTCGGGTTTGTTGTTTTCGGTAAATTCAATACGCACCGGAATACGCTGTTGCACTTTAACGAAATTTCCTGTAGAATTATCTACCGGAACAGCCGAATATCTTGCACCTGTTGCACCTGAAATTGCCGTAATTTTCCCTTCAAATTCTTTTCCACCAAGTGCATCTACTTTTATTTTTGCCAATCCACCAATGGTTACATTTTTCATTTGGTTTTCACGGTAATTGGCAGTAATCCACAAATTATTGATGTCCACAATGGTAGCAACCTGTTGGCTCGGATTTAATAATTGTCCAATGTTTACCGTTCTTCTACCCATAATTCCATCGTGTGGTGCGGTAATTACAGTGTATGACAAGTTGAGTTTTGCCATTTCCAAAGCGTTTTCTGTTCGTTTAATTTCGGCATCGTTCATTGCTAATCTCGATTGCACTTCGTTTACCGAAAGTTCGCTTGTGGTTTTGGCGTTTACTGCTGCTTGATATTGCGAAATTTGAGCTTCCAATTGAGCTTTTTGTGCTTCATAATCACTTTTTATTTGGTCAAATTGCTGGCGTGTTACAGCTTCATCTTTAAGCAAATTTTCGTAGCGTTTGTAATTTTGTTCTGTATTCCACAAGCGTGCTTTTGTAGCTTCAATACTTGCCTTTGCTGATTGTGCGTTAGATGTTGCTGTATTTACATTGTTTGTTGCTGTTTTTACCGAATTTAAAACAGCGTTTTTTGATGCTAATGCAGACATATAAGCGGCTTCCGCTTGTCCGAGTTGTGTTTGAATTTCACGGTCGTCCAAAATTATTAAAGTGTCGCCTTTCTTTACATATTGGTGTTCGATGAAACGGATTTCTTTGATGTAAGCCGAAACCCTTGTATTGATTGGGTTGATGAACGATTCTACTTGCGCAGCATTAGTATATCGGTCGTTCCCGATGTTGAAATACGCTTTCACAACCCAAAAAAGCCCACCAAGCACCAAAATCAACACCAAATAATTGATGATTTTTGCTCTTTTATTAGATTTCTTTTTTGATTTTTCCTTTGCAATAGGTTTTTTTGTTGTTTGTTTTTGTTCGGTATTTTGTGTTTTTTCCGAATTGTTGTTTTCTGTATTATGTGACATATTATTTTCTTTTTTTGATTGTTAGTTGATTATAGTTTTCCGCATTCTTTCAATAATTTGTAATACGCATAAATGATGTTGATTTCTGAATTGGCAAACTGCAATTCTGCATCTAATTTTTGGTTACTTGCATCAATCAAGTCCAATAAAATGGCTAATTGATTGTTGTATTTACTATTCATTATGCGATAATTTTCATCTGCCAAATTCTTGTTTGTGCGAAGCGTATTGTTTTGCGTAATGGCTTCGTTGTATTTGATATAAGCGGCATTTACGGCAACGTCTATCATTTGTTGTACTTCATTTGCCTGTGCTATGGCTTTGTCTTTTTCAAACTTCACTTGCTTGATTTTCTTTGGTGTTTTATACAAAGCATCAATGTTGAAATTGAGTGAAAGTCCTGCACTCCAACCGTTTGTGTACATATCTAACGATGGTGTAGAAGTAGTAATAGGGCGAGCTAATTTGTTACTTGCAAATACTGATAATGACGGCAAGCGTTCGGCTTTGGTAATTTTTTCAGACATTTCGTAGATGTTTACCGCCTTTTGGGTCATCAAAACAGTTGGATGGTTTTGGATATCTTGTCTGTAATTTTCGAGAAAAGAAGCATTAGGCATACTTTCTAAAAGCGTATCATCAGGCAAAATCTGTATTGTGTCAGCCAACCCTAATGCGGTTGTAAGCTGTTTGTTAAGAATTTGTCGGTTGTTTTCTATCACTTGCAAAGCAAGATTTAGGTTAGAAAGTTGCAATTCGCCTCGAATTACATCGTTTCGTGTAACCATTCCCTGATTATAATATTTATTGATGTTATCTAAACGCTGTTCGGCTAATTGTATATTTTGCTGATAAACCTTTTTTTGGTTAACCAACTTATATATATCCAAGTAGTAACCCAATACCAAAAGTTTGATACTCTGTTCGTTTGCCTGATAGTTCAGTTCTGCAAGTTCTTCTTGAAGTGATTGTGCTTTAATGCTGTTTTGCACCAAACCGCCTTTCCAAATCAACTGACTTGCATCTACCGAAAAAGTATTGCCAAAATCTGGCATCTCTACTCGTGTGGAATTAGAAAAATCCTTGTCGATGATATTTACATCGCCTAAATAATATGCCTGAACACCAGCGTTAATGCTTGGTAACTTTGCATTTTTAGCAACTTCAACCTTTTGTTTTGCAATAGTGATGTCGGCTTTTGACACGGCTAAATTCGGGTGGTTTTCTTTTGTCAAAGCGAATAATTCTTCCACCGAAATTTTTCGCTCGCTTTGAGCAAAAGCGGTATTTATGCTGATGGTTGTTAGTAATGCCGCTATGATTAATTTTATCTTCATTTTTTTTATTTTAGTTTAATATAATACTGTTTGTATTCAAGCTATTATTTCAAAAAAATAGAATTGAATAAAACCATATTTTTTTATTACAATTCTACAATTTTTTGATTTACTTTTTGCAATACAGCAATAGCTTGTTCAAGTTCCTGTGAAGAAACATCGCCTTGAAAAGATTGGTAAACTTCTGCCATTATGGGCATTAATTTTTCCTGATACTTTTCGCCTTCTTTAGTCAGTGCAATCAGGTTGTTCCGTCTGTCTGTGGGGTCGGAATTTCGTTGCACCAAACCACGAGATGTCATGTTATCAACCAAGGATGTAATGCTTGCTTTGTTGCGATTGGTTTCGCTCACAATTACCTGTTGGTTGATGTTATCTTTCTTCCAAAGCACATACAAAACTTCAAGCATTTCAATCGTTATATCAATTTTGTGTTCTTTCATTTTTTTCATAAAATACTGTCTCGCACCTTTTCTGATGTCCCGAGTCACTTCCATCAGTTGCGAAATTCTAACCAAATCCTTTGAGTCTTTAATTTTCATTCGGCAAAGATATAACAAATAATTTAATATCAAACTATTTATTATAAAATAATTTGAAATCAAACTATTTTGTTTTGAACCAGTTTAGTTTTTGGTCTTTTTT
>DATGOD010000099.1:0-3270 GCA_035306305.1 Flavobacterium sp.
ACAACAAATGTTCGAGGTTGGATAGACTTTAATAATGATGGTTTTTTTGATAATGAAGAGTTAGTCATGACCTCATATGGAGAAAATGTGTCATACGGGAACCATAGTGTTTCTTTCATTGTTCCTTCTTCTGCGACTGTAAATACCTCATTGCGGATGCGAATTTCTACAGATTTTCATGAATCTCCTGAACCTCAGTCATGTGGAATGATTGAGTATGGTCAAGTGGAGGATTATACAGTATATATATCACCGAATGTGAGCGTTCAGGATATCAAACAAATTAAACTGGAACTTTACCCAAATCCAACAAGTGATATATTGAACTTATCTGAAAAGGTAAATAACATTGAAATATATGCTACTGATGGAAGAAAAGTAATGTCATTTGAATCTGCAGAACAAATTAACGTAAGTAGCCTACCAGTAGGAACTTATATAATCAAAGCAATAAATTCAGCTAATAAAAAAGCTCAGGGTACTTTTATCAAGAAATAATAAACATATCATTATTGATAACAAAACGGCTGTCCAAAACATTGGATAGCCGTTTTTGGGTAAGTATAAATCAGTTTAATCTCCTTTTAAATATTTATCCAAAAATTGTTCTTGTTCCCAGAGCAAATGCAAAATGTTTTCTTTGGCAACATATCCGTGACTTTCTTTAGGCAAAATTACCATTCGCACCGGAGCTCCCAATCCTTTCAAAGCTTGGAAATATCGTTCGGTTTGCAGGGTAAAAGTTCCCGGATTATTGTCGGCTTCGCCGTGTACCAACAACATCGGTTTTTTCATTTTTTCTGCATTCATAAACGGCGACATGGTGTTGTACACATCAGATGCTTCCCAGTAATTTCGTTGCTCGCTCTGGAAACCAAAAGGAGTGAGCGTTCGGTTGTAAGCACCGCTTCGGGCAATTCCGCAAGCAAATAAATCAGAATGTGTGAGCAAATTTGCCGTCATAAAAGCACCGTAACTGTGTCCGCCCACGCCAACTTTTGTTCGGTCGATATAACCTTTTTCGTCCAAAGCATCAATAGCAGCTTCGGCGTTCCAAATTAGTTGTTCAACAAAGGTATCGTTGGGTTCTGTTTCACCTTCGCCGATAATCGGAAACGCTGCATCGTCCAAAACTGCATATCCTTTGGTTACCCAATATACAAACGAACCATAATAAGGAAACGTAAACTCATTCGGATTGGCTGTGCTTTGTCCTGCACTGTTTTTGTCCTTGTATTCTGTCGGATATGCCCAAATGAGCAAAGGTAATTTTTCTTTATGTTCTTGTTCCAAATATCCCTTTGGCAAATACAAAGTCCCGGATAATTCCACGCCGTCTTTTCGGGTATATTTGATAACTTCTTTGTGTACGTCGTTCAGGCTTTCAAACGGATTTTTGTTGTCAGTAACTTTTGTTAAGCTTTCGTCTTCGTTAATGGCAAAAATATTTCGGTAATAATAATTCGGATAATCGGTTTTGGATTGAATGTTTACCAAAATTTTTCCTTCGTCAATATCAATAATCGAACTGATGGTTTCTAATTTGTCTGTTAATGTCGATTGATATATTCGTGTTGATTCGTTTGAGGTAATGTTATATTCGTCTATAAACGGAAATTTTCCACGTGTAGAATATCCGTCGCCTATTAGGTACAATTTATTGTTATTAATAAGGAGGGTTTGTTGTCCAAATTCATTTCTCTCGGTTTGAAAATCTCCAGGATCGGCATAAACATCTTGGTAATTTCGGTCGTTAATCACTTTCAGGTTTTTGGTCGAAGGATTAAACAAATACGTTTTGATGTTTCTTGTGTCATACCATTGATCATAAATGATAGCAGTTTGGTTATCGCCAAAAATAATTCCGCCGTATCGTTGTGGAGTTTTGGTTAAGCTTTCAGGGTTTTTATTAAACGGAGCGTCCCATGAAAATAATTCATCTCTAAATTCTACTTCATTAGCTTGGTCGCCTTCGTCCAAAGCTTGTACATAAAATAATGATGCTGGTTTGTCTGAACGCCATCTCAGATTTCTTTTTCCTTGCCGAACAGACATAAAGCCTTTTGGCATGATTTCGTTCAACGGAAGTTCGTTAATCACTTTCACTCGGTTGCCGTTGGCTGTATATACGATGGTTTTCATCGGAAATCGGTGGAATGGAACAATATAAGAAAAAGGTTTTTCTAAAGTTGTAATCATCAAATATTTTCCGTCCGGAGAAAATGATTCCGAAACAAACATATCTGCGGATTTGAATAATGATTTATTTCCGTTCAAGTCGATACGATATAAATCGGTTGTAATGAGTTTTTCAAAATTTTCTTCATCGGTTTTATCTTTCAACAAGTCCTGGTAAGTTCTGTTTTGTGATTCTACACCACCTTCAGATTCCGAAACAATCGGTCCGTTTGGGATAGCGTGTGATTTGTCGATCAAATCTTCGTAGCGATGGCGTTGCGTTTTAATCAACAATTGCTGACTGTCTTTAAACCATGTAACCGGATTTCCCATGTTTGCATTCAAAGTTGCGTCGGTCAATTGATGAGCTTCAGTATTGTCTAAATCAATATACCATAATTCATTTCCTTGATTAGTATTATTGATAAAAGCAATTTTTTTCTCGTCCGGCGACCAAGTTAAATAGGTGATTTTGACTGACACAGGTAGATTTTTCACCTCTGTTTCAGTTTGCGTGAGTAGATTTTTCACCTTTATATTAGTATAAAAAGAGGTTGTACTCGAAATAGATGTTTTTGGATTAATCCGAAGTCCGCCCAAATGCATTTCTTCTTGGTTGAGGTCATCTAATGTTTTATACGTATTTCGATAAACCAAAATAGCTTGGTCTTTTGAGCTGTTCATGGATATAGCAGGGGCTAATTCAAAATCTGCCAAATCCAATATTTCTTTAGATGGCTTTTGATAAGCAATGTCTTCTTGTGCATACATAGGCATAGATAATGTAATAAGAGTAATAAAAGAAAGGATTTTTTTAAACATAGTTTATGGGTTTTGAAATTATACTTTTCAAAAATAGCGATAATTTTCGAATTCCTAAACTAAATTAATTACAGTACTTGTAGGGGATAAGGGGTTTTTTTGTTACAGATGAATATGTTTTTTGAAAATAGAATATAAAAAAAGGTATTATTATTTTTGTGTAATCAATTTATTATCATGTTGTTAATAATATAGTATTTAAAAAAGGTAAAAATACTTACAAAAACATTTGGAAGTGGATAAAAAAGGGTGTTATATTTGCACCCTCTT
>DATGOD010000100.1:0-2429 GCA_035306305.1 Flavobacterium sp.
GGAACAGAATACACTGTGGAAGATTTACTGAAAAAACTTCCGGGCATACAGGTTACTGAAAACGGAACAGTGAAAGTGGGCAATCAGGAAATTGAAAAAATTATGATTGATAACGATGATTTTTTTGAAAAAGGCTATAAAATATTGTCTAAAAATATGCCGGTAAAGCCGGTAAAGGAAGTAGAACTTTTAAAAAATTATTCCAACAACAAGCATTTAAAAGGCATTGAAAACAGCGACAAGGTTGCTTTGAATTTAAAATTAGACGAAGATGCCAAACGTCAATGGTTTGGCAATGTAGATGCAGGTTATGGTGTAGTTTCAGAAAACCGCTATACCGTACGCAGCAACCTGATGAATTTCGGTAAAAAGAACAAATACTATTTTCTGACCAACCTCAATAATTTAGGATATGATGCCACAGGCGACATCAGCCATTTAATCCGTTCGTCCAACGATTTTACAATAGGCGATAATCAGTCGGCTACGCAGTTTTTGAGTTTGGCACCGTCCACAGCTGCCCTGCGCGACAACCGAACCAATTTTAATAATGCCGAAATGCTCTCTTTAAACAGCATTTTTGCCTTGTCGGAAAAAACCAAACTCAAAGCCATTGCTTTTTTAAATACCGACGAACAAAATTTTTACCGCAACAGTTATGACTGGTTTTCTGACGGGGAAACAATCTTTGAAAATACCGAAGATTATTATATGCGTCAAAAAAGATTATCCGCTTTTGGGAAAGTAGATTTATCGCACGATTTTTCTAAAAAATCAACATTGGAAATTACCACGCGTTTTAATTATACAGACAATAAAGACAGAAGTTCCATAAATTTTAATGGAGATCATATGGAAGAACGTCTGAATACCAACTCCAATTTCTTTGATTCCAAAATAGTTTATACAACCAAACCCACCGATAAAAAAGTCTGGATTTTGGCAGGACGATTTATTAACGAAGAAACACCGCAAAATTACAACGTCAACCAATTTGTTTATCAGGATTTGTTTCATCAGGATGCCGAGGTCGTGAAACAGCATGCCGCCAACAAAATGACTTTTTATGGTTTTGAAGCCAAATATTTAGACCGCCGTGCCAAAGGACATTTGCTGGAATGGAACACAGGATCCGAACTACGAAACGATGATTTAAACACCGTTTTTTCTTTGATCAGCAACGAAACTGAAATACGTCCTGATGATTTTCAAAATGATTTGGAATTTCATAATCATTCTTATTACACTAATTTCAGTTATTCCTATCAGTTAATACCATCGTTCAGAATGATTCCTTCAGTTAAAATCAATTACCTGAACCAAAAAATAATCACAAATGAAAGCCATAAGAAATACAATCCTTTGCTGATTGCTCCGGCTTTGAATTTTAACTGGGAGATCAACAGCAAAAACAAAATTCAAGCATCTTATAATTACAACTGGCAGACCAATAATCTGCTAAACATGTACCCCGATCATATTCATTCAGGATTCCGAAGTTTTTCTAAAGGATACACCGATTTTACAAAATTCGCAAATCACAATGCAAATCTTATGTACACTTTGGGCAATTGGTCCGATCGTTTTTTTATGTCGGCAATGACGGGCTACAGCTTTGCAGAGGAGTATTTTTCAACAACTTCTGTTTTGTCCCAAAATTATTCCGTTTCCGAACCGATTATTTTGAAAGGTCGCAGTATGGTTTATTATAACCTGAATGCCGATTATTATTTTAAACAGATAAAATCAAATCTGAAATTTACCTTTGGAGGAAATACTTCCCAATATCAAAATTATGTCAATCAATCCGATATTCGCGATATTATTTCTTCTTCCATCAATTATGGTATGGAGCTCCGTTCCGGTTTCAACGGGATTTTCAATTACCATATAGGTACTAAGTGGGATTATAGTCAATTTAAAACCACAGATGTTTTTGATTACATCAACAACCGCACGTTTGTGAACCTCAATTTCAGATTTTCAAAGGAATTGTATGCAACACTGCACAGCGAACGCTATTATTTCGGAAACTTGTCGCAAAATAAAAAAGACTTCTATTTTTCTGATTTGAATATTGATTATAAAGTGAACGAAAAACTGCGTTTAAGTTTTGTGCTCAACAATATTTTTAATACCAATACCTTTGTTTCTTACAGTCTCTCAGACATAAGTGTTTCTGAAACAAGTTATAGGCTGATATCTCGATACGCTTTGTTAAAAGCGGAATGGCGGTTTTAAAAAGGACAAAGATTAAAATATCCCGAAATCAAAATCAGTTCCTGCATATAAAATCTTTAAAGATAAATTGATACATTTACGTCAAAAAAAGACAGGTATGGCATCAGGAATTTTTGCTGTTTTGGACGATATAGCTGCATTGATGGACGATGTGGCGGTGGCAAGTAAACTGGCTACCAAAAAAACAG
>DATGOD010000101.1:0-27788 GCA_035306305.1 Flavobacterium sp.
ACGAAAAAGATAATGACGCTAAATGTAAGCAATGGTTCGCGATTTGTCGCAATGGAGGTATTCATCACAAACGGGATCATGGCAACAAAACTCAGCATGTGAATACTTATTTTTTTCTTTAGCAGAGCAAAACCAAATGCAATAATATAAGCAAAGCTATAAGCAATCAAGTATTTTTTGAGTTCCAAATTGGGGTTGGGTTTCAGGATAATAAATATCAAAAGTCCAATCAGAATTACATTCAATGTGATGGGCAACAAACGTTCGGCATTGCGTGTAACCATAATGCCAGATTGCAATATTCCGGTTGATTTCAAAAACAAATAGATAGAAATCGGGAGAAGAAAGGTCATGACAAATACCTGAAAAAGAACAATCATTACTTCTTGTATCGGATAGTAATTTCGAGTAATAAAAAAATAAAAACCTGTGGCAATGCTGGGCATCAACACAGGGTGAAACAAATAAGAGAATATGTCGATAATTTTTCTCAATGTATCATATTTTTTTACGCATTCTCGCTACCGGAATATTCAGCTGTTCGCGGTATTTTGCTACCGTTCGGCGCGCAATCGGATAACCTTTTTCCTTCAATAATTCAGCCAATTTATCATCCGGATAAGGTTTTTGCTTATCTTCTTCATCGATGATATTTTGCAAGGTTCGTTTGATTTCTATGGTCGAAATTTCCTCACCTTGGTCGTTAATCATCGCTTCAGAGAAAAAGTCTTTCAACAGTTTGGTTCCGTATGGCGTTTCAACATATTTGCTGTTCGCTACACGCGATATGGTGGAAATGTCCAATCCCACACGGTCTGCAATATCTTTCAATATCATCGGACGGATTTTGGTTTCGTCACCTTCCAAGAAATACTCTCGTTGATAGTCCATGATGGCTGTCATGGTTACATACAAGGTCTCTTGGCGTTGTTTAATCGCTTCAATAAACCATTTGGCACCGTCGAGTTTTTGTTTGATAAACTGCACCGCATCTTTTTGCGATTCAGATTTATTGTTTGATTCTTTATAGGTTTCAAACATATCTTGGTATTCTCGCGACACGTGCAATTCTGGTGCGTTGCGTCCGTTGATAGTCAATTCCAGTTCGCCATCTACAATTTTGATGGTAAAATCCGGAATCACGTGTTCAATCAGTTTATTGCTCGAAAAAGAACTACCGGGTTTAGGATTGAGCTTTTCGATTTCGTTAATCGCTTCCCGAAGTTGTTCTTGAGATATTTCGTATTTGCTCAACAGTTTGTCGTAATGTTTTTTGGTAAAAGCGTCAAACTGATTTTCAATAATATCCGTTGCCAAATCTACAGAAAGACTCGGTGTTTTTCGCTTGAGTTGCAACAGCAAACATTCCTGTAAATTTCGTGCACCAACGCCTGCCGGTTCTAATTCTTGAATATATTGTGAGAGTATATCTTCCACCGTTTTTTCGTCGGAATATACTCCTTGTGTAAATGCCAAATCATCGACAATATCTTGAATTTCTCGACGTAGATAACCGCTGTCATCGATGCTACCAATTAAAAATTCTGCTATTTCAAACTTGCGGTCGTCAAGCACAAAAGTGTTTAATTGATTAGACAAATCTTGATGAAAGCTCGCTTGAGCCACTATGGGCGTGAAAGTGTCTTCATCGTCGTCGCTATAATTGTTGGTTTTATATTTATAATCGGGGGTTTCGTCATCGCTCAGGTATTCGTCGATATTAATATCTTCGGCGTTAATGTGTTCGGTGTCATAATCTTCAAATTCTTGTTCACCAAACTCATCAATGTTGTCTTGTTCTTCTTTTCCTGATTCCAACGCCGGATTCTCCACCATTTCTTCTTTAAGTCTTTGTTCAAATGCCAATGTAGGCAATTGAATCAACTTCATCAATTGGATTTGTTGAGGTGATAGCTTTTGGGCTAACTTTAATTGTAAATTTTGTTTTAACATATTTTTACGTCGTAAAAAAAATAGTTTAGCTAATCATAACAGTACTCAAATGTACTAAAATTTATGATAGGCTAAACTATTTATTAAGATATTAACGCAGTTTTAGAACTCTGCATTGTTTGGTGTTCTCGGATAAGGGATTACGTCTCTGATATTGGTCATTCCGGTTACGAAAAGCACCATTCTTTCAAAGCCTAATCCAAAGCCAGAGTGCACTGCTGTTCCGAATTTGCGGGTGTCTAAATACCACCACATTTCTTCTTCTGGAATGTTTAAGGCTTTCATTTTTTCTACCAAAACGTCGTAGCGTTCTTCTCTTTGCGAACCACCAACGATTTCACCAATTCCTGGGAAAAGTATATCCATAGCCCGAACGGTTTTTCCGTCTTCGTTCAATCGCATGTAGAAAGCTTTGATATCGGCTGGATAATCAAACAATATCACCGGACATTTGAAGTGTTTTTCAACCAAATATCTCTCGTGTTCGCTTTGCAAATCAGCGCCCCATTCGTCGATGATATAATTGAATTTTTTGTTTCGGTTGGGTTTCGAGGCTTTTAAAATATCGATAGCCTCGGTATAAGAAACTCGTTTGAAATTATTTTCGAGTACAAAACGCAATTTTTCGGTCAGCGTCATTTCGCTACGTTGATTTTGCGGTTTTGATTTTTCCTCGTCGATAAGTCTTTTTTCCAAAAAGGCAATATCATCTTGGCAATTTTCCATGACATAACCGATGATAGATTTGATAAAATCTTCAGCCAAGTCCATATTATCATCCAAAGTATTGAAAGCCACTTCGGGTTCAATCATCCAGAACTCAGCCAAATGGCGGGTAGTGTTGGAGTTTTCGGCACGGAATGTCGGTCCGAAAGTATAAACTTTACCCAACGCCATGGCATAGGTTTCTGCTTCTAATTGCCCAGATACAGTAAGGTTGGTGCTTTTTCCGAAGAAGTCTTCAGAGAAATCAACTTGTCCGTCTTCGGTTTCTGGGGCAGAATCGCCCAATGGCAAAGTGGTTACTTGAAACATTTCGCCGGCACCTTCGGCATCAGAACCGGTGATGATTGGCGTGTTTACATAGAAAAAACCATTTTCTTGAAAATATTTGTGTACAGCAAATGACAGGGCACTTCGCACACGCATAATAGCTCCAAAAGCATTGGTACGCACACGCAAATGTGCATTTTCTCTAAGAAATTCCAACGAGTGCTTTTTAGGCTGAATAGGGTATTCCTCCGGATTGGATTCACCTAATACCTCCAATTCTTTCACGTGGATTTCATATTTCTGTCCTTTTCCCTGACTTTCTACCAACGAGCCTTTTACGGCAATCGCAGCTCCAACGCTTATTTTTTTGATTACCTCCTCGGCAAAAGCGTCCAGTTCCAAAACGCATTGAATATTGTTAATTGTTGAACCGTCATTCAAGGCAATAAACTGATTGTTTCTGAATGCTCGTACCCAACCTTTTGCGGTTACTTCTTGCAGTAATTTACTGCCTTCCAATAAATCAACGACATAACTGTGTTTCATGAATATGCTATTTAATCTTGATAATTATCTTTAACAAATACGTGCAAAGGTAATCTATTTTTTTATAAGTTAAATGCCTTTATATTGAAAGTGAAAAGTCGGTAGTTGGAAAGTTGAAAGCTATTAGCGGGCAGCTATCAGGAGACAGGAAACAAGATGCTAAGGAATCAAGACATTCGTAAATAGGCGTATTCGCTAATTCGCTTATCTGCATATTAGCTAATTGGCACATTTGCTAATCTCTGTGTTCCTCTGTGTATTCCTTTGTGAATCTCTGTGGTAAAATTCCCAGTGTCACAGACGCAAAAAACTGTCATTTTGACGAAAGAGAAACCTTAAAGCAATGTTTAGGAGACAGGAATCAGGACATTCGTTAATTCACTAATTTCTCTACAATCTGTTTGCGTTTGATTTTTCCGGTTGGGGTTTCGGCAAACTGTTGCACAAAAAAGATGTTTTTGGGTCTTTCGTATGGATGAAGCGATTCAAAAATACTGTCGTCAATCGGGGAGGAGATTCCTTCGATAACCAATATCACTTTTTCTCCTAAATGCTTATCGGGCATTCCGGCAATAAAAAAGCGTTGAGATATTTTATCGGCAAGGATATTTTCTATTTTTTCTGGAAAGATTTTCACGCCGCCGCTATTAATCACATTGTCGATTCTGCCCAGCCATTCAAAATGTTTGTCATCAATCAACCGAACGATATCGTTGGTGGTGATGGTTTGTCGGCTTACATTTGGGGCATCAATAACCAAACACGTTCTATTGTCGGTAGAAAAAGACACATTGGGCAAAGCAGAAAAATGCGGTTCTTCGATTTTTTTAGCTGCGATATGGGTGACGGTTTCTGTCATGGCATAAGTTTCGTAGCAAGCGGTTGGCAATTCCAACAGTTTTTTTCTCAGCGAATCATCGAGTTTTGCTCCGCCAATAAGTAGTTTTTTTACACGGTGCAATTCAGACAAACTATTTTCGACTTGCAGCGGAACCATAGCTACAAAATTGTAATGTTTCTGTGTGTTTTGCAAGGGTTTTGAACTTGGGTTGACCATATCGATGTGCAATCCGGAAACCAAGGCACGTATCCACATCATTTTTCCGGCGATGTATTTGACAGGCATACACAGCAAAGCCGAATCTCGGGCTTGTAAATCGAAAAAATCGGTGGTTGCTCTGGCAGAGTTAATCATGTGTTGTTTGTCAATATCAATGAGTTTGGGCGTGCCGGTTGTGCCGGAAGTTTGCACAGCCATCAACGGCGATTCGTCAAACCAATCTAAAATCAGTTGTCCGAAATCACGTTCGTTTTCTTGTGTTGATTGCAGATATTGCTGTGCCAGTGTGGTAAATTCGGCAATAGTATATGTTTGTCCGTTTAATTTAAAATCTGGGTGTATGTGTGTCCAATTCATCAAACTAAAACTTTTTGGTCAGTTGTTGTTTCCAGTTTTTCCAGCCATATTTTTTAGCATAAACAAACAGCATGAGTGGAAAAACAATCAATAGCGATAAAACGATTTCTGAAAGCGAAGCCGTGTTGTCTCCGCTATAGGTAAAAATGGCATCAGTTTGAAAAACAACGCCTTGTGATGTGAGTAATAAACTGATAATTACATTGTTGGCAGCATGAAAACCGATAGCAAGTTCGAGTCCGTCGTCCATTAAAGTGATGATGCCAAGGAAAAGACCAATGCTGATGTATTGTATCAATATCCAAGGGCCGATGGATAAAATCTCGGGATTTCCGGCGTGCATTAATCCGAACAAAACAGAGGTAATCAACAGTGGAACCCATCGGTTTCCGACTGCCAATCCGATACCTTGCATGAGATAACCTCTGAAAAAATATTCTTCAAAACTGGTTTGTAACGGTACTAAAAGTAAACTGCATATTGCTAATATCAGGAAAGGAACGGGACGAAAAGTGAGTTCGTAATCTTCTGGAGAAATCCAATAGCTGATTAACGTAGAAATGATAATATAAAACGACCATAGAAAAAAAGAGAAAAAAATGCGTCTCCAATCTGTTTTTTTTCGGGCAGTGGTAAGACTTCTTATACTTTGTCCGTGAAGGACTTTTATCCAACCAAGCAAGATAAAAAACAATACACTGAGTGGTAAAATCATGATGACAAAAGTCGGCGTTTTCCCGAATTGGTCAATAAGCATTTGAATCGCTTCATTAGGGTCTTCCCCCGAAACAAAAGTATAAATGATTTGTATGGTCATAAAACCTATAAAAATCAATGAAAACGGCAAGTATAACCAAACGCTTTTTCCTTTGCCTTTGAGTTGTTCGATGTACATAAAAAACTTGATTTTTTTGTGTCGCTAAGTTAATGTATTTTTGCCTAATAAATTAAACCGTTTTATATGATTACTATTTATCACAACCCAAGATGCTCTAAATCGAGAGAAGGCTTACATTTTTTGGAAGAAAATGAGGTTGATTTTCAAATCGTTAAATATTTGGACGAACCGCTCACCAAAGTAGAATTGACCGAATTAATTAAGAAATTAGGTATCAAACCTATTGAATTGGTCAGAACCAAAGAAGACATCTGGAAAGAGAATTACAAAGATAAAAACTTGTCTGACGAAGAAATCATCGAAGCTATGGCGGAAAACCCGAAATTGATTGAAAGACCAATCGTTGTAAACGGAGATAAAGCGGTTATTGCCCGACCTTTTTCGCTCATCAAAAATATATTGTAAATACATTTATTAACAAGAATTTCAGAGAAAACAATATTCTCGGTATTATTTTTGCTATTCACGACAAAAATATTATATTCCATATCAATGAAAAACTTCAAAATTCTATTTCTGCTTACAGCTCTTTTTTCGATGAGCCAGATGATGGGGCAAAATCAACTGACTATTTCGGGTAAAATTATTGACAAAGACACCAAACAACCTTTAGAATATGCCAATGTTATTTTTCAAAGTACCACAGATGCGAATTATATCACTGGTGAAACGGCTGATGCAAACGGTGATTTTACCTTTGAAGTAAGACCTGATATTTACGAAGTGAAATTTGAATATATGGGCTTTGATTCGATGACAATCTCGGAAAAAGATATCCGTGAAAGTTGGAATATGGGCACTGTGGAAATATCTTCCGGCGAAGAAGCTTTGGAAGATTTGGTTATCGAAGTAGAACGTTCGCCGGTAGAAATCAAATTGGACAAACGCATTTACAACGTCGGTGATGATGATGTGGTGAAAGGTGGAACAGCCAGCGATGTGTTGGATAATGTACCTTCTGTTTCTGTAGATTCAGACGGAACCGTGAGTTTGAGAGGGAACGAAAGCGTGCGAGTTCTCATCGACGGAAAACCTTCAGGAATGGCGTCAAACATAGGCGAAGCACTTAAAATGTTGTCAGCAGAATCTATCGACCAAGTTGAGGTAATCACCAATCCGTCTGCGAGATACGAGGCAGAAGGTGGTGCAGGATTGATTAATATCATTTTGAAAAAAGGACAAAATCAAGGCGTGAATGGCAATGTAACCGCTACACTTTCTAATCCGGAAGGATATAGTATAGCTACGACTTTGAACTATCGTGAAGATAATTTTAATGTTTTTGCCAACCTTTCTTACCGAGATAACAAGCAATTTGGCAACTCATTGAACAATTCGGAGTATTTTGACGAAAACGGAAATACCACACAGTTTGTTGACGAATACAGCAATCGAGAAAGATCACGAAGTGGTTTTAATGGAAACTTTGGATTTGAATGGTATTTGACTGATAAATTGACTTGGAATAATAACTTTTCTTGGCGAAGAGCTCATGGCGACAACCCGAATGAAGTGATTTATCATACTTTTGATGCGCAACGCAATTTGGAAAGCAGCAGAATGCGATTCACCAACGAAGATGACAACAAAGAAAATGTTGATTATACCACCGAATTTACCTACAAATTCAACGACAAAGGACATCAACTTTTGGCATCGGCATCGGTTTTTAAAAATTATGATGTTGAAAATTCTGATATTCAAACATATATGTTGGGTGAAAATAATTCGATTGCCGAAGATATTACCAAATCTAAAGAATCTGACTTAAATCATCAGTTACGCGTAGATTATACTTTGCCAATTGGCGAAAATACGCATTTTGAAGCCGGATATTTGGGTACATTCAACAATTTGAATTCAGATTACAATGTAAATACTTATAATAATGGTGTGCTCGAACCCAATGATTTGTTTTTGAATAATCTGGAATACAAAGAAAATATTCAAGCTTTATATACACAATTTGGAAGTAAAATCAACCGATTTAGCTATATGTTAGGATTGCGTTGGGAGAGTTCAAAAGTAAATGTAAATCAATTGGTTACTAATGATTTTAACGAGAAAAAATACAATAACTTTTTCCCGAGCGTTTTCTTGAATTATGAGTTCAACGAAAGCACCAATGCTTCGATTAGTTATAGCAAGCGCGTACGTCGTCCGAGAGGAAGAATGCTCAACCCAATTTCTGATTATTCTAGTTCAATCAGCTTTTTTATGGGAAATCCAGATTTAGACCCGGCGTTTACAGATGCTTTCGACCTTGGATTTTTGAAAAGATGGAGCTTCTTTACCTTGAGCACATCGGCTTATTTGAACAGAACCACCGATTCTTTTGAATATGTAAGACGCATCAACGGAGTAAACGAAGAAGGAATTCCGATTACGGTAATGTCGCCAATTAATTTGTCTGACGAATACCGTTATGGATTGGAGTTTAATTTGAGTTATACGCCATACAGCTGGTTGAGATTGAACGGGAATCTAAACTTCTTCCAACAACAAACACGTGGCGATTACACTTTTACCGATTTTGATGGTAACGAAATATATCAGAATTTTGATCAAGACGCTTTCCGTTGGTTTGGTCGTTTGACCGCTCGCGTTACTTTGCCTGGAGATATTGATTGGCAAACCAACTATATGTACTTTTCGGGAGGAGATAATTCGCAAGGAAAAATGTTAGATAATCACAACATCAATATGTCGCTCAGCAAAGACTTCTTTAACGATAAAGCTACTGTATCGCTGAATGTACAAGATTTGTTGAACTCTAGAAAATGGAGAAACGAAACCTATCTGCCCAACGCAAATATTTACAGAGAAATGCAATGGAGAGAACGAACAATTAATTTGTCTTTTACTTATCGTTTCAACCAAACCAAAAAAGAAGCCCAACAACGCAACAGCGGTATGAATAACAGCGACGAAGGAGAAATGGAAATGATGTAAAAATTAAGTGTATCAAAAATAAACTGAGAAAGCTTGTCAATTTGGCAAGCTTTTTTGTTGGGCAAATGTAAGGCTTTTGCAAAAGCTATCAATCGAAGGTAATTTTACACAGATTCTTCGTAAATTTGTATGTTATTATTTCATGCATGATTATACACAATAAAACGATACAAGAATTAGAACTTCATACGGTGCTCGCCACCATTGCCGATTTCTGCATTACGGATAAAGGAAAAGAAGCTACTGCCGAAATCCGTCCGATTGCACAAAAAGGATTATTGATGAAAGAACTGCAACGAACTTCAGAATATACTTCGTCGTTCAGTAACAACAACGCCATTCCGAGTCATTTTTTTGAAAGCATCGACCGTGAACTGAAATTTTTGAAAATAGAAAATAGTTTTCTCGAACCGGACGGTTTTAAACGCATCAATGATTTGGTAAAAACTACCAATCAGTTATATACTTTCTTGAAGAAATTTCAAGAATATTACGCCGAATTGTTTGCCCTGATGCAAGATGTGGAAATCAACAAAACGATTACGCAAAAGATTGAACAAGTGATTGATAAATACGGCGAAATAAAAAACAATGCTTCTGTGCAATTGAGCGAAATCCGCAAAAATATTTCGGAAGTAAGAGCCAAAATCAATCAGAGTTTCAACAGTGCGTTGTCGCAATATCAAAGCAGCGGTTATTTGGACGACATCAAAGAATCGGTGGTTGAAAACCGACGTGTGTTGGCGGTTTTGGCAATGCATCGCCGAAAAGTGAAAGGTACGATTTTAGGACAATCCAAAACGGGAAGTATTACATTTATCGAACCGGAAATTACCCAAAAATACAATCGTCAGCTCAATAATTTAGAATTTGAAGAACGAGAAGAAATTGTGCGTGTGTTGAAAACTTTGACGGAAGAAATCAGACCTTTCCATGAAGATTTGGTGGAATTTCAAGCGGTGTTGGTGCATATCGACACCATTTATGCCAAAGCAAAATATGCCTTGAAAATCAACGGAATTCTGCCTGAAATCAACAACGAAAGAAAGCTGTATTTTCGTGAAGCTTATCACCCGATTTTGTGGCTGACTAATAAAGAGAAACGCAAAAAAACATATCCGCAAACCATTGAATTAATCCCAGAACAACGCATTGTTGTTATTTCCGGACCTAATGCCGGCGGAAAAAGTATCACGTTGAAAACGGTTGGTTTGTTGCAGTTGATGTTGCAAAGCGGTATTTTGATTCCGGTGCATGAACGCAGTACCACGTTTTTGTTTGATAAAATATTGACGGATATTGGAGATAATCAATCGATTGAAAATCATTTGAGTACATACAGTTATCGATTGAAAAATATGAATTATTTCTTGCGAAGATGCAACGAAAATACCTTATTTTTGATTGATGAATTTGGTACAGGTTCCGACCCGGAATTGGGTGGGGCTTTGGCAGAAACTTTTTTGGAAGAGTTTTATGAACGTCAGGCTTATGGAATCATCACAACGCATTATACAAACCTCAAAATGTTGGCAAATGAGTTGGAAAATGCGACCAATGCCAATATGCTTTTCGATGAGCGTTCGCTTGAACCGATGTTTAAACTTAGCGTAGGCGAGGCGGGAAGTTCCTTTACTTTTGAAGTTGCTCAGAAAAACGGTATTCCTTATAGTTTGATTAACAGAGCGAAAAAGAAAATTGAAAACCAAAAAGTGCGATTTGATAAAACCATTGCCAAGTTGCAGAAAGAACGTTCAAAACTAGAAAAAACATCAGAAGTTTTGCGACAAGAAGAAGGAAAAGCTCGGGAAGAAAGCAAAAAAATGGAAACAATCAATCAGAAAATTCAAAGCAAATTAGAAAGTTATCAGGAATTGTTTGATAATAACCAAAAACTTATTTATATTGGGCAGAAAGTAGATGAATTATCTGAAAAGTATTTTTATAACAAAAACAAGAAAAATTTAATTGGCGAATTGCTTAAAATCATTGAAATAGAAAATGCCAAACGCAAGCAAACCCGAAAAAAAGAACGCCAAATTCAGAAAGTAAAAACGGAAAAAATTAAAGAAGAAATTGAGCAAAAAGTCGAGCAAATTCGGGAAGAGAAGAAAATAAAAAAACAACAAGAACAAACCGAAAGAAAAAGTAATCAAACGTATTTTGCTTTGAAGGTAGGCGATAGAGTGCGAATGCAAGACGGAAAAGCCGTAGGAACGATTGAAAAAATAGAGAAAAATATAGCCTCGGTCAACTACGGATTATTTATGTCAAAAGTATCTATCGAACAGCTCGAAATGGTCGAACGAAAAAAATAAACAAATGAAACTTCCAGAAGGAAAACATATTATTCTCTTTGACGGCGTATGCAATTTTTGCGATAATACCATCAACAGAGTTATCGAAAAAGACAAGCAAAATCTGTATGTTTTTGCCTCGTTGCAATCGGATATTGGGCAAGAAATTCTGCAACATATTGGGGTGGATAAAACTACCGATTCGATTGTTTTGTATCAACCCGGAGTAGCGTATTACACCAAGAGCGATGCCGTTTTGCGAATTTTCGAAAACTTGGGCGGAAAGTATTATTTGCTCAGTTGGTTGCGTGTTTTGCCAAAGTTTATACGAAATATAGGTTATGATTATTTTGCCAAAAATCGGTATAAATGGTTCGGAAAAAAAGACGCTTGTGCAATTCCGACACCCGAAATCAGAGCCAAATTTTTATCTTGATATTCCTTTAAAAAAAATTCATCATCCGCAGAGCAATGTGTATCTTTGCCTGACAAAAACATCTATTATGCAGATTTCATATAATTGGTTAAAAGAATTCATAAAAATAGAAACATCACCAGAAGAAACCGCTCATATTCTGACAGATTTAGGCTTGGAAGTGGAAGGTATCGAACAGTTTGAAACCGTTAAAGGTGGACTCGAAGGCGTTGTGGTTGGACATGTGTTGGAATGTGAAAAGCATCCAAATGCAGACAAACTTAACCTGACAAAAGTTGATTTGGGCGATGGTAATGCTCCGGTACAAATTGTCTGTGGAGCACCAAATGTCGCTGTCGGACAAAAAGTGTTGGTAGCTACTATCGGAACAACTTTGTACACCGAAAATGGAGAATCTTTTAAAATCAAAAAAGGCAAAATCCGTGGTGAAGAAAGCTGGGGAATGATTTGTGCCGAAGATGAATTAGGCTTAGGCAACAGCCACGACGGAATTATGGTGTTGAGCGAAGATGCCGTACCCGGAACGTTGGCTTCTCAAATATTTAAAATAGAATCAGACCATATTTTAGAAATCGGATTAACGCCCAATCGTGCCGATGCCATGAGCCATTTTGGTGTTGCTCGTGATTTAAGAGCTGGTATTTTACAACGATTCCCTGAATTTCCACACGCAGAAATCATCACACCATCGACCTTTAAATTCAAAGTAGAACAACGAACTTTGAAGTATGATATCGTGGTGGAAGATGCCACTCAAACGCCAAGATATTGTGGAGTAACGATTTCGGGAGTGGAAGTAAAAGAATCTCCGGCATGGTTGCAAAATCGTTTGAAATCTATCGGAATTACTCCTAAAAATAATATCGTTGATGCAACCAATTATGTGCTGCACGAATTAGGACAACCTTTGCATGCCTTTGATTCTGACCGAATTAAAGGTAATAAAATCTATGTGAAAAATGTTGAAGACGGAACCAAATTCATCACTTTAGATGGCATAGAGCGTGAGTTGAGCAACGAAGATATTGTGATTTGCGACGATTACGGTCCGATGTGTATTGCCGGAATTTTAGGCGGAGCACATTCTGCCGTTACCGAAAAAACAACTTCTATATTTTTGGAAAGTGCTTACTTTAACCCAGTGAGCATCCGAAAAACTGCCAAAAGGTTAGGAATCAGTACAGATGCGTCTTTCCGTTTTGAAAGAGGAATTGATGTGAATATTACCGACTATGGACTCAGAAGAGCCGCTTTGTTGATTCAAGAATTGGCTGGTGGCGAAATCACTTCAGATGTGGCTGATCTTTATCCAAAAAAATTAGAAGATTTTTCAGTGTTTTTAACATTCGAAAATGTGTTTAAAATCATTGGTGCAGAAATATCGAAAGAAACGATAAAACGTATTTTGGCTTCTTTGGACATTAAAATTAACAGCGTTTCTGATTTAGGATTAGGATTGATAATTCCTTCATATCGAGTTGATGTACAAAGAGAAATCGACGTTGTAGAAGAAATTTTGAGAGTGTACGGATTCAATAATATCGAAATTCCGTCTAAGTTAAAAGCTTCGATTGCTAGCAGTTCAAGAACAGAAAGTTTTAAAGTAGAAAACATCATTACTAACCAATTGATTAGTCAAGGATTTAACGAAATAATGAATAATTCGCTAACAACGCCAAAGTATGGTGAATTGGCCAATTTCGAAACCAACAAACAAGTGCATATCCTAAATGCTTTGAGCAACGATTTGTCTGTGATGAGACAGAGTTTGTTGTTCGGCGGATTAGAAACCATTAGTTTCAATATCAATCGGAAAAGTAGTGATTTGAAATTGTTTGAAAGTGGAAAAACTTACGAACGATTAGACACCACAACATATAACGAATGGAAACATTTAGCAATTTTTGCTACTGGAAATGCTCATGAACCTACGTGGAATAATCCTGCTCAACCAATTGATTTTTATTTGTTTAAAGGTTACGTAGATGCGATTTTTTCTCGATTAGGTATCAACAAATATGAAGTTCGTCCAAATGAGGAAGATATTTTTGCAGAAAGTATTGCTTATTATTTAGGAAGAAATAAAATTGCGTCGTTCGGATTAGTGAAAAAATCCATTGCCAAAGTATTTGATATTAAGCAAGATGTATTTTACGGAGATATTTTTTGGGATAACATTTTGCCGGTTCTTTCCGATAAAATCAAATACAAAGAAATCGTGAAATATCCGGCTGTAAAAAGAGATTTGGCTTTGCTTATCGACAAAGAAATAACCTTTGACCAATTGTATAAAACCGTCAAAAAAACAGATACAAACCGTATCAAAGAAGTTTCTCTTTTTGATGTGTATGAAGGAGATAAACTTCCGGAAAATAAAAAATCTTATGCTATCAGTCTGAAAATTCAAGACAATGATAAAACATTGACAGATAGTGAAGTAGAAGAAATTATAAACAAAGTGATTCAAAACCTCGAACAAGATGTTCAGGCACAACTCAGATAATATTATTATGGAACAACAACACATTATTGACAGATTTATCAGCTATATCAAAGTTGATACGCAATCAGACCCCAACTCAGAAACCACACCAAGTACCGAAAAACAATGGGATTTGGTTAATCAATTGGTAGAAGAGTTAAAGCAAATCGGTTTAGAAGATGTAACCGTAGATGACAATGCGTATATCATGGCAACTTTGCCAAGTAACGTAGAACACGATGTACCGACAATCGGTTTCGTGTCGCATTTTGATACCAGTCCAGATTTTTCAGGAACAAATGTCAATCCGCAAATCGTTGAAAATTATGATGGTGGCGACATCGTTTTAAACAAAGAAGAAAACATCGTTTTATCGCCAAATTATTTTGAAGATTTATTGTTGTACAAAGGGCAAACTTTGATTACAACCGACGGAAAAACTTTGTTGGGTGCTGATGATAAAGCCGGAATTACCGAAATTGTTTCTGCAATGGAATATTTGATTCAACATCCAGAAATCAAACACGGAAAAATCAGAATTGGATTCACTCCAGATGAAGAAATCGGTCGAGGAGCACACAAATTTGATGTAGAAAAATTCGATGCCAAATGGGCTTACACGATGGACGGAAGTCAAATCGGAGAGTTAGAATATGAGAATTTCAACGCGGCAGGGGTTAAATTAATTTTCAAAGGAAAAAGCGTACATCCAGGATATGCAAAAGGAAAAATGATTAACTCGGTACTTTTGGCAAATAAATTCTTGTCTAAATTACCAAAAAAAGATGTGCCTGAAAAAACAACAGGTTACGAAGGATTTTTTCACGTTCATCATATACAAGGAACAATCGAAGAAACTGAAGTGCAGTTGATTATCAGAGATCATAGCCTTAAAAAATATGAAAAACGCAAAAAGTTAGTTGCGAAATTAGCCAAAAAACTGAATAAAAAATATGCAGAGAAATTTGGCGAAGATATCGTAGTTTGTGAAATCAGCGACCAATATTTTAATATGCGTGAAAAAGTTGAACCAGTAAAATACATCGTTGATATTGCTGAAGAAGCAATGAAAAACTTAGAAATCACACCGCTTATCAAAGCTATTCGAGGCGGTACAGACGGTTCTCAATTGTCTTATATGGGCTTGCCTTGTCCGAATATTTTTGCGGGCGGACATAATTTCCACGGAAAATATGAATATGTTCCAGCAGAAAGTATGGTCAAAGCAACCGAAGTGATTGTGAAAATTGCCGAATTAACCGCACAAAAAGCGGCATCGGGCGAATTGAAATAATTTGTTAAGCTACGGATTTGGCTAATTGACGAAATGATATTTTTATGTTAATTAGTGAAATCCGTAGCTTACATATTTAAATTAGTGCTACATTTGTAACCGAATTAAAAAAAGAGGAAAAATTTGACTGATTGCAACCTCAATAAAAAATGCTAAAACAGAGCGTAAACTTACCCTATTAAGGCATTTTATTTGTTTTGCACTCAGTCCCAAAAGAGTAATTATGCCATATTATTTTACATCAGAATCAGTTAGTGAAGGACATCCGGATAAAATAGCAGACCAGATTTCGGATGCGTTAATCGATCATTTTTTAGCTTTTGACCCCAATGCCAAAGTAGCTTGCGAAACATTAGTAACTACAGGGCAAGTGGTTTTGGCAGGCGAAGTAAAATCCAATGCTTATTTGGATGTACAACACATCGCTCGCGACGTAATTCGCCAAATTGGTTATACGAAAAGCGAATATATGTTTGAAGCAAATTCTTGCGGTGTATTGTCCGCTATTCACGAGCAATCTGCCGAAATCAATCAAGGAGTTGATAAAGTAAATCCGGAAGAGCAGGGAGCAGGCGACCAGGGAATCATGTTTGGGTATGCCACTTCAGAAACCGAAGATTATATGCCTTTGGCTTTAGATTTGGCTAATAAACTGTTGCAAGAATTGGCACTTATTAGAAAGGAAAATACAGAAATAACTTATCTGCGACCAGATGCTAAAGCACAGATTACATTAGAATATGATGATAACAACAAACCGACCAAAATCGTTACCATTGTTTTATCTACACAACACGATGAGTTTATCGCAAGAGATTCACATACGAGCAAAGCAGAAGCAGAAAAAGCAATGCAAAACCAAATTCGGGAAGATGTTGTGAATGTTTTAATTCCGAGATTATTGCAAAAATATCCGCAATATCAAGAGTATTTCCACGACGAAATTATCTATCATATTAATCCAACAGGCGTATTTATTATCGGTGGACCTCACGGAGATACAGGCTTGACCGGACGAAAAATTATCGTAGATACTTACGGTGGAAAAGGAGCTCATGGCGGTGGAGCATTTTCCGGAAAAGACCCAAGTAAGGTTGATCGTTCGGCAGCTTACGCAACTCGACATATCGCCAAAAACCTTGTAGCGGCAGGCGTAGCAGAAGAAATTTTGGTGCAAGTTTCGTATGCTATCGGAATTGCTGAGCCGATGGGCGTTTTTGTTAATACTTACGGAACTGCTAAAGTGAATTTGACTGATGGAGAAATCGCTCAGAAAATTCAAGAAATTTTTGATTTACGACCATATTATATCGAGAAAAACCTTAAACTGAGAAATCCAATATACAGTGAAACAGCTGCTTATGGACACATGGGCAGAAAACCTCAAGTGATTACCAAACAGTTTACCAACACAGAAGGGATAACAAAAAATATTGAAGTGGAGTTATTTACCTGGGAAAAATTGGATAAAATTGAAGAAGTGAAAAGTGCTTTTGAGGTTTAAATAAAACCCAATTTGATAAACAAAACCTCTGCATTTTTTACAATGCAGAGGTTTTGTTGTTTGAAAAGAGAAAATTTCATGTGATTATTTCAACACATTCATCGCGTTTTCATAATCAGGTTCTTGTCCGATTTCCGGAATTTGTTCGTTGTAAATCACTTCTCCTTCTGGGTTGATAACCACAACTGCCCGGCTGAATAATCCGTTAAGCGGACCATCAATCATTTTTACACCATACGATTTATTGAAATCATCGGATTTAAAATCAGACAGTGTTTCTACATTTTTCAAACCTTCGGCCGCACAGAAACGCGACAGGGCAAAAGGCAAATCTTTAGAAACACACAACACCACCGTATTGTTAGCCGATGATACTTTTTCATTAAATGTGCGTACTGATTGTGCACAAACACCGGTATCTACACTTGGAAAAATATTTAAAACTACATTTTTTCCTGCATAATCTGATAATGATTTTTCGGATAAATCTCCCGAAGTTAGTCTAAAATCAGGTGCTTTTGAACCTATTTTGGGTAAATCACCAAATGTATTTACCGGATTTCCTTTAAATGTGATTTGTGCCATAATTCATTGTTTTTTGTTTGTATAAAATTAGTAATTTTTATTTGTATAATCGACAATTTCTCATTTTTTTATCTAACTTAGGCGAATGAAATAAGGAAGCGTATTATGGAAAATAAAACAATTATCGGTAGTGAAGAATGGGGGCAATTTTCTCAATTAGGAATCCCTGCGATAAAAGCACGTATAGATTCTGGGGCGAAAACGTCTGCATTACATGCCGAGCAGATTACGCCTTTTGAAAAAGAAGGTGAGTTGTGGGTGAGATTTGTGGTTAATCCTTTGCAAAATAATCAAAAATCTACCATTAAATGTGAAGCTCCGGTAGTGGATAAAAGAATTATTAAAAGTTCGACAGGTACGAGAGAATCGCGGTTTGTGATAAAAACGACCTTTGGTTTGGGCGAAATGAAATGGGATATTGAAGTTACCTTGACCAACCGAGATTCTATGGGATATAGAATGTTGCTTGGACGAGAAGCCATGAGCGGTCGTTTGATTGTTGATCCTGAAATGAGTTTTAGATATGGCGATAAAACCATTGAGGAGCTTATCAAAATTTATCCAACAGGCAAAGAAGGCAAAAACTTTTTGAAAATAGGATTGTTGGCAAGTAATCCGGATTTATATTCCAACCGACGAATTATGGAAGCCGGCGAATTGTTAGGACACGAAATGCACTTTCTCAATATTAGACATTGCTATATGAAACTCGATGCTACTCAGCCCGAAATGCATTATCGAGGCGGGAAAGTAATCAGTGATTTGGACGCAATCATTCCTCGTATTCGTCCAAGTATGACCTATTACGGTTGTGCTTTGACCCGACATTTTGAGTCGATGAAAGTGTTCAGTTTGAACAGTGCGGCAGCCATTGCTCAATCTCGAGATAAATTGTTTTCGTTACAATTATTATTGAACAACGGCGTAGATATTCCGACAACAGGTTTTGCCAATTCGCCATTAGATACCAACGATTTGATTAATATGGTTGGAGGTTCTCCTTTGATTATCAAGTTATTGGAAGGAACACAAGGAAAAGGAGTGGTTTTGGCAGAAACCAAAAAAGCAGCCGAATCTGTAATCAATGCGTTTAAAAGTTTGAATGCCAATATTTTGGTTCAAGAGTTTATCAAAGAAGCCAACGGAAAAGACTTACGACTATTTGTGGTGGACGGAAAGGTTGTTGCAGCCATGCAACGAGAAGCTCTGCCAGGAGAGTTTAGAGCCAATATCCATTTGGGCGGAATTGCATCTATCGTAAAAGCAACGCCAGAAGAAAAACGAATTGCTATCAAAGCAGCCAAAGCTATGAATTTGAAAGTAGCCGGCGTAGATATTATTCGTTCGTCAAAAGGACCTTTGCTTTTGGAAGTAAATTCATCTCCGGGATTGGAAGGAATTGAAGGAGCAACAGGCAAAGATATTGCAGGAGAGATGATTAAAGCGATTGAGAAAAACTTTAAATGGAAATTGAGTGCAAAAAAATAGTTTTGGCATGGTTGTTGAAAACTACACTTTCGTTAAACTAAAATAAGAAGAAAAAATGAAAAAATTATTAATTGTATTATTTATGGCAATAGGAACAACGATGAGTGCACAAAATCAACCGCAAAATACTATCAGCGTTGGTGGAGAAGGTAAGGTAATGGTAAAACCAGACGAAGCATTATTATCGATTGGAGTAGAAACCAATAATCCGGATGCCAAAGTGGCCAAATCAGAAAATGACGCTGTGATGGCAAAAATGATTGACTTTTTGAAAAAATCAGGCATTGATGCCAAAGATTACAAAACGGAGAGAGTAAACTTGTATCAAAGACAAGATTACGAAAGCAAAGAAAAGTATTACCAAGCAGGACAAACTATTCAAGTACACATCAAAGACTTGTCTAAATATGAAACCATTATGGCAGGTATGATAGATGCTGGAGCTAACCAAATTAATGGTATCCAATTCAAATCATCTCAAATGGAGAAATATGAATCGGAAGCACGTAAAAAAGCAGTGCAAAATGCCCAGAAAAAAGCACAAGATTATGCCCAAGCTTTAGGACAAAATGTAGGAACAGCTATCGTGGTATCCGAAAACGGTGCTCAAGCTGTTTTTCCAAGAATGTATCAAATGAAAGCCGCTGCTTATGCCGAAAGCGATACGGCTGCTCAAACGCTTGCTGAAGGCGAAATCGAAATTACAGCGAATGTTAATATCACTTTTCAGTTGAAATAATTGGAGAATGAAATGAAAAAAATCCTGGTATGTAATATCAGGATTTTTTTGTGTCTAGATTGTCCGATGAATTTTAATTAGAGAATGATTTAAAATTCCCCAATAAAATTTCGTTACTCGTTGCAAAAACAGTAATTTTATCAAGCAATTTTACATTCATGGAAAAACTAAAGTTTGATAGAAAAAAACTGGACAACGCAACTTTGGTTCAGTTATACAAAAGCATTTTAAAACCTCGTATGATAGAGGAAAAAATGCTTATATTAATTCGTCAAGGCAAGGTATCTAAATGGTTTTCCGGTATCGGACAAGAAGCCATTGCAGTTGGCGTAACCTCAGCCTTGCAACCAGACGAATATATCCTGCCGATGCACCGAAATTTGGGAGTTTTTACCACAAGACAAATTCCATTAAATCGATTGTTTGCACAATGGCAAGGCAAAGCCAGTGGTTTCACGAATGGTCGCGACCGCTCTTTTCATTTCGGTACGCAAGAATATAAAATCGTTGGAATGATTTCGCATCTGGGACCACAAATGGGCATCGCC
Organism: Flavobacterium sp.; assembly: GCA_035306305.1. Lineage (GTDB taxonomy): Bacteria > Bacteroidota > Bacteroidia > Flavobacteriales > Flavobacteriaceae > Flavobacterium. Next base: position 20,133 of record DATGOD010000101.1, read on the forward strand.
GACGGCATCGCATTGGCAAATACTTTAAAAAAAGATAAGAAAATCACAGCGGTTTTTACCGGCGAAGGAGCTACATCCGAAGGCGATTTTCACGAAGCACTCAATGTGGCATCAGTGTGGGATTTACCGGTTTTGTTTATCATTGAAAATAATGGTTATGGCTTGTCCACGCCTACCAATGAGCAATACCGTTGCGAAAATTTGGCAGACAGAGGCAAAGGTTACGGCATAGAAAGTCATATCATTGATGGAAACAATATTTTGGAAGTATATACACAAGTTTCAGCGTTGGCATCATCGATGCGAGAAAACCCACGTCCGGTTTTGATTGAATTCAAAACTTTCAGAATGCGAGGACACGAAGAGGCGAGTGGTACTAAATATATTCCGCAGGAATTGTTTGAACAATGGGAGAAAAAAGACCCGGTTGAAAATTTCAAAAACTATTTATTGAAAGAAAAAGTTTTGACCGAATCTGCGGAAAAAGAAATCCGGGAAGAAATAAAAAAAGAAATAAATAAAAATTGGGATTTAGCTGTTAAAGAAGATGTTATTGTTTCTGACTTGAATAAAGAGTTGAATGATGTTTACAAACCTTATCAATCAGAAATTATAGAACCAAAATCGTCTGAAACAGAGAATATAAGATTTATTGATGCTGTATCTCAAGGATTAAAACAGTCGATGCAAAAGCATGATAATTTGGTTATCATGGGACAAGATATTGCCGAATATGGCGGAGCGTTTAAAGTTACAGATGGTTTTTACAATGATTTTGGAAAAGAGCGTGTGAGAAATACACCTATTTGCGAAAGTATTATTGTGTCTGCCGGAATGGGATTGTCTATCAATCAGCACAAAGCGGTGGTCGAAATGCAATTTGCCGATTTCGTGTCGTCTGGTTTCAATCCGATTGTGAATTTATTAGCCAAATCGCATTATCGTTGGAATCAGCAAGCAGATGTTGTCGTGCGTATGCCTTGTGGAGGTGGTACGCAAGCTGGTCCTTTTCATTCGCAAACCAACGAGGCATGGTTTACCAAAACACCGGGACTGAAAGTGGTTTATCCAGCATTTCCATACGATGCCAAAGGATTGTTGAATACGGCTATCAACGACCCAAATCCAGTAATGTTTTTTGAACATAAATTGTTATACAGAAGTATTTATCAAGATGTGCCGAAGGATTATTATACTTTACCTTTTGGACAAGCATCTTTGATTACAGAAGGCAACGATGTTACGATTATTTCCTTTGGAGCAGGTGTACATTGGGCGTTGGAAGTTTTGAAAAATCATCCTGAAATCTCAGCCGACTTGATAGATTTGCGTACCTTGCAACCATTGGATTACGACACTGTTTTTGCGTCGGTTAAAAAGACCAACAAAGCTATTATTTTACAAGAAGATACTTTGTTTGGTGGCATTGCCAGTGATATTTCTTCTGCTATAATGGAAAATTGTTTTGAATATCTCGATGCGCCGGTCAAACGTGTGGCAAGTATCGAAACACCTATTCCGTTTATCAAAAGCTTGGAAGACCAATATTTACCTAAAGATAGATTTGAAGGAGAATTATTAACACTTTTGGCTTATTAAAATAATTATTTTCCTGCAAAATTTCAGAAATTTGTAGGCTAAAACACAAATACAAATTAACAAATGAATACCATCACGCAAACTAATTTTCAATTTCCGAATCAGCAATCCGTATATAAAGGAAAGGTTCGTGAAGTATATAATATCAACAACGATTTATTGGTTATGGTGGCCACCGACCGATTATCAGCTTTTGATGTAATTATGCCAAAAGGAATTCCTTACAAAGGACAAATTCTCAATCAGATAGCGACACGTTTTATGCAATTGACCGAAGAAATTGTGCCGAATTGGCTGACAGCGACTCCAGACCCAAATGTAGCGGTTGGACAACTTTGCGAGCCGTTCAAAGTCGAAATGGTGATTAGAGGTTATTTGTCTGGTCATGCAGCACGCGAATATGCAGCAGGCAAACGTTCGTTGTGTGGTGTAGAATTGCCAGAAGGAATGAAAGAAAACGACCGTTTTCCGGAACCCATCATCACTCCATCGACCAAAGCCGAGCAAGGCGATCATGACGAAGATATTTCCAGAGAAGATATTCTGAGAAAAGGCATTGTTTCTGAAGAAGATTACTTGGTTTTAGAAAAATATACACGAGCTTTGTTTCAACGAGGAACAGAAATTGCTGCCGAACGTGGATTGATTTTGGTAGATACAAAATATGAATTTGGTAAGACCAAAGACGGAAAAATCGTGTTGATTGATGAAATTCACACACCAGATTCGTCTCGTTATTTCTACGCCGATGGTTATGCCGAAAGACAACAAAATAATGAGCCACAAAAACAACTTTCTAAAGAATTTGTTCGTCAATGGTTAATCAGCAACGGTTTTCAAGGAAAAGAAGGACAACAAATTCCGGAAATGACCGACGAATATATCAATTCTGTTTCTGAGCGATATATTGAATTGTATGAAAAAATTATGGGCGAACCATTTGTTAAAGCTGATGTGTCTGATATTGAAAACAGAATCAACGAAAATGTAAATAATTTTTTGAGAAATAATAAATAAATATGTCCATCATAGAAGCCTTGCAATGGCGTTATGCCGCTAAGCGAATGAACAGCGAGCAGGTGCCGGAAGACAAAATAAAATCGATACTTGAAGCAGCTCGTTTGGCACCAACATCGAGCGGGTTGCAACCGTTTAAAATATTTGTAGTTACTAATCAAAAGCTCAAAGAACGAATTAAACCGCTGGCATTCAATCAACCACAGATTACTGAATGTTCGCATTTGGCGATATTTGCCGCATGGGATACTTATACGATTGAGCGATTTGAAGAATATTTTTCGCATTATGAGAAAGAAAGAGAATTGCCTAAAGGTTTTTCGGATAGCTATAAAGCCGCAGTTGCCAAACAACTCACTTCGTGGAGTATAGAAAAACAACAAGAACACACCGCTAAACAAGCTTATATTGCAGCATCTTTTGCGATGGTTGAAGCAGCCGTTTTACAAGTCGATGCCTCGCCGATGGAAGGTTTTGCAATGACAGAGTTGGATAAATTGATGAAATTTGATCAACAAGGATTAAAAAGTGTTTTGTTGTTGCCGATAGGTTATCGAGACGCTGAGAGCGATTGGCAAACCGGATTAAAGAAAGTTCGGAAACACCAAGAAGCTATGATAGAATATTTGGATTGATATTTTGGTCTATATTATTCCGGAATATGAACTTTTCAAAACATTGCTATTAGTGAATATATGAATCGTTTTGTTGAAATATAAAATGTTAAATATTTAAAATTACTTGTCAGAAGTATGGTACATCGAAATATTTTTATTAATTTTATAGAAGTGAAGTTTGATAAAAAGTAGAGTGTAACATTAAAAAATAATATTATGAGAAGTATTTTGTGGTTAGTAGCTGTAGTGTGTATTGTAGTTTGGATTTTAGGATTACTTGGCGTTGGTGGAGGAATGGGATTAGGAAATCTCATACACATCCTTCTGGCAATTGCAGTAATAATTATCCTTTACAATATCATCTCAGGTAAAAAACCGTTAAACTAAAAGATCAATCCGTATAAGAAATTATACGGATTTTTTTAGAGCCTGTTTAATTTATATTGTAAAAATGTTTATAGGTTGTTTTTGAGGCTGAAAAAGGCGAATTTTCAAAGGATAGCAGGGCTATCGTTTTAAAATTTAACGCCTTTATGATCAAAAAGAACCATAAACAAATTATTAGATGAATTTTAAACAGGCTCTTATACTTTCTTCCAAATGAAAATCATGGTCATTAACGATAAACAAGCCATGATAGTAAACATGGTTTCTGGTAAAATAACAGGTAAAACACCCATTATTGCTGCGATGATTGACCCAACACCCATTCGCAAAGCACCACTCAATGCAGAAGCCGTTCCGGTATTGGCAGTAAACGGCGATATGGATGCCGCCGTGGCATTCGGATTAATAAACCCAATGAGAAACATTATGGATACCAAGCAAATAACCGTGGTTATATACGAAGTGTTTTCATTAAAATAAAATATTATAAAAGCAATTCCGCTAATAAGCATCAGTAAAATAGATGCGTATTTCGCCATAGTAAGATAATGGAAGTACTTTGTTAATCGACCATTGATGAAATTTCCAATAATCAATCCCGACGCATTGGTTGCAAAAACTATAGAGAATTTTTCTTCTGTTAATGCATAATGATTAAGGAAAATATAAGAAGCCGACGAAATATATGCAAACAAAATCGCACCGGATAAACTTCCAGCAAGGGTATAGTTTATAAATATTTTGTTTTGAAGTACGACTTTATATTCTTTCAATATCTTTTTTACTTTCAATGGGTTATTGTGCATATACTGACTTGTTTCCGGAAGGAAAACATAAATGAGCAACCAAACTAATGAGGAGAAAATAGTTAAAAAATAAAAGATATATTCCCATGAAGCCATCACGAGAAACATGCTTCCCATGCTTGGTGCAATTAGAGGCGCAATTCCCATAATTAATATAATAGAAGAAAAAGCTCTTGCTCTCTGATTGACCTCATAAACATCGCTGATGATAGAAACAGAAGCAACCATTCCTACGCAACCTCCCAACGCTTGAAACAACCGCATAACAATCATCATTTCGATTGAAGTCGAAAGTGCACATCCCAATGCTGATAAGAGATAGAGAAACAATCCAAACAATAAAGGTTTTCTACGACCATATTTATCTACAATCGGGCCATAAATCAATTGTCCGATAGCAATACCAAAAAAATAGGAGGTTAGCGTAAATGCAACTCGGCTTTCGTCTGTACCAAATTCATGGGCGATTTTGCCAAAAGCGGGCAAATACATATCAATGGTAAAAGGACCGAGGGCAGCTAAAATTCCTAATAAAATAATCAGGAAGGTTTTATTGATTGTATGTTGTTTCATGAGGTTACAAAATTAAGTCAAATACAATAGTTGTGATTTAACGGCGATTAAGTCTGTGTAAAATAGCAAACCGATTGTGGTTCTTGTTTTAGAATCACAATCGGTATGTGTTTATGTAATTACGCTGGGTTATTTACTATACATTTTTTCGCGTAATTCTTTAACTTTCAGGTCATTCAAATATTCGTCAAAAGTCATATAGCGGTCGATAATTCCGTTTGGTGTAATTTCTACAATTCTGTTTCCTACCGTTTGGGCAAATTCGTGGTCGTGCGTAGTGAGTAGCACAGTTCCTTTAAAGTTTTTTAATGAATTGTTGAAGGCAGTAATCGATTCCAAATCCAAGTGATTCGTAGGTTCGTCCAGCATCAGTACATTTCCTCTTAGCATCATCATTCTCGATAACATACAACGCACTTTTTCTCCACCAGACAATACAGAGCCTTTCTTGAGCGCTTCTTCGCCCGAGAAAAGCATTTTTCCTAAAAAGCCACGAACATAAACCTCTTCGCGTTCTTCTTCGGTCTTTGCCCATTGACGCAACCAATCTACCAAAGATAAATCTTCTTGAAAATAAGCATGATTATCAGCAGGCAAATAAGTATGTGTAGTCGTTATTCCCCAATCAAATTTTCCGCCTTCTTGTGTCAATTTTTCATTCAATATTTCGTAAAAAGCACTGGTTGCTCTCGAATCTTTCGAGATAACTACGATTTTATCACCTTTGGCAACATTCAAATCAATGTTTTTGAAAAGCGTTTCTCCGTCCAAGCTATAAGAAAGATTTTCGATATTTAATATCTGGTCTCCGGCTTCTCTTTCTTGTTCAAAAATGATAGCCGGATATCTTCGAGACGATGGTTTGATGTCATCGACCTTTAGTTTTTCCAACATTTTCTTACGTGATGTAGCCTGTTTAGACTTAGCTACGTTGGCAGAGAAACGTCGGATAAACTCTTCCAATTCGGCACGTTTTTCTTCTGCTTTCTTATTTTGTTGTGCTTTTTGGCGTGCAGCCAATTGAGAAGATTCGTACCAGAAAGTATAATTTCCGCTATAATGGTTGATTTTTCCGAAATCAATATCCGAAATATGCGTACAAACAGCGTCTAAGAAGTGACGGTCGTGCGATACAACCAATACGGTGTTTTCATAATTTGCCAAAAAGTTTTCTAACCACGAAATGGTTTCAAAATCCAAATCATTCGTAGGCTCATCCATAATCAACACGTCTGGATTGCCAAACAAAGCCTGTGCTAACAATACACGTACTTTCAGTTTTCCTTCCATTTCGCTCATCAACGTGTAGTGAGCATCTTCAGTAATCCCCAAATTGGATAGGAGAGAGGCCGCATCAGAATCGGCATTCCAACCGCCCATTTCGTCAAATTGTATTTGCAATTCGCCTATTCTGTCGGCGTTTTCATCGGTATAATTGGCATATAAGTCGTCCATTTCTTGCTTTACATCAAACAAGATTTTGTTGCCCATCAGCACAGTTTCGAGCACCGTATGATTATCAAACATATTGTGATTTTGATTAAGCACCGACATTCTTTTGCCCGGTTCTAAAATCACATGCCCTGATGTAGGGTCGATATCGCCCGACAATACTTTCAAGAAAGTGGACTTTCCGGCTCCATTGGCACCAATAATACCATAGCAATTCCCTTGTGTGAAAGTAGCATTTACTTCATCAAATAAAATACGTTTTCTGAATTGTACGGATAAGTTTGAAACTGTAAGCATAACCTATATTTTTTGAAAGTGCAAAGGTACGCTTTTTTCTATGAAGAAGTAAATACCTATCAAATTAAAAAATTCGGACAAATTTGTACATGATAATACCGATTTTTGTGCTTGCAAAACAAGGAGTATATAAAATAGGGCGATGAATTAATAAAACCTAAGCAGCTAAAAACCTTAAAATTCTATATCTTAGCGGAAAAATTTTAGATGAAAAAAAGTATATTACTCGGTTTGGCTTGTATTTGCTCAGCATTGAGTTATGGGCAATGGTATCCGGAAGACAGTGAAAATGGTTTTAGTAACCAAAGTTTTTGGCAAAATGTACACTTCGGGGGAGGAATTGGTTTGGGCTTTGGTAATGGTTATACGAATTTGGGGTTAGCTCCGAGTGCGTTGTATCAAATAAATAATCAGTTTGGAGCAGGTGTAGGGTTGCAGTACAATTACACAAGACTCAAAAATGATTATTCGTCTTCATCCTATGGAGTCAATGTTTTAGGGACGTATAATCCACTGCCCGAATTTCAACTTTCATTAGAATTGGAGCAATTGCGTGTGAACAACACCCTCGATGCCTACACATTCGAAGGTTATCATTATCCCGAAGTAAAAGAATCTTTTTGGAATACTGCCCTGTTTGTCGGTGCCGGATTTAGCTCTGGCAATGTAACCATAGGCGTGAAATATAACTTATTATTCAATAAAAACGACAGGGTTTATGCCGATTCGTGGATGCCTTTTGTGCGATTTTATTTTTAATTAATCCTGTGTAACGTCCTGAAAAACTGATACAGGATTAAACAAATAAAAAAACAATCAATTAAACAGTACATTCTTGCGAGTTTGTACTGTTTTTCTTTTTGTAAGATTTTGGTATTAACTCTTGTTGCCGGTGCATTTGCACAGGT
>DATGOD010000102.1:0-15834 GCA_035306305.1 Flavobacterium sp.
TTTCCCGTCAATTAATTCTTGAAGATTATTGTCTATAATTTTCAAAAAGTCAGTCGTAATTTCTTCGGGTCTTTTGTTCATAATTTGTTGTCATTTCATTGGTTGTGTCGTCGGTTCTGCAAAATTACCGCTAACGGAAAACGCATTGGCGAAGTGGCGGATAAATTGGACGAAAAGTTCAATTTAGCTGAAACGTAGCCGATGTGTTTTCACAGAAGCTAAATTAGTTAAAAAAGCTGAATGTGAAGCACATTCGGCGGCTAAATATGCAGAAACTTTCAACTCAGCCGTTAACCCGCCATTTTGCCAATGCGATGTTAGGCGTAGTTTTTCTTAAAGTTTTCGATTATCATTCTTTTAACTTCGTGATTATTGTTGTATTTCAATTTTTCAGAACCGCAAATTCCACAGCTCCAAACTAAATATTTGAAGGGCTTTTTGAGTTGATATTTATTTTTAGTGACTGGAATATTTAGATTATTACATTTTTCACAGTAACATTTTCTTCGGTCTTCAAATGGAATATTCAAAGTTTCCATTTCGATGAAAATTTTAAATTCTTCAAGAATAAATTCTTTTGAGTTTTCAAGATTTAATCCTGTATTAAAAATAACTGAATTATCATATCGTAAATAATCTAAGTCTTCATCTATTTCATAAAAAGCAATATATCTTTGGTCGTAATCACTTGCAGAAACTATTTTCAACATTTGCTTAAATGCAAAATCTACTTCAATTTCTTTTTTCGTTACTTTTTTGGCAATTGTTAATGCGTAGTTTTCTATTAATTTTTCTTCATCTTTTTCAACTTCTATTTTCAAATCTTTTAGAGATTCCCAAAAATATTTTTCTCGTTCTTCAGTTGAATCAAAATCAAGTCCAGCTAACACAAACAAATTTTCATTCTCGTATCCTAATTCTAAAACTTTTACAGCCCAATCAACAAGTTTTTTACTGTCAAATTGAGTTAAGGTTCTTTCGGCTAAAATGTTTAGAGTTATTTCTTGAAGTGACATTGGTTTAAAATTATGCCTAACGCCCGGCGGCTTTGCGCAGGAGGGGTTTTCGAAGCCGTAAACGTTCAACTTACCACCAACCGAGCAAAAACCGCTTGGGTTTTTGCTAATTTAATTCTTTTCAGCAAAAAACAAGCGGTTTTTTGCGACAATCGAAGCCGAAAACTTCATTTTTACCATTTAACCCCCTCTTGCACAAAACCGTTTGTTGCAGGCAGTTTTGTTGTATTCTCTGTTATTTTTGCATCAAATGAATTTGAAGAGAACCTTCTTTCTTCTCCTGTTCCATTATTTTAAACTTGCTATTCAAGTCACTATCGGTTCCTAAAATACCACCAGTCCCAGTTATTATAGGATTTACGTTTAGATATATATCAGTCACTAAATTTTTATTAATAAAAGCATTAAAAGTTCCTATTCCTCCTCCAATTGCAACCTCTTTAACACCTTTTCTTTCCAATAACTTAATTGCTTCTTCAGGACTTTTTACAACTTCATAACCTTCTGATTCAAATGGTCTGTCTGACAAAATAATAATATTTATATCTTTAAAATAGTTTTTAATTTCATCAGGAAATTGCTTGAAGTTTTCAAACGTATTTAACCCTATAATGAGGTTTTCTACTTGGCTTACGTTTTTAAGATAGAAATCCATAGCACCTTTAGGTAATTGGTGATGTGGATTGTCAGACAATAATACTTTTCCGTTTGCAGAAATGTTTACAGTTACTCTTACTTTCATAATTATTTATTTTTTACATCGACAAATTTATGGAATGAATATTTTACATTTGCTATGCATTACCTAAAGGAAAGTAACTATAAAAAATGTAATCAAATGGATTGTAGGAACAAAGAGAATTTAAAAGAGAGAACTTTAGCTTTAAGAGATACTCTTGATGTTTTGGGGGGTAAATGGAGAATCTGCATCTTGAGAAACCTTTCTTTTGGCGAGATGCGTTTTAAAGATTTACAAGAAACAGTCGTAGGAATTTCGCCAAAAGTTTTATCAAATACCCTCTATGATTTGGAACAAAATCTATTGATTACAAGAACAGTCAGTAATACTAAACCAATTACTGTATCGTATGCAATTACCGAACACGCTAAAAACACAATTCCTGTAATTAATGCCTTGCTTGATTTCGGCTTGAAACACAGAAAGAAAATTAAAGGTAAGTAATTTCTATTTTTACCATTATTTGATTCGAAGATGGAGTTGTAAAATTGCCTGCAACACACAAATATACGCAAGTTTTCTATTCAAACAAATAAATATAAAAAAAAGTTAATAAATCATATAAGTAATTACTATCAAAACGATTGCGGAAAAGTATTTTGTTGCGTATTTTGTATTGGAATACATTTTTATTACTAAATTTGAGATAGTTTTAAATACAAAATGCGAAAGTTATGACAAAGATAATCTTGGATGAAAAGGAGTTTAGAGCAGAGAGTTATACGTATCAGTTGGGGATGTATAACAACAAAGAAGTTATCTGGATTTTGTTTGAATACGACACTTCGCTCATTGCTCAATTAAAACAAAACTTAAAGGCACGTTGGAGCCGTTCAAACAAAAAATGGTATGTGGCTGATACAAGTTTCTATCGCGAATTGTTTGGGCTCGAAACCAAATATTTTAGCCAAAACAGTTGGGCTGAAATTTACCCCACAAATCAACAAGCATTGCAAAAATTTATCGAGCAGCTCAAGCTCCAAGCATATAGTCCAAACACTATTAAAACATACGTTAGTGAATTTATTCAACTGCTCAAAATGTTAGGCAACAACCCTGCCGAAAACCTAACGCCAGACCAATTGAGAGCTTATATTTTGTATTGTATTGATAGGTTGAAATTGTCTGAAAGTTTGATTCATAGTAGGTTAAATGCGATTAAGTTTTACTATGAACAAGTACTCAAACGTGAAAAATTTATGATAGACATACCACGTCCTAAAAAACCGAGTGTGTTGCCAAAAGCCTTGTCCTTGGATGATGTTCGGAAGATGTTTAAAACGGTTGAAAACAATCTCAAACATCAGCTTTTATTAAAACTTTGCTACGGAATGGGATTGAGAGTGAGTGAAATCGTGAAACTAAAAATTACGGATATAGACAGCAACCGAATGCAGGTTTTGGTTGAACAGGCAAAAGGTAAAAAAGACAGATATGTACCCCTACCCGAATCGGTTTTGGCATTGATGCGTGAATATTACAAGCAATATAAACCTCAAGAATATCTTTTTGAAGGACAAAATGGAGGACATTATTCTCCACGTTCGGCACAGGCAGTGTTCAAAAATGCACTTAAAAAAGCTAAAATCAATAAAAAAATTGGTATTCACGGTCTCAGACATTCTTATGCTACGCATCTGATTGAGCAAGGAACGGATATACGTTTTGTACAAGAATTATTAGGACACAACAACATCAAAACTACCATGGTTTATACCTGCTTAACCGACCTTTCTAAACGAAAAATAAAAAGTCCGTTGGACAGTTTATAAGCAACAAATTTATTTACTTGTATCAACAAAATCAAAACGAACAATCCCGTCGTCGTCGATTTTTGTCAATGTAATTTCGTACAAAGTGTTGACCAATTCCGGATTCCAAGGTGTTTTTACTTTGACATAGTTTTCGGTAAATCCGTGAATATAACCTTCTTTTTTTCGCCTTCAAACAAAAACCATTTCATTCGCTAATTTACATTTTTGTAACGAATAGGAAATAACTTTATAGAAAATCAACCCGTAAAAATTATAAATAAATTACTGAATTTCATAAGCATACTCATCAATATTGTGCTAAATTTGTTAGTTCAAATAGCGATAATTATGGGGCACGAGCACAATCATTCGCATAGTGCGAACAAAAAAACTTTGACCATCAGTCTAATCATCATTACGGCTTACATGGCAATAGAGGTCGTTGGCGGGTTGATAACCAATAGTTTGGCTTTGCTGGCAGATGCCGGACACATGCTCAGCGATGCTGTGTCGTTGTTTATTGCTCTGATGGCTTTTCGATTTAGTAGCAAAGTTGCCGATTATCGCAAAACTTACGGTTACAAACGTTTTGAAATATTGGCCGCCGTCATCAACGGAGCAACGCTGATGCTGATTTCGGTTTATATTTTTTACGAAGCGGTCAAACGTTTTCAACATCCACCCGAAATTGCTTCGTCCGGGATGCTCATCATTGCATTTATCGGTTTGTTGGTCAATATGCTTGTAGCTTGGATTATGATGCGTGGTGCCGATGTCAAAGAAAACCTCAATATGCGTGGAGCTTATCTACACGTTATCAGCGATATGCTTGGATCGGTCGGGGCGATTATTGCTGCTTTGCTCATCCTATTTTTTGGCTGGACTTGGGCGGATTCTCTGGCAAGTGTGATTGTTGCTGTTTTGGTTTTACGAAGTGGTTATTTGGTCACAAAATCATCGGTCCACGTATTAATGGAAGGCACACCAGAAAATGTTGAAATCGAAAAAGTAACCGAAAAAATTTTACAAACAAAAGGCATTCAAAACATACACGATTTACACATTTGGTCGATTACAAGCGGATTAAATGCTCTGACTTGCCACGCTGTTGTCAATCAAAAAATAACTATCGAAGAAAGTGAAAAAATGTTGCACAAATTAGAACACGATTTGGCTCATCTCAACATTCAGCATGTAACTATTCAGTTGGAAACTTCTACTCATTCGCACGACGATTCTCTATTGTGCAACATCAAAACTGAATCGAATGAACACGAACATCATCATTGAAATTTCGCAAATCAAACCCAAAATTATACAACTATAAAAACAAATAATATCCCGAAATTTGCCTTAACAAATAATGATTAATTTTTTATCAAAATGGAAAATAAAGTATTGAAATTCAAAACAAACCTCAACTGCGGAAATTGTGTATCAAAAGTTCAAGCTGATTTAGATAACGCGGAAAACATCGAAAAATGGACCATAGATACTGATAATTCGGATAAAATCCTGACCGTTGAATCTTCTGGAATTTCCGAAAATGAAGTTATCACAATCGTACAAAGCAAAGGTTTTAAAGCAGAATCTTTGGTATAGATTTTCAACATACGCTTATTGTTTGTGGGCTAAATGTCTTATCTTCGGGCAATTTTTAAGACCTTTGGCTCATGAGCAATATCACAGACAAAATTACAAACGGTTATCAATTGGATTTACCCAAACTTTATCAAGAAACTATGCAGATTTACAAAAAATCGGTATTGGTTTCCGGGTTGATATTATTTCTGGTTGCCATTATTTTCTTTATCGCTTACGCCATTGGTTTGGTCGCTTATCTCGATACACCTTTTCCGAGTGAGGAACAATTACAACAGTTTACCATCGCCAATTTATCCAATCAACAATTGATACAAATCGGACTGATTCAAGCATTGTTTTTCGGGATTTTCGGTGTGATTTCCACAGGACTGTTGCATTTATGCAAAAGCGTTGATGACCAAAAACTCCCTACACTGGAAGTCGTTTTTAAGGTTTTTACACAGAAACAAGGTCTGCAAGTATTTGCTTTTGCTTTCGTTTTTCAGCTTATACTTTCAGCCATCACTTTCATATTCGATTCGTTCAATATCTTTTTGGCATCATGGTTTATCATGATTTTGGCATATACTTTATTCATTTTGGTTATTCCGCTAATTACCTTTGAAAAATACACCATCGGCAAAGCAATCACAAGTAGCGTTCGGCTTGTTAATCAACATCCGTTTTTGCTAATGAGTTTGGTGATGTTTCACGGTATTTTTGCTGCAACCGGTATTTTCTTTTTTCTTATCGGTGTTTTTGTAACATTTCCGATCTGGTACGCATTTATGTACAATCTATACAAACAGTTTTCTTAAATTTCGGTTGTTTTTGACAAAGGAGAAAACTTAAAGCTATTAAGAAGACAAGAAACTGGGCAAAAGATGTTAAGAATCAAGAGTCAGGATATTCGCTAATTCGCACATTTGCAAATCCGTATATCAGAAACCTTTGTGCTTCTCTGTGTATTCCTTTGCGAGTCTTTGTGGTAAAAAAACAAGTGTCGCAGGTGCTATATCCGCTAATTCGCACATTTGGACATCTGAGTATCAGAAAACTTTGTGTTTCTCTGTGTATTCCTTTGTACTTCTTTGTGGTAAAACAAAGCGACACAGTCGCCATCCTATAAATCGATTAACCCGTAGCAAAAGGTGTATTCGTTGATTTGCAAATAGGTATATCTGCTATCTGCTTTTCGACTCTGTAAACCAGTGACTAATTAATTATGTTCTCTATACGCTTCGCTACTCGAACTGACGAAGCTACTTTTGCCTTTTCACTTTTTACTTTTGCCTTAAAAAACCCAAAGACAATTTTACACTATTTCAAAACCTTGCTTATTCAATACTTTTCGTACATACCAAGCAAAAAACAACAGATATACGAAACATAGCAACGAAACAAAATAAGAAGAGTGAATGCCGACAATATCTGCAAATTTTCCTTGAATTGGAGGAATAATTCCGCCACCGAGAATCATCATGACTAAAAAAGCGGAGCCTTGTGCGGTATATTTGCCTAAGCCCATTAAGGCTAAACTAAAAATAGCCGGCCAAATGATACTACATGCCAATCCGCCTGCCAGAAAAGCATAAATAGCGGTCATTCCCGTGGTGTTTAAACCAATAAAAAGTGCGACGATTCCGAATAAACTGAATATTAATAAAGTACGCACCGGTTTGTCTTTGCTGACATAGGCAGCACCAATTTGCAAAAGCACGCAAATAATATAGTAATACAAATGTGAAATTTCATAACCAGCAATAGCATTAACGAACAAAATAATTCCGAAAGCAGCGAGCGGAACCACAAAAAGCAATATCCTTTTGACCTTATCTGAAAAGTTAAAAGCCCCGACAGCTCCGGTCCATCTACCAATCATTAGGCTTCCCCAATACATAGAAACATAAGGAGCGATTTCGGCTGCAGATAATCCACCGAATTCATCTTGGCTAAGCAATTCTCCTAAATTACTGCCAATGCCCACTTCAACGCCTACATACATAAATATTGCGAGCATGCCCAATATCAATTGCGGATGTTGCATAGCTCCCCAGCCGGTGCTCTTTTTTCGGGCACTTTGCAAGGCGTAGAGCAAACTTCCGATAATTACAATCATGGCAGCAGCGAGCCAAACTATACGTTTATTTTCTAACGATGTTTTAACGTCGTCTAATTGTTGTTCGACGATATAATAATCATTTGGTAAACGGTCTTCGTCAGAAGTGGCAATGACGTTATCCCATCTGGATAATTCCTTTTCTAATCGGGCTACTTCTTCATTGTCGTCTGAACGGTAAGTTTGAAATACGACCGACATACAGCCAAAAAGCAAAACCGTCATAATGATCAACGTTCGGAATGCTTTTCCGGCTTTTTCCATTGGTTCGTCAGATTGTCCTAACGGTAATTTTTTAGAGAAATGAAATAACGTAGCTACTCCCACAAACAATAGTCCTACACAGACATACAGCCAGATTACTTTGTCTAAACTGAGTTCGGCGATTTGTTGGCTCTGAGTTGCAACGGTTCCGAAGAGTACATAACCAACAATGAGCGGACCAATGGTGGTTCCGAAAGAATTGATTCCGCCTGCTAAATTTACCCGACTGGCACCGGTTTTTGGGTCGCCCAAAAGTATAGCAAAAGGATTGGCTGCGGTTTGTTGTAAAGAAAAACCTAAAGCTACGATAAATAAACCAACGAGCATACCGATATACACATCGGCTTTGACAGCAAGTATCATAGCAACAGCTCCAAGAGCAGAAAATAATAACCCAAAAATAATACTTTTCTTATATCCCCATTGGGTAACCAAATCTTTGCCGCGAATCATACTGATGCCGAATAATATCAACGCTCCGGAGTAATAGGCAGTGTAAAAAGCAAAATCGATGAGCTGAGATTGAAATTGATCCAGATCAAAATATTCTTTACAAAATGGAATGAAAATATTGTTTCCGGCAGCGATAAATCCCCAGAAAAAAAACACGAGAATCAAGGTGTATAGCGCCGGATAGTTGGTTGGTTGCGGTGTTTTCATTGTTTAATTTTGGTGTGTTATATCTCCCAAAGATAAAAATTAAGCTATTATAGAATGGCATTCGGGCTAAAAAACTTATTTTTGTTTTTCAATTAAAGAAACTTATTTCATGAAAAAAATCATATTGCTTGTTTTCGGATTTATGCTGGCTGTTTCGTGTGATGACGGAGATATGGTGTTTGAATCGCTGAATTTTGACGATGTCGCTTTGCGAAAATGCGAAGAAAAAGAATTGTATTTCAAAGTGAAAGGACAAGAAATGTTGTTGGTCAACCTTGTCAGTCCGACTGGTGAACCACTTATTAATGACAATTTGCAAGTAGGCGAAGAATTGGAAGTTTTGACCAATAGCACCAACCAAATTGTTTATCGATTGTATGATAGCAATATCAGTAATCAAACGATGTTGTGCGACGATGTGCCGCCGGCATTTCCGCAGGTGGTGGACGAATATTTGTCGCAAGAAAACGGTTCGGTTTTGATTACGAAACAATTACAGGTTAGAGGCGAAGAAAGTCAGCCGAATAATTTTTCGGTAGCATACAATTTCTCCATTTTGTTCCAAAACATAGTGCTTAGCCAAGGAGAGCAGCAAATCAAATATCCGAATTATACATTTGGAACTTATCAGGCAGAATCTTATACGTTGAATTTTAATCAATTTGATAGAGACGAAATCAACTCTTGCGGCAATCTGGCGTTTTATATGGAAACCAGCGATAAAGTGATGCAGCTGCAACTCAGCGAAACTTTACCGACTTCGGTAGGTGAAAAAAGCTTTTCATTGTCAGAAAATCAATATATTAAAATTAAAATCAATCAAGGTATTTTAGAACAAATCGAAGGGTATCAACCGTGCGATTTTGGCAATGACGCTTTATTTTTTGACGTTTGGACAGCCAATCAAGGTAATGTGAAAGTAACTGCGCGCGAGGTTGATATTGCCGGAACCACACAATTGGTCTATGATTTTCAAATCGAACAAGCCACTTTTACCAACTATGACAGAACAATAGAAATCAGCGAACTGCCAATTGGTTCATATACAGAATAATCAGTCGTAGAAAAAATTTAATATATTTTTATTACAGCACTCGAAAGCTTTGTGTTACTTTAGACGACAACAATATTAATTTAATCAAAAAGAATTATGATAAATATACTTTGGGTAGATGATGAAATCGAATTTTTGAAACCACATATATTGTTTCTCGAACAAAAAGGATACAAAGTAACCACGGCAACAAACGGTCAAGACGCCATTGAATTATTTGCAGAAGAGCGTTTTGATATTGTTTTTTTGGATGAGAATATGCCTGGAATCAGCGGATTGGAAACTTTGTCTGAATTGAAAGAGCATAAATCAAATATTCCGATTATCATGATTACCAAAAGTGAGGAGGAATACATCATGGACGAAGCCATTGGCTCGAAAATTGCCGATTATCTCATCAAACCGGTCAATCCAAATCAGATCCTGTTAAGCTTGAAGAAAAATCTGGATGTCAATCGATTGGTTTCTCAAAAAACAACATTGGATTACCAAAAAGAATTTAGAAATATCGCCCTCGAACTCATGCAAATTAACACGCACGAAGAATGGGCAGAATTGTATAAAAAACTGGTTTTTTGGGAATTGGAATTAGAAGGAGCTCCCAATTCGGGATTGATGCAAATCTTGGAAGACCAAAAACAACAAGCCAATACCGAGTTTGGAAAATTCATAGAAAAAGAATACAAATATTGGATTAATAATCCAGAAGATGCACCGGTTTTCTCTCATCAGATTTTTAGAAAATGGGTAGCTCCCGAATTAAAATCAGACCAAAAAGTGTTGTTCATCGTTATTGATAATTTGCGTTACGACCAATGGAAAACATTTGAAAGTACGGTTAATGAATATTATAAAATCGAACAAGACGATTATTACTATTCCATTTTGCCGACCGCAACGCAATATGCAAGAAATGCTATTTTTTCGGGAATGACACCGCTTGAGATGGAAAAAAAACATCCTGAACTTTGGAAAAATGATACCGATGATGGAGGGAAAAACTTGTTTGAAGCCGAGTTTCTCGATGCACAAATCAAACGAATGCGTTTAGATATCAAACACAAATACATTAAAATTACCAATTTGAAAGATGGTATCAAAGTGGCTGAAAATTTCAAATCGTATAAAGACAACAAACTTATCGCTTTGGTGTATAATTTTGTGGATATGATTTCACACGCCAAAACCGAAATGGAAGTGATTAAAGAATTGGCTTCCAATGATAAAGCATATCGCTCGCTGACGTTGAGTTGGTTTAAAAATTCGCCATTGTTGTCGATGATTCAAGAAGCTCGAAAAGAAGGTTTTAAACTGATTATTACCACCGACCACGGAACGATTAATTGTAAAAATCCGTCGAAGGTAATCGGTGACAGAAATACCAGTTTGAATTTGCGTTACAAAACCGGCAAATCGCTGACTTATCAAGACAAAGATGTGTATGTAGTTAAAAATCCAAACGAAATTCAATTGCCGTCAATCAATCTGAGTAGTTCATTTATTTTTGCCAAAAATGACTATTTCTTGGCTTATCAAAATAACTACAATCATTATGTGAATTATTTCAGAAATACCTACCAGCACGGCGGCGTTTCATTAGAAGAAATGATTATCCCGTTTATAGTATTAAATCCGAGATAAATAATGGAAATAGTATTTTCTTTAGCAGAAATTGATGAAATTGCCAAAAAAATATTAACTTTAAACAAATATAAAATCATCTTGTTTGAAGGCGAAATGGGAGCCGGCAAAACCACGCTCACCAAAGCGTTGGCAAAATGTTTGGGCGTGCAGGATATGACGAGCAGCCCGACGTTTTCTTTGGTTAATGAATACGAATCAGCAGACGGATTGCTCTATCATTTTGATTTGTTCCGACTCAAAGATTTGTCAGAAGCCTATGATATTGGGATAGATGAATATCTGGATTCGGGAAATTATTGTTTTATTGAATGGCCGGAAGAAATTATGCCGATTTTGACAGATTATCACCAAATCCAATTGACTATCGTTGATGCAGAAACAAGAAGATTAAAATTTTTGTAATTATGGCTGTAAATACTCCTTTCTCGCAACAAGAACTGATTCCGCAAGAAGAAAAACTGGATGTTAAAAAACATCGAGAACAACTTTTTATCGGTTTGCCCAAAGAAAATTTTGAAATAGACAATCGTATTTGTCTCACGCCCGAAGCTGTTGCTATGCTCACTGCCAACGGTCATCGTGTGTTGATGGAATCCGATGCAGGAAAAATGGCGAGCTATACCGATAAAGAATACAGCGAAGCAGGAGCAGAAATTACCCACGATACAGAAAAAGTTTTCGCTTGCCCGATTGTGATAAAAGTACAACCACCAACACTTGAAGAAATCGCCTGGATGAAAGTGGGGAGTTATTTATTCTCGGCACTTCAATTTAAAACGCAAACAGCAGCATATTTTAATGCTTTGTCTAAAAAGAAAATCACCGCACTCAGTTATGAATGTATCGAAGACAACGAAGGTTCTAATCCGTTTTTGAATGCGATGAGCGAAATTGCCGGCGTGGCGTCTATTCACATCGCTTCGGAATATATGAACAAATACAACAAAGGAAAAGGTTTGTTGTTTGGCAATATTACCGGCGTTTTACCCACAGAAGTTGTTATTGTTGGAGCAGGAACGGTGGCAGAATATGCCGCAAAAACCGCTTTGGCTTTTGGAGCAAATGTGAAAGTTTTTGACAATTCGATACATCGACTTAAAAGAATACAAAAAATACTTCCGCAACCAATATCTACATCGACCATACAAGAAAAAGTGTTGAAAAAAGCATTAAGACGTTGCGATGTAGTGATTGGTGCAATCAGAGGAATAAACCGTTCGCCGATTGTAATCACTGATGATATGATTCAACTCATGAAAACCAACGCAGTCATTATTGATGTTTGCATTGACAATGGCGGTTGCGTGGAAACCTCTGAACTGACTTCGCATCAGAAACCGGTGTTGCGAAAACACGGGGTAATTCATTATTGTGTACCCAACATTTCATCGAGATATTCCAAAACATCTTCACAAGCAATCAGCAATATTTTATCGACTTATTTGATGGATATTGGCGAATATGGTGGTATCGAAGATTATATCGGGCGGGTAAAATCAATTCGTTCCGGTATTTATCTTTACAAAGGCATTTTGGTTAGTCGACAAGCAGGCGAATGGTGCGGACTCGATAATAAAGATATTAACCTGTTGCTACTCTGAAACAGCTGCCTTATCTTTGCCGAAAATAGTAACAGATGAAATTTACTCAGCGTTTGGCATATTATCTTTTAGGGTTATTAATCGGCGGTACGATTGTGTTTTATTTTTGGCAAGCCAAAGGTACAGCAGAGTTTTGTTATTTGCCCAATTGTCGGGTTTTGAAAGACTTGCGTTCCAAACCGCTTGTGATGACTCCAGAAGCCGAAGAATCTATGAAAGATTTTACAATGAAGCAATTACAACAATACCTTTCTGATGGCGAAGTAGACTTTTCACAAAGCAATGTACCTGAAGACGATGGAAAAAAATATGTGATTAATGCCACCGACAGCCTTAACAATCCGGTGCAGATTGAAATGATTAATTACAGCGAAAGAGCTAAACTTAAAAGTATTAAGTACTTGAAGGAGTAAGTTGTGTGTCTTAGTAGAGTAAATCTATCGCGTTTTATATTCAGTTAATTTTTTATTAAATGTGTTTTTTTTTAAGGTTTGAAAAATAATTTCAGGCTTAATATGTTTGCCCCGCTATTGAAATTAAATATAAAAGACTATGAAAAGACAATTTTTAAGTTCAACTATACTTTTAATGATCACCTCATTTACATTTTGTTCTTGTAATTCAGATGATGATGTAACCACAGATCAAAAACAAACAGATTCTTATATAAAACTAACCTTTGAGGGAGGTGATAACGATTCTCCTCCTACAGAAATAAGAATTGATGATAAGTATTATTATTATCCAGATTCGTTTAGGGGGGCGAAACAAGACACAATCGGTCCTCAGGTAGAAATGGAAGAATATGCCTATTTTTCCGATAATTACGATAATTCAGTAAAGTATAGATTTAGAATAAATGCCATATATAAAAAATCTGAGGATAAAATTGTTGATTACGACATTGAATTTGGAGAATTTTATATACCAAGAGGTAGTAGTGGTCCTGCAGCAACAGGTTATCAAAACTACAAAAATTCTATGAAAATAGACAATATAATAGTTCAGGATGGCTATGTAATGGGAGATTTTGAAGGAATTTTATATGATAATATACTAGGATTAATAGTTGAGGATCCTTCGGTAAAAGAAACAAAAATTACCAACGGGAGCTTTAAATTCAAATTAGAGGAGTAAAATTAGATTTTCTTAAAAATGATAAAAGGCTTAAAATTATATGTTTTAAGCCTTTTATCGTTGTTTTTTTCATTAAACCTATCAAGCATATTTAACCCAAAATCAAGCTGTTTTTTCTGTAAAAACATAACGAAAAAAAGTTTAACTTTGTAGCTTATTACAACGCAACGTTAAACAATAGCAGCAATGATTCATTTCTTTGAAAATGCTTCTCAAAAACTCTATGTAGTAGAAGCCCAGCAAGATTTCTTACCCGAAGATATAGCCAAATTGTCTTGGCTTTTCGGGAATGCAACAAAAGTACAAACAACCACTATCAACCGCGAATATGTCGGGCCAAGAGCAGCTATGATTACGCCTTGGAGTACCAATGCAGTAGAAATCACCCAAAATATGGGCATTCACGGAATTATCCGAATAGAAGAATTCGAACCACACCACGCAGACGATAGTCATATCGACCCGATGATTAATCAGGTTTATGCACAACTCGACCAAAATATTTTCACGATTAATATCAACCCTGAAGAGATTAAAGAAATCGATGATATTACCCAATATAATATCGAAGAAGGTTTGTCGTTGAGCGATGAAGAAGTGGAATATCTCGAAAACCTAAGCAAAAAAATCGGTCGAAAATTAACCGATTCGGAAGTATTTGGTTTTTCACAAGTCAATTCAGAACACTGCCGACACAAAATCTTTAACGGAACATTTGTTATCGATGGAGAAGAAATGCCAAGTTCGTTGTTTAAACTCATTAAAAAAACTTCCGAAACCAATCCAAACGACATCGTTTCGGCTTATTCAGATAATGTTGCCTTTGTGCAAGGACCTCAATTGGTGCAATTTGCTCCAAAATCAGCAGACAAACCAGACTTTTATTACGAAGAAGATTTTGAATCTGTTATATCGCTCAAAGCAGAAACTCACAATTTCCCGACTACAGTAGAGCCGTTTAGCGGTGCAGCAACTGGTTCGGGAGGAGAAATCAGAGATAGATTAGCAGGCGGACAAGGAGCTTTGCCGTTGGCAGGAACTGCTGTGTACATGACTTCATATTCTCGTTTGGCAAATGATAGAAATTGGGAGAACGGTATGGAAGAACGCCAATGGTTGTACCAAACACCGATGAATATTTTAATCAAAGCGTCCAACGGAGCATCCGATTTTGGCAATAAATTCGGACAACCGTTGATTGCCGGTTCTGTTTTTACTTTTGAACATGAAGAAAAAGATATTCGCGTAGGTTACGACAAAGTGATTATGCTTGCCGGAGGTGTCGGATATGGAAAAAAAGAACAAGCCTTGAAAAAAGCCCCTCAGTCCGGAGATCAAATTGTGATTTTGGGCGGAGAAAATTATCGCATTGGAATGGGCGGAGCAGCCGTTTCATCAGCAGATACAGGAGCAATGGGAAGTGGAATTGAGCTCAATGCTATTCAACGTTCCAATCCGGAAATGCAAAAACGAGTAGCTAATGCCGTTCGCGGAATGGTTGAGTCAAAAGAAAATCCGATTGTGTCTATTCACGACCACGGTGCCGGCGGACATTTGAATTGTTTGTCCGAATTGGTAGAAGATACTGGCGGATTGATTGATTTGGATAAATTGCCGGTGGGCGACCCAACTTTGTCGGCAAAAGAAATCATCGGAAATGAATCGCAGGAAAGAATGGGCTTGGTGATTAGTCAAGAAAATGTCCGTATGCTCGAAAGAGTCGCCGAAAGAGAACGTGCACCGATGTATGTGGTTGGTGATGTAACCAACGACCAACGATTTACTTTCCGTTCAAAAACCAAAGGAATAACTCCGATGGATTTTGATTTGGAAGACATGTTTGGTTCTTCTCCAAAAACGATTATGGAAGACAAAACAGTTGATTACACTTACGAACCATTAACGTATGATGCGAATCAATTAGGAACATATTTACGTAACGTTTTACAACTCGAAGCCGTAGCTTGTAAAGATTGGCTGACCAATAAAGTCGATAGATGCGTGGGCGGAAGAGTGGCTAAACAACAATGTGCCGGACCATTGCAATTGCCGTTGAACAACGTTGGTGTGATGGCTTTGGATTACAAAGGAAAAGAAGGCGTAGCAACGACTATCGGTCATTCGCCATTAACTGCTTTGGTCGATCCGGTTGCAGGTTCGAGAAATGCGATTGGTGAGGCTTTGTCTAATATGATTTTTGCTCCGATTAAGAACGGACTTTCTGGTGTATCTCTTTCGGCAAACTGGATGTGGCCTTGTAAT
>DATGOD010000103.1:0-5313 GCA_035306305.1 Flavobacterium sp.
CGTCCGTTTTGGTTAATTTCTTTCAGCACTTCCATGATTTCTACGCTGGTTTGCGGGTCGAGATTTCCTGTAGGTTCATCTGCCAAAATCAATTCAGGGTCGTTCAACAAAGCACGTGCAATCGCTACACGCTGTTGTTCACCACCCGAAACTTGATGAGGCATTTTGTGTGCATACACCTCCATGCCTACTCGCTTGAGTACTTCTTCTATTCGGGCATCGATTTCGGCATTACTGTCCCAACCTGTTGCTTTCAAAACAAAACGCAGATTTTCATAAATACTTCTGTCTGGCAGTAATTTAAAATCTTGAAAAACGACTCCGATTTTCCGGCGAAGATATGGAATATCTCTGTCTTTTAAAGTGTGTAAATCAAAACCAACAATATGTCCTTCACCTTCTTGCAAAGGCAAATCGGCATACAAAGTTTTCATAAAACTACTTTTACCGGCACCGGTTTTCCCGATTAGGTAAATGAATTCTCCTTGTTTAATATCAATATTCACCTGATTAAGAATAGGTGTTTTTCCTTGATAAACAGTAGCTTTATTTAATGAAAGAACAGTGTGTGACATATTTTGTTTGTTTATTTGTAAAATTAAAACTTATTCGGTAAGTAACAATAATTATTCGTTCCAAATTTTCCAGGATTCCTCTGCCTGAAGTTCAAGCATAAGATAACCGTTTTGTATGATTGCTCCTCTTTTCTTTCCTTCTTGTAAAAATTGAGTTTCTGCTGGATTGTAAATCAAGTCGTAAAGCAAATGATTTTCAGTTAAGTAGTCGTAAGGAATATTTGGGTAAAGAGCTATATTCGGAAAAGTGCCCAACGGCGTACAGTTCACAATCACTGTATGTTGTTGCATAATTTGTTGGTCAATATCTTCATAAGACAATATATTTTCTGAGCGATTTCTGGAAACTTTGGTTACGCTGATTTTCAACTTATCCAACGCATAACAAACCGCTTCGGAAGCTCCGCCGGTTCCCAATACCAATGCTTTTTGATGGTGCGATTTCAACAAAGGTTGCAAAGAATGATAAAAACCGTACCAATCGGTGTTGTGCCCTTTCAATTTTCCGTCTGGGAGAATTTGCACCACATTAACCGCTCCGAT
The DNA here is from genome assembly GCA_035306305.1 of Flavobacterium sp. Taxonomy (GTDB): domain Bacteria; phylum Bacteroidota; class Bacteroidia; order Flavobacteriales; family Flavobacteriaceae; genus Flavobacterium. The sequence continues at coordinate 1,119 of DATGOD010000103.1, forward strand.
TGCTTCAGCTTCGGGCGACAATTGATGCAAATAAGGAATGATTTGTTTTTTGTATGGAATCGTAACGTTGTAACCAGCATTTTGCTGAGCAAAAACTGAGATAATTTGACTGATTTCTTCTATATCAAAATTGACATACGAAGCATCGTTAATACATTCTTTTTCAAATTTCTGTTTGAAATAATTTCTCGAAAAAGAATAATCAATGTTTTTCCCGATTAATCCAAATATTCGGCGATGATTAGTCATCCATTCGGCTTTTGTAATTTTCAATATATTGTTGCACATCGGTTCTTTTCCAAACATCTGGAAAAAGTTTTTGAAATGCTTCAATACCGCTATAAAAATTGGTCATCATTGCATTTTGCAAGCGATAGACTGCTTTTTCGTTTTCGCCACATTCAAAATAAATTCCTGCCAAACGATAATCTATTTCGCTGCTATTTTGGTATTTTTCTTCTATTTGTAGCAACAGTTCTATTGCGTAATTTAAATTTTCATTGACCCAAATCTCGACATCTGCCCAAGCCATCCAATCGTTCAGCTGCAAATCGCCATATTTGGCTAATTTTTCACAAGCCTGATGTGCACGTAACCCTTCATTCCTGCCGATAGAAATATCTCTGAGTTTTCGCCAATACAACGGATTTTCGTCATCGAGTTCCAAGGCTTCCTCTACATAGAGTTTGGCTTTGTCTAAATTACCTATATTTGCGTACAGGTCAATAATGCTCAACCATGATTTTTCAAACAAAACATCGTGTTTCAACGATTTAACATACTGCAGAGCAGCTTCGTTCGTTTTGTGCTGATACTCGTAACATCTACCGATTCGCCAATAAATAAAAGCTGAGTCATTATCGATTTCCAAGCCTTCTTTGTAAGTCAAAATCGCTTTATCATATTGCTTTATTTTTTCGTACACTTTCGCTTTTTCGATTAATGCACCGATAAAATCATCATCAATCACATAAGCAAAATCAAATGCTTGAATGGCTTTGGGATAATCTTGTACTTCTACATATTTTCGTCCCAACTGATGCCAAGCTACTTCATTATAAGGATTTTGGTCGATGAATTTCTCTAAAAACTGTATCGATTCTTGCGGTTGATTGAGAAAATCGTAACAATGGATTACGTTGTACAAAGACGATTGGTCTTCGGGGTCAAGTTTGAGACATTTGGTAAAAAAATATTTGGCAGAACTCAATTCGTCCATATACAAATACTCCATCGCCATCAACGAATATACATCGGCTTCGTTGTCAGTATGTTTCAAAGCAATATCCAACGATTTGATAGCTTGCGTGTGTAGTCCTTTTTTGGAATATAAATTGGCTTCTTGTATATAGATTTCTTCGTTATTGGGGTCTAATTTTTTAAGGCGACGAACGATTTCAAATCCATCTTCAAATTTGTTTTCAAAAACCAACAATTCCACCTTAACAAGCATCAAACCTATAGAATCGGGATGTTGTTCGAGTCCGAGTTTCAATGCTTTTTTAGATAAATTAATTTTTCCATCATCTAAATAATGTAAGACAATATTCTCAAATTCTTCCGAATCAAAGAATAGTACCTTATTAGATTTTAGCATCGATTCAAACTTCGACAAAGACAGATTAAAATTTTCTTCTTCTTGATCAGAAAACATCATAACAGCTCCTACATTAAATTTAAAATAAATTTACCTCAATATCTTCAATCTGCCAAATAGTTTAAAAAATGTTTTAAACAATTTCATTAACAGTTATCAAGGTTCATTTCGGCTTGTATTTCGTCCAAAGTTTCTAAAATGATTTGACAACCTTCTTTGATTTCGTTTTCAGAAATAGTGAGTGGTGGTGTAATGCGTATTGCTTGTGGTTCAAACATCAACCAAAAGAGGATTAATCCTTTGTCTTTACACCTCAATATCAATTGATTAGTTACTTCTTCAGAAATCGTCATCGGAGCAAGCATCAATCCATTTCCGTGAATTTCGGTAATCAACGGATGTGCCAATAAGGTTCTGAAAAGTGCTTCTTTTTGGGCAATTTGTGCCATAATATCTGTTTCTGTCAATTGTTTTAAGGTAGCCAAAGCGGCAGCTGCAATTACCGGATGTCCGCCAAAAGTGGTAATATGTCCGCATTTTGGATCGTGTGATAATTGCTCCATCAACGAAATATCGGTGACAAAAGCTCCAACCGGATAACCGCTCGCCATACCTTTTCCTATGACCAAAATATCGGGTACAACATCATAATGTTCAAAACCAAACAGTTTTCCGGTTCGCCCAAATCCGGGTTGAATTTCGTCTAAAATCAATAAGGCTCCGACTTCTTCACATCGTTGTTTGACTTTTTTCAGATAATCATTTTTCGGTACGACAAATCCAGCGCTACCTTGTATGGTTTCTAAAACGACAGCCGCCGTGCGATGTGTGATTCGTTGAATATCTTCTACATCATTAAACGTAATAAAATCTACATCGGGCAATAATGGTCTGAATGCAGATTTGCGTTCTTCGTTCCCCAAAATACTCATCGAGCCTTGCGTGTTGCCGTGATAAGCCTTGTTTGCAGCAATGATTTGGGTTCGCCCTGTTGCTCTTTTCGCCAATTTCATCGCTCCTTCTATCGCTTCTGTTCCTGAATTGACCAAATAAGTTTGATTGAGCGACTCAGGTAAGTTTTCTGCCAACAAACGACAAAAATCTACTGCTGGTTTTTGAGCATATTCGCCGTAAACCATCACGTGTGCATAGCGGTCGATTTGTTGTTTAACCGCATTGGTTACCTTTGGATGACGATGACCCAATGTGCAAGCCGAAACGCCGGCAACAAAATCTAAATGTGCCTTGCCATCGGTGGTGTAAACATAACTTCCGTCGGCATGTGAAACTTCTAATGCCAAAGGGTGTTGGGTGGTTTGTGCCTGATATGTATAAAATTCTTGTATCATGTTACTGTGTGATTTCAGTAAGCAAAATTAAAGCTATTTTTTGAATCTTTTGTATGCTGTAAACTGATTGCTTTTTTTACCACAGAGATTCACAAAGGAATACGCAGAGATACACGAAGGCGAATTAGCGGATATGCAAATCAGCGAATACACCTACTTTACGCATGTCTTGATTTCTTAACATCTTGTTTCCTGATTCCTGGCTCCTTTAAACTTTCTAACTTTTGACTTTCGACTTTATGACTTTATGACTCATTCTTTCGTCTTTGTCAAAAAAATTACTACTATAACCGAAGTTTTTATTACCTTTAGGCGTTTTTTTAACTTTTTATACGATGACAGAAAATAAAAAATCATTTTTTCAAACCTTAGGTTCATTCAACAAAAACTTTTGGTTGGCGAGTAATATGGAACTTTTCGAAAGATGGGCGTGGTACGGAATGTTCAACATATTAGGTTTGTATTTGGTTGGTTCTACAGATGACCACGGTTTGGGCTTCAACCATATCCAAAAAGGTAATATTATGGGAAATATTACTGCTATTCTTTATTTGCTTCCTATATTTTTCGGCGTAATTGCCGACCGCATTGGCTATAAATTATCGCTTACGATTTCTTTTATTATTATGATAGTTGGTTATTATTTGATGGGAGAAGTAAATACGTATTGGAGTGTTTATATGATTTTCCTTTTAGTAGCCATCGGTGCAGCGTTTTTCAAACCTGTTGCTTCGGCTATTGTTGCCCGAAACACCGACGAAACTACCGGAACCATGGGCTTTGGTATTTTTTATATGATGGTAAACATCGGTGGATTTATCGGACCGTTTATGTCATCTACACTAAGAAATATGTATGGATATAAAATCATCTTTATCCAAGCAACTATTGTAATTGGAATTAACTTATTAATCCTTTTATTATTTTTTAAAGAACCTAAAGTAGAAAAACCAAAAGATTCTATTGGCAAGGCAATTGGCAATTCATTAAGAGGAATTTTTGAAGCTTTAAAAGATATTCGTTTAAGTATTTTATTACTATTAATGGTTTGCTTTTGGACAATGTTTAACCAACTGTTTTATACTTTGCCCAACTTTATAGATGATTGGGTAAATTCAAGTGCAATTAGTAATTGGATTATTGAAAATGTTCCTTTTTTGAAACAATCATTTGTAGATAATGAAACAGGTTTAATCAAACCAGAGCAATTTTCTAATTTAGATGCCTTGATGATTATTTTGCTACAAAT
>DATGOD010000104.1:0-7935 GCA_035306305.1 Flavobacterium sp.
TAAAAAAACGATTGGAGGATTTTACGAATATATGGCTTGGATAGAAAATCAAAACCAAGTATTATTTAATTTCAGATACGGCGAGAATTACTTAAACAAGAGAAAATATATTGACTATGATTTTCATTACTACTTTAAGGACAATAATCTTGTGAAATATTATAAACTAACAGAATCAAAAAAATATATTTATAAAACGGTCGTTTATTTTAAAGATAATGAGATTATTTCATTGAAAAATACAGACCCTGATTTTAATCTTAATGATGTTTATTCAGAAGTTAAAAAAATAAAAAAGAATTTTGAAACTTATATCTTACAGAGGAGTCAATATCAATAAACTTGATTTATGAAATCGTTAAATTCGCTTCAAATGTAATCCAATCACTTTCAAGTCTTCCCAAAAACCGGGATAAGATTTGGAAACGACCTCTGCATTTTTAATCCGTAATTTTTGTCTGAAAGCTAATGGAGCGAATGCCATTGCCATACGGTGGTCTTGGTAGGTTTCTATTTCAATGACAGAATCTGTAAAAACAACCGTATTTTTCAGCTCAATCGAATCATCGGTAATTGCCACCTCTGCTCCGAACTTTTCCAATTCGTTTTTCAATGCTTGCAAACGGTCGGTTTCTTTTATTTTTAAGGTGTGCAGTCCTGTTAACGTACAGGTTATTCCCAATCCCAAACAAGTAATAATCAATGTTTGTGCGATGTCGGGCGTGTTGTTTAGTTGATAGTTGATAGTTGACAGTTGACAGTTGACCGTTTTTTCTAAAATGATTTCAGCATTTTGAAAAGTAGTCTGAACACCAAAATCCTTATAAATTTCCGCCAAAATAGCATCGCCCTGCAAGCTGTCGGGTTTGAAATAACTCAAAGAAATTCGTGAACCGATTGGTGCTAAAGCGATGATACTGTAAAAATATGAAGCTGAACTCCAGTCAGACTCAACAGTAAAATGAGTGTTTTTCAGCTGATGTGCAGGAAGTATTTTTATTCGGTTTTCGTTAAAATCAGCATTGATTCCCAAAGTGTTCAACATCTGTAAAGTCATTCGAATATACGGGGCAGAAGTTATATTTCCTTTTAAGTTGATTTTCAATCCATTGGGCAACGCCGCGCCAATCAGCATGAGTGCAGAAATGTACTGACTGCTTACGTTGGCATTGATGATTACTTGATTTTTCGACAAGTTTTTCCCAACAATTTTCAACGGAGGGAAACCATCTTTTTCTAAATAGGAAATGTTTGCACCTAATTGTTGAAGCGCATCGACCAAAATTTGGATAGGACGTTCTTTCATTCGCGAAGAACCGGTCAAAATCACTTCCGTGTTTTCCTGCATGGCATAATAAGCCGACAAAAAACGCATGGCAGTTCCAGCGTGATGAATATCAATGTTGTGGCTTTGTTGTGCGGACAACGCCTTTGTCATCACTTTGGAATCGTCAGAATTGGAAATATTTTCTAATAATAAATCAGGATACAACGCTTGAAGTACCAACAAACGATTGGTTTCGGATTTTGACCCAGAAATCGTTATGTGTTGGTCAGAAATAAAGTTTTTTAAATCAAGAGTTATATCCATTTGCAATCATTTTAAATAATGGCGATATTATTTCAATTTTTCGTTGTTGTGATGTCGGTCGTGATCGCGTTTGGTTTTCAGCTCCATTTTTTTGTCAAAAGCGTCTTGCAAATCCACACCGGTTTGATTGGCTAAACACAAAACTACAAACACAACATCGGCTAATTCTTCGCCCAAGTCTTTGTTTTTATCACTTTCTTTTTCGGATTGTTCTCCATAACGGCGGGCAATAATTCTCGCCACTTCGCCCACTTCTTCTGTAAGCTGCGCCATATTGGTCAGTTCGTTAAAATAACGAACACCGTGTTCTTTGATCCAATTATCTACGTCTAATTGTGCGTTTTTTATGTCCATAATTATTTTTTTCGTGTTCTTAATTTTTCAAACCAAAATACATCGGCAATGCCCATTACTATTGCAAAACTGATAGAGAAAAACCAATCTGTTCTACCATAAATCATATAGGTTATGGCTATCATCGATATGCAGAAGCCTACTAAGGCAACGATGAAGTGAGCAATTTTATTTTTCATTTGTTGTGTTCTTTTTCTTCAAAATAAATTTATCCAATAAAAACATCAATAGCATAAAGATAACCAATTTTCCGATTAAATTCGCTAAGCAAGTTGCGTCCTTGTTCCATGCACACACGATTTCGTCGTAGCTGAGCAAAAACGTAATTATCAGAAAAACAATGATGTATATTGTGAGTTTTTTGAGCATAATTTATATCTTTTTCAATACAATTTTCTCATTATTAAATTTTAGGTAATCTTCATAAATTGTTTTGATGGCTTGATAATTCGATGAATCAAAAAACCTTTGATTGAATCGGTTTGTGATAGATATTCTGATTCTCTGGTCGTCGTAGGTGATTTTCCAGTTGAATTCTAATGAATTGTCGGCAAACCTTAAAACTTTAGATTCAGGAATATATTCAACTTCATAACCTTCAGGAATTTCATAGGTGATGTTATAAACATTCTCTGACGGATAGTGAAAAAAGATTGGATAATGTCTTTCTTTTTGTTTGAAAGGTGATTCTTTAATCCCATACATAAATGTGGGAGAAAGGTAGATTTTGTCCCCAATAAAATCATAGCTTTTTTCTCGTGTAAAGCTATAAAATTCTTTGAGAGGAGTATTTTTTGTATTGCGATTTTCTATTTTTAAAGAGTCTATGTCTATCAGGTAATGGTTTTCTAATAGTTTTTTAATGTCTTCATCCGTTTGTTCGTCATAATAATTTCTTCCTCTATAGGCGTGATAATTTGTCGAATTTTCTCTAACAATACCTTTTAGGCTATTGTTGCCTTCAACAAAACTAAGATAGGCATTGATTTGAGATTTAGATAGCTTGTTGGGTTCTAATGATAAATCCATTGATTTATTTTCGTTTATTACAATTCTGCCTGTTCGGTTCAGATTTTGAAGAGGAATGATGTCAATTTCGGAATATTTGTTTGTTGCATCCAGTAAATGAGTTTGGCTACCCATTTGAACACCAACTACCAATTGATTAAAGGCATCTACATGGGGTACATGTACTGCTCCGTGATTAACGGTAGATAAAACAACCGGATATGCCATAACACCAACATTTCTCAGAAAGGCAATGAGCAATAGGTTTATATCAGCTGAGTTTCCTCGTCTATTGGTATATACATCTTTCAGAGCTTGATTGCTGCCTAAAGAGTAAATATTGTTCCAGTAGTAATTTTGCTGGACATAGCTTAATATTGCTTCTATTTTGTCTTTGGTAGAGTTTATATCTTTAGTCAGTTCATTGGCTTTATCTTTGCAAAAATCAATGTCGTTCAATTGTCCGCCTAGTCGGTTGTGCTCATGAATGGTTTTGATCACTTCAGGCCAATCACCCGAATATGTCATTGCTTTACCATTTCTTTTTCTATAACCGTTGTAGAGGTAAACAACAGACGATCTGTAGTTGTTGATGTTGTCAATATATCCTTCATTGACCATTGCAGGAATGTTTTGTGCACTATATATATATCCACCATCAATAACTGATTGTTTCAAACTAATATTTCCTTTGGTGTAATTAAGAAATATTAATCTCTCAGGAATAACAATTTGATATTCACTGTATTTTACCGGGATTTCTTGCTGGAAATACCACTCTGGAATATTAGAATAAAACGGTGAAGTAACTTCGGTTGTGTATTCAATAATACTCCCTTCTTTCACGTCTGGCATAGAAAAACTAATATGCCAGATATTCCCGATATATTTATCTTCATAAATTTCTTTTTCGTTAAACTTTGTTCTGACGACTTTTCCGTTAACCAGATTATATGTATAGGCATCTTTTACTTTAAGACTTTCCCTATTAGAACGGTCTTTTTTATATAAAGGAATCGTTATATCTCCATAATGATAACCGTCTTTTTTCAGAATATGAATTCTTTTTTTTACCTCATGAATAACAATCAGATTTCCTGTGCTGGAGAAGGAGAAATAGCTGTTACCAATATTGTGCTCTACGATTGCATCGTAAATGGTGTCGTTGCCGTATTTTGTTGTATCAAAACTTTTAGGACTAATATTCTTAGCAGTATATTTTTGAGAAAAAGAAACGGTCGATAATAAGCTGATAAAAGATAAAATTAAAAATCTCATAATTACAAACTGTTTTTTAAAATGAATTTGTATTCATTGGTTAGTAAAATATCTGTGATGAATTTTCGGTAAGCATCATACTGCTCGGCACGAAAGTTACCTGCATATAATTCGAGTTTTTGGGATATATGAATCTGCCGATCTTCTGCCATAACGGTAAGTGTGAAATTACCAAAATCAGTTTGTAAAGAAATGTCATTGGGTACATAATCTATTGCAAACTCGTCTGGTATTTCATAATTGATATCAAAGACATATTTTTTGGGTGTAAATACAGAAAAATTTGACTTTCTGTTTTCAACTTTTTGAGGCACAGATATATAATCGTAAAACGGATTGAGCGTTAGTAACAAATCTCTGCCAGCGACTTTCATTGGGCTGTTAGATGTAATTTTGTAGTTTTCTGTATAGATTAAATCATTTTCAGTTAAACTACTACTTTTTATAGATACATTATTTAATTTTGAGAAAAGATTTTTTACATACTTTTCCTTTTCTCTGTCGTTTAATTTATGCAAACGATAAGATTGATTATAAAAATAACCTGAATTCTCGATAGTTATTTTTGTTGCCATTTTGTTGTTTTCAATATCAAATTTGGCATCGAATTTCATTTCTAGATTATTGTCCTTTTTAAAATAATCATTGGTATTGATAAAATATCCTTTGTTTTCTTCAATCACAAAAGCATTTCGATTGGTCAACTGATTGTCGATATTACCAAAAGCTATATCCGGATTTGTACATTCCAAAAGATATGTCCCGTCATCTGTCGGCAAAGTTAGTATCGCATGATTTCCTTGCAATGTAATGATGTCTTGATTGATATTTCTGATGTTTTCAGAGGCATAAATAACTGTATAATAAGCAGGAACCCCAACAGCTCGTAGTAGAGCCTGTGTATAATTGACAAGCCCTTTGCAATCACTGTATTTTGATTCATATACTTTTTTTGCAGGAATAGGCATCCAACCGCCTAAACCGATTTGCACTGATACATAGCGAGTGTTGTTTTGAACATATTGATATACAATCTTTGCTTTTTCAAGTTTAGAACCAGCATTTTTGGTTAATTCTTGAATTTCTTTTACAGCTTCGGGAGGAAGACTATTTACCGGTTCTAATAAATTGGTGTAGTACCATTTTGCAAAATCATTCCAGTCATTTGCTGTACCCTTTACATTATCTAAAGCAAATTTTTCACTGGAAAACCTTACAATAGGTAACGATTCTTGATAGGAATAGTTGTATGGCTCATATTCTGGTAAAGTCAGGTTGGCAGCACTATACTTGTATTCACCTAAAGATTGGCTCTTGTTGATTTGAAATTCTTCTAGATTGATTTCATGAGCCTTAACAGAAAAATTTTCAGGGTATTTCAACGAAAAATGGCTGTTTAATACCAGCTCATTAGAAGAAGAACATGGGGTATAGGCTGGTATGGATAAAGTATTCTTCTGCTCAGTCTTATATTCAAACTGGATGAAATAAGGGAAATCCAAATCTTTGACCTGATAATATTTTAAACGATTATCTAAATAAATAGAAAAACCGTCATACAAAGTTTTGTCATTAAAGTCTTTGTCTTTAATAGTTTTTCTTAATTTTCCGTTTTGGTCATAAATTCTTAATTGTATGTGTTTGATTTTGACGAGATTGTCGTAAGAAGTGCTCAAATCCATACGGTCTAAGTCTTTCTTATTTCTTATCAGGTAAGTATGATTAGCTTCATAAGTCAAAACAGTTTGGCTTTTGATTTCAACCGCTTCCGTTTTATCTATCGTAATGTATAAGTTGGTGTTATCAAACAGTTTAGAATCTAAATCTTTAATATTTAGATCAATCTTTTTTTGAGGGAAGCCGTTGAGGCTATATAATACTATGGTAAAAAGAAGTAATAGTTTTTTCATATTTCTTATTCCTTATTTTTCGTGTCGATAATAATCGTAACAGGGCCATCGTTGAGTAAACTCACTTTCATATCGGCACCAAATTCGCCGGTTTGAATGGTTTTCCCAAATTCATTTTCCAAATATCGCACAAATTTTTCATAAATCGGAATGGCGATGTCGGGCTTTGCTGCTCGGATATACGAAGGACGATTTCCTTTCTTGGTAGAAGCGTGTAAAGTAAACTGACTAACGACCAATATATCTCCGTTTATCTCTTTAACAGAGCGATTCATCACATCGTTTTCGTCGTTGAAAATTCGCAGGTTAATCATTTTTTTGCTCAACCAGCTGATGTCTTCGTCGGTGTCGCTGTCTTCGATGCCCAACAAAACGAGCAATCCTTGTGAGATTTCCGATTTTTTTGTTCCGTCGATGGTTACTGCTGCCGAGGTTACTCTTTGAATTACTGCTCTCATGCTGAATTATTTCCTTTCGTTGGCATAAATATCGGTTCGGTAATTGTCGTCATCGCCTTCCATGATTTGCAGATAACTGTGGTATCTCGACCAAAAAATTTCGTTGTTGTCCAAAGCTTCTTTCACGGCACAACTGGGTTCTTCTTTGTGGATGCAATTATTAAAACGACATTGCTCTTTCAGGGAGAAAAACTCTGGAAAATAATCGCCGATTTCTTCTTTTTCCATGTCCACGATACCAAAACCGCGAATACCGGGCGTATCGATTATTCGTGCTCCGAAATCGAGGTCATACATTTCGGCAAAAGTGGTAGTGTGTTGTCCTTGTTGATGTCCTTCAGATATTTCTTTGGTTTTGAGATTCAGACCAGGTTGTAAAGCATTGATTAGCGTAGATTTTCCCACGCCCGAATGTCCGGTAAACATCGCAGTTTTGCCCTGCATCATGTCTTTCAATTCGTCCAAACCTGTTTTGGCGGTGGCAGATACTTGCAAACAAGGATAGCCAATGCTGGTGTAAACGTGTTGCAAGAACAGTTGCTCGTCTCGGCTATTTTCAGAAAGCGAATCGATTTTGTTAAAAATCAACACAGCCGGAATGTCGTAGGCTTCTGCCGTAACCAAAATCCGGTCGATGAAAGTGGTCGTTGTAATCGGGTTGTCGATGGTTACCAAAACAAACAGCAAATCGATGTTGGCAGCGATAATATGCGTTTGTTTAGACAGATTGACCGATTTCCGAATCAGGTAATTTTTTCTATCCAGAATGTTTGTAATTCTTCCAACCGTTTCATTTCCGGATTCTTCCAACTCAAATTCCACCAAATCTCCCACAGCCACAGGATTGGTGCTTTTGATGCCTTTGATGCGGAAATTCCCTTTGATACGGCACGGATAAAATTGATTATCTGCCGTTTTCACGGTGTACCAGCTTCCGGTTGATTTGTAAACAATGCCTTTGTTCATACTTTTTTCTCTTGATGCTCAATGCTTTCTTGATGAATCGCCTTGAAAAGTGTGGTTGTAAAATGGCTGGTCAAACCTTTTCGGTCGCCTTCGCTGATATATTTTTGCAACACATCTTGCCAGCGGTTTGATTGTACAATAGCCACATTGTGTTTTGATTTCAACTTACCGATTTGTTCGGCAATTTGCATACGTTCGCCTAATATATCCAATATTTTCATGTCCAATTCATCAATCTGAACACGGAGATTTCCTAATTCGAGATTATATTCTTCAGATTGAGCCTTCGGTTTACGAAGCTGAAGTTGGTTGAGAATATCGTTGAGTGTTTCTGGGGTGATTTGCTGTTTGGCATCGCTCCATGCTTCGT
>DATGOD010000105.1:0-4168 GCA_035306305.1 Flavobacterium sp.
CATTTCAGGTTTAAAATCGGGTAGGGTTTTCGCTAAAATAACCGAGTGTAAAAATACCGCAGGTTGTGTAACCTTGGTTTGTTTTAGTTCTTCATCTGTCCCGTTGAACATGATTTCAGTAATGTTGAAACCCAAAATTTCATTGGCTTTATCGAATAGTTCTTTTGCTGTTTCAGAAGACTCGTAAAGGTCTTTTCCCATTCCTACGAATTGGGCACCTTGTCCCGGAAATACGTATGCTTTCATTCTTGTTGTTTATTGTTTAGAGTACAAAAATATAAAAGTCCGCTTAATAAACGGACTTTTATGGTTGTAATTGTATGTTTGTTGTTATCTCAACACTTTAGCTCTTTTGTCTGTAATTTCGGCATTGTTGTATATAGCTGAGAACACAGTGCCTTGAACGACTGCTTTGTTGCTACCACTTACTCTTGCTTTGTATGAGTTGTAGTTAGGCATTTCAGGAGCAGTGATTACTTCTTTTGTTCTGATGGCGTACACTCCGTTGTTGCCTTCGATTAATTCAGAAACTTGGTTTGGAGTCGTTCCAAAAGCATAGCCGGTAACTTTAGGTTCTTTTACAAAACCGATAGTTTGTGTGCTTCCAGTAGTTTCTCCAGATTGTACTTTGGAATTAGAGTTTTGTGCAATTTCTTCCAAAGTTGAACCTGTCATTTGCTTTTTAATCAATTCAGCTTTTTTCTGATTTCTGATGATTGGTTCTACTTCTTCTCTGGCATCGCTCACGCCCAACAAACCACTTTCGTTGATTTCTGTTAGTTTAACGATCAGGTGTCCGTCTGGATTATCGAATCGTTTTACATCACCTACAGAAGCACCTTTACTGTATGCCCAATTGATAGCGTCGGTGTGAGTTCCTTCGATAGCCGGTAATTGCTCGCCAAATGCTGTGATTGGTGTGGTTGGGTGTGCAATTAACCCCATATCTGAAGCAACTTTTGAGAAATCGCCATTGTTTGCTTCCATTTCAAATTTGGATGCTTGGGTGTATAATTCGTCTTGTGTGGCATTAGATGGTTCGATGGCTTTAGCAATGGTTGCCAATTGTACCATTTCTGCCATGTTTTGTGCATCTACTTTAAGGATATGAAAACCGAATCGATTTTCTGCTAATTGTGTTTCTACCATTCCGATTTTTCCGACCGGATTATTGAAAATGTATTCGTCAAATTCCGGAACCATTTGTCCTTTGCGGATACCTTCGTATTTTCCTCCTTTACCTTTCGACCCTGGATCGTCAGTGTTTTCGTCTGCTAATTCGGCAAAGTTTGCCAATGTTAATTTGTCTTTCAAATTGTTTGCCATTTCTTCTGCCTCTTCGCGAGTACGTCCGTTGTCGCCATAAGCGATTAAGATGTGCGATGCATCTACCGTTTCTGGCTGCGATTTTTTGTCAGTCAATCTAGTGATGCAATAATGGTCATTGAAAAGGTATGCACCAAACACTTCGCCTTCTTGCAAGTTGAACAGTTGTTCTTGGTATTCTTGCGGCAATTGTTCTTTGGTGTAATAGGTTTCTTCGTATGGAACATCAGAATTTTTGTTCACAAAGTCAGCAATATCTGATACGTTAGCAAAACCGGCGATGGTGTCGTTTGTTTGCGTTTCTGCATTGAAAACCACGCTTGGTTGTAACAAAGCTTCTACCTCTGCTTTAATTGCATTTTCATCTTCTTGAGAAGGTTTGTTTGGAATAAAAACATATTCAACTGCTCTGTAATCAGGCGATTTGAATTGTTTGCTGTGTTTTTTGATATAATCTGCGATTTCGCTGTCGCTTACTTGTACGTCTTCGTCTTTAATGGTGGTGTATGGAACAGAAACATAATCGAAGGTTACGCGGTCGGTTTCTTTTTTGTACGCATATTTTGCTTCGAGTTGTGTGGTGTAAACTGTACCTTTAACCATGTTGTAATAGATTTGCTCTTTGGCAAATTCGCCCAATGATTTTTCGTATTCTGTCCAACCTCTCCAAGTGTTTGGGTCTTGTTTCAATTGATTCAAGAAAACATTGAATTTTCCGGTGTCAAATTGCCCGGCATCGTTCAAAAATTGCGGGTCATTAGCAAAATTCGGATGTGTTTTAATCACATTAATGATTTGGTCACCGCCTAATCTTAATCCGGCTTTGTCAAATTGTTCTTCCAACAAAATTCTGCGAATTTCTTCGTTCCAAACTGTCTCGTAAGCTTGGTTTCCGGTTGTTTGGCGAGATTGCTCCAAACGTTGCACTTTTGCCATATACTCTTGGGTAGGAATAGATTCTCCATTGATGCTACCTACACTGTTTGTGGTTAAACTGGTACCACTCATTAAGAAATCTCCTGCGATAAATGCTAAGATACAAAATCCAATTACTCCAACGAGTAATCCAGATCTCTCTCTAATTTTCTGTAAAACTGCCATTTTTTTACTTAATAAATTTTAGTCAGCGAAAATACAATTATCTTCTTAAAAAAGAAAGTTCTTTGAAAAAATATTCCAATTTCCCCGAAAAAAAAGATTTTCCGGATTTATTGGCGTAGGATTATTAGGAGAATTTATGCTTGTTTTTGACATGATTTTTGTAATTTTATGCTCCGTAAAACCAATTCATTATGAAACAAACGTTAGTTATCGGAGCGTCGGTCAAACCAGACAGATATGCTTATAAAGCCATCAAAAAATTATTGGCACATCAGCACAAAGTAGTGGCTATTAGTAATAGAGCAGGACAGGTGGATGAAGTGGTTTTTCATACTGATTTGCCCAAATTTGAAGATATAGACACGGTAACTTTATATCTAAACCCGATGCGTCAAAAGGATTATTACAACTATATTGTGTCGTTACAACCTCGTCGTGTTATTTTTAATCCAGGAACAGAAAATCCAGAATTACAGGAAATCTTACGTAAAAATAATATCGATTTTGAAGAAGCTTGTACCTTGGTTTTACTTGCTACGAATCAGTATTAATGTGTGTTACTTTACAGATTGATAGGTAAAACTCCGTTGTGGGTAGATAAAATCAAGATGTTTTTGGATTGTTTTATCAACGGATGTTGATTAGAATCTGTTTTTAGAGAAATATTTTTCTTTTCAAAACGAATGTTTTTTAGTTTGCCGTACAACCTTTCGATAGATTTATTTTTAGATTCGGCGTCGGTTTGTGCAACAAGTAGGTCAAATTTATTGTGCTTTTTTTGAGGAAAGAAAGCATAAAACTGCCCTTTGTTTTCCGTTTTGATAGTAAATTGTTTGAGTTCTTTTGGTTGTAAAGGATTGGAAATATCAAAACAAAAAACGCCAAACCCTTGCACATTTCCCAATAGAAAATGTTCGTTGTCAAAAAGCGTTAAAGCGTCAAAAAGTCCGCTGATTGCATCTTCTCCTTCGTATTGGTCTTTTCCTGGAATTTGTTTTTCGGATATTTTAAAATCCTTTAAATCAAAAAGATAAAATGCATATCGGTTTTTGATGAACAATAATTTTTTGGAATTTAATTCTTTAAATTGAAATAAATCAACATCGTAAAATTCATCCAAAAAGAAATAATCAGCATGGTGGTTGTTTGTAACTTTCAGATAAATCCAAGCGACTTTGTTTTTATAAATCGGATTTGGGTTTTCGCCGTTTGGTTCGTATGTGAATTTTGTAGAATTGGTTTGCGTAATTGAATATCCTTCGGGTTCAAATCTTCCGATTGCGAAATGTAAACCTGCTTTTTCATAGGTTTGATAAACCTGAAAATCATTTTCGGGAAAAGGATTTTTTGTCGGTTCGATTTGACCGTAAACACCGAAGCTCAAAAGAAGAAAATATATAAATGTCCATTTTTTCATTAACTTGATTAATTCTGATTGTGGCTTTTCTTTAATTGAGAGTGAAATCGTCTATAAATGTTGTTATGAATTTCATATACAAATGATTAAAAACTTAATCAAAGATAAAAAAATATTTCGTATTCATTTTTCTGTATTGTTAAAGCAGATTATTGTTAGGCAATAACGGTGTTTTTTTTATTAATATGTCCCGTCCTGAAATAGCGATACAAAAAAAGAAATCGTTATTATGGAAAAACGCAGCAATTATGTAAAACGGACTCAACGTGACTACAGTATGTCGTTTAAGTTAAGTGTTGTAAAAGAAATCGAATCTGGAGAACT
>DATGOD010000106.1:0-14089 GCA_035306305.1 Flavobacterium sp.
TCCCTCTATTTATGAAGGTTACGCCATAATATATCATATCAATTTAAAAAACACTTTCAATTTCACTCACTCAACCCGGGACCACACGATTCCCGTTATTTGTTTGATGATTTTGTAGAAAATATGAAAGCACAAAAACAAGGGTAAATAATATGTAAAACCGGAAGCAATTCCGGTTTTTTGTTTTTCCGCTAAGTTTTTTGTGAAAAATTGAAATCAGCTTACTGAAAAGCTTAAGCCTAATTCAGCAATAGGCAATAAGCCATAGGTTTTAGTTTTATGACGAATTGTTTGTAAAATATTGAATGAAATGCTAAGCAACACCTCGTTAGCTTATTGCTTAAAGCCTAAAGCGTAATGCAGGTTAAACCAAAAAAATAATTACATTTGCAGAACTAAATCATACAACACAATTTTAAATATGAGTACCATTGTAAAAATTCATGCCAGACAAATTTTGGATTCACGCGGAAATCCGACTGTCGAAGTAGATGTAATTACCGAAAACGGTATTTTGGGTCGAGCTGCTGTGCCTTCAGGTGCATCAACCGGCGAGCACGAAGCGGTAGAACTCCGCGACGGAGGAAAAGATTTTATGGGCAAAGGTGTATTGAATGCAGTAAATAATGTCAATACCATTATTGCAGAAAACATTGTAGGATACAGCGTTTTTGAACAAAACACCATCGACCAAACCATGATTGACCTTGATGGTACACCAAATAAATCCAATCTCGGTGCCAATGCTATTTTGGGTGTTTCTTTGGCGGTTGCTAAAGCTGCGGCTAACGAGCTGGGACTGCCGTTGTATCGTTATATCGGCGGAGTTTCAGCGAATACTTTGCCTGTGCCAATGATGAATATTATCAACGGAGGCTCACATTCTGATGCTCCGATTGCTTTTCAGGAATTTATGATTATGCCTGTAAAAGCTGATAATTTTTCTAAAGCTTTGCAAATGGGAACAGAAGTATTTCATCATTTGAAAAAAGTATTGCACGACCGAAATCTAAGCACAGCAGTAGGCGACGAAGGTGGTTTTGCACCAACGTTGAACGGAACAGAAGATGCTTTAGACAGCATCAAAAAAGCGGTGGAAAATGCCGGATATACTTTCGGAGAAGACATTATGATTGCTTTGGATTGTGCCGCATCTGAATTTTATGTGGACGGAAAATATGATTATACCAAATTTGAAGGCGACAAAGGTGTGGTGCGTACTGCCGAAGAACAAGCCGATTATTTGGCACAACTTTGCGAACAATATCCAATTATTTCTATCGAAGACGGTATGCAAGAAGATGATTGGGAAGGTTGGCAATCATTGACTAACAAAATTGGAGATAAAGTGCAATTGGTAGGCGATGATTTGTTTGTAACCAATGTGCGTCGTTTGGAAAAAGGAATCAATGAAAAGATTGCTAATTCCATCCTGATAAAAGTAAACCAAATTGGAACATTGACCGAAACCATTGCTGCTGTAGAAATGGCTCATCGTGCCGGATATACTTCGGTGATGTCGCACCGTTCAGGAGAAACCGAAGACAATACCATTGCAGATTTGGCAGTAGCGTTGAATTGCGGGCAAATCAAAACCGGCTCGGCTTCGCGTTCAGACCGTATGGCAAAATACAACCAATTACTCCGAATTGAAGAAGAATTGAGTGATGTGGCATATTATCCGCAAGAAAAAGCTTTTAAAGTGAAAAAATAATCTCCAAATTGATAAGTATCAAGCCCCGATTTCGTCGAATTCGGGGTTTGTTATATCTAAACTATTCTGTGGAAAATTAGAGAAAAAAGTTACCTTTGTAAAAAATTGGTCTATGCAAAAATGGCTCCTTATTTTTTTATTGATTTCTGCTTCGGTTTTTGGACAACGAAAACCGCTGCGAGGTGTTAGTCAAACTGATCTGCGGAAAGTTGAATCAAGAGGAGTGCAGTTGAATAACAATGCAGTTCGCACAGATAGCGTACAAGGAGTCCGCACGCAACAACAAGATAGTATTCCACCGATAGAAAGCTATTTAATCAAAGATTATCAAGATTATATCACGACTTTCGACACAACATTGACTTTACAAAAATATTATGCGGTCAATTATCTACGCAAAGACGAATTTGGTTTAATTCCTTTTGCCAATGACGGACAAACTTATGGTACGCTGGATTTTTCTATCGGGCAATATCAGGCCTACCCCGTTATCGGATTTGGAGCGAGGCAATTTGCGTATCAAAAGGTAGAAGATGTTAATTATTACCATGTCCCGACACCGACTTCAGAGCTATATTATCGCTCGGCAATCCAGCAAGGACAAACATTAGATGCGCTTTTTACAACCAATTTAAATGAGCGACTTAATGTTTTTGTCGGATATAAAGGATTGCGTTCCAACGGTAGATATATCAATCAATTGACGAGTAATGGAAATTTTAAAATTGGTGGTTCGTATCTTTCTAAAAATAACAGATATCAACTGAAAACACACATCGCTGTGCAAGATATTTCTTCGCAAGAAAATGGCGGAATCACCGACCCAGATTTGTTTCTGAGCAGCGACGGAATTTATTCTAATCGAGAGCGATTGAATGTGTTTTATAGAGATGCCAACTCGTTGTACAAAGGTTTTAGAGCCTATTTGCAACATCGCTTTAATTTTGTACAAACCGAAAATAACAATGCCATGGCGTTGAAACACGTTTTTCGGTACGAATATTTAACCAATGCTTTTACGCAAGAAAATGCTAATCCGGAGAATTATTTTACTAATATCGATGGTACTCAGCCCGAATCTAACCGGATTGAAAATTATTTTGGAGAAAGTTTTTCCAGTCGCATTAATGATAAAGTGCGAAACAGAAATTTTTACAATCAATTGGCGTTGAGTTATGATAATGAAAAGTTAGGCGAATTGTCTTTCGGAGTAGAGCATTTTGGTTACAATTATTATTACAATTCTCAAATGTTGGGAGAAAACGGCGATGTTTTGGTACCCAATTCATTGCAGGACGATATGATTAGTGTGTTTGGTAATTATCAATTGAGAACCAATAAAGTAGTTGCTGATTTCTCTGCACGCCAAGCGGTGATTGGTAACACTTTGACGGAGTTGAGCGGATTATTTGCTTATCAACCTTGGGACAAAATACAACTTTTGGCGAAATATGAATTTATCAGCAAGGAACCTCGCCTCACACAACAGCTTTTTCAGAGTAATTATGTCGGATATAATTGGTATAACGAGTTTAATAACGAAAAGATAAATCGCTTGCAGGCCAATGTTCAAACGCCTTGGTTACAAATCGGATTCGATTATCAGTTGTTGCACGATAAGGTTTATTTCAGTTTAGACAATCCGCCAGTGGATAATCAAAACAGAATTCGACAAATTGTACTTACGCCAAAACAATACAACAAAGCGATTAATTATCTCGGAATCAGGTTACAAAAAGAATTCAAATTCGGCAAATTTGCCTTAGACAATACGGTCTTGTATCAAGCGGTTACGCAAGATGAAAAAGTGCTGAATTTACCGCAATTCACTACCCGAAATACCTTGTATTATTCCGATTATTGGTTTGACAAAGCATTGTTTTTACAAACCGGATTTACTTTTCAATATTTCACCGAATATTATGCCGATGGCTACCATCCTATAATTGGCGATTTTTATACGCAAACACATAGCCAAATCGGGAATTATCCGGTATTGGATTTCTTTTTTAATGCCAAAATCCGCACAGCTCGTGTGTTTTTCAAAGTAGAAAATTTCACGCAAAAGTTGATGAAACAAAACAAACATTATGCCGCTCCGGGTTACCCGCAACGCGATATGACTATTCGCATTGGCATAATCTGGGATTTCTTTAGTTAGTCAAATTTATCCAAGGTAATTTTAAATAGATTCTTATTACCTTTGTCCAATAAACATAAATATATGACCTACGCAAAAAATATTTTGGAAACCATTGGCAACACGCCTTTGGTACAAATCAATCATATCACCAAAGAATTGCCCTGTCAGGTATTGGCAAAAGTAGAATATTTCAATCCGGGGCATTCTTGCAAAGACCGTATGGCTTTGAAAATGATTGAAGACGCCGAAAAAGATGGTCGTTTGCAACCAGGAGGAACCATTATTGAAGGTACATCAGGCAATACCGGAATGGGTTTAGCTTTGGCAGCCATCGTGAAAGGATACAAGCTCATTTGTGTGATTTCGGATAAGCAATCCAAAGAAAAAATGGATATTTTGCAAGCTGTTGGAGCAGAAGTAGTCGTTTGTCCGACTGATGTTGAACCAGAAGACCCTCGTTCGTATTATTCTGTTTCTAAGAGATTGGCAGAAGAAACACCTAATTCATGGTATGTGAACCAATACGATAATCTTTCCAATACACAAGCCAATTACGAGCAAACCGGACCCGAAATCTGGCAACAAACAGATGGTCGTGTAACGCATTTTGTGGTAGGCGTAGGCACAGGCGGAACGATTTCCGGTATCGGAAAATACCTGAAAGAGCAAAATCCGAATGTGAAAATATGGGGGATTGATACTTATGGTTCGGTATTTAAAAAATATCACGAAACTGGTATTTTTGACGAAAATGAAATTTATCCTTATGTAACCGAAGGAATCGGAGAGGATATTTTGCCCAAAAATGTAAATTTTTCTATCATTGACGGATTCACCAAAGTAACCGACAAAGATGCAGCGGTTTATACGCGTCGTTTGGCAAAAGAAGAAGGTTTGTTTGTCGGGATGTCGGCAGGAGCAGCGATTAAAGGCGTATTGCAACTTAAAGAACATTTCCAACCCGACGATATTGTTGTGGTGTTGTTTCACGACTCTGGTTCGAGATATGTAGGCAAGATTTTTAATGACGAATGGATGAAACAAATGGGATATTTAGATTAATTGATACATCTATAATTTAAAATGTCAACAATATGAAAACAATTAACACATCGGCTGTAATAGGCGTTTTGATTTTCGGACTTCTTGTAATTCTCGGATTGATGTTTGGTTTGCCGACATACAATGTGTGGCAACAAGAGATGGCAGGAAAAGCAGAAATGGCGAAAGCAGAGCAAAATCGTAAAATTTTGGTTGAAGAAGCCAAAGCACGTTTGGAAGCCGAAAAACTCAATGCACAAGCTGAAATTGAAAGAGCAAAAGGAATGGCAGAGGCGATGCAAGTGGAAAACGGAACGCTCAATGAAACTTATAACCAATACCTTTTTATTCGAACATTAGAGAAATTAGCAGAAAAAGGTAGCTTGCCACAAATTATTTATATTCCGTCGGATGGATTGCTTCCAGTAATGGATGTTAAAAAAAGTGAGCAAAATTAATTAAACACACTGTTCCATTTGGGGCAGTGTGTTGCGTTATATATTTACCATTCACGTATATGCTGAATCGACTTTTTTCCCTATCTTTAACGTATGGAAATTCCTGAAAGATATCACATCGAAAATACCAATTTTTCGAGTTATTGGAAACCTGCACACAACAATTTGTTGCCTCATTTGGTAACAGATGTTTCTTTGGAAGAAAGCAAAAAATGCATTCCGCTTTATTTTGAAACAGACCAATTGGGCGATGCTGTTGCTGAAGAATATTTCACAAATACCTCTTTTGCCAAAGCTATCGGAGCATTACACCGCGATTTTTCGATGTATCCGAACAATCAAAATGAATTGTCAGTAGCCACGCAAACGCTTTTTGCACAATTGCACCACATTCCTGATTGGGTCGATTTTGAAAAGATAAACCTCGGAGCATCGTATTGTCAGCGTTGTGGTACAGCGGCACTTTCAGTTTTGCGTAACTATTGCTTAATGGGCGGCTACGAATCGTCGGCAATCAACAAACCACTTATTTTTAAACAATCGTTGCACAAAGGAGCCGTAAAACGATTGGCAGACACGGTCGATTTCTGGATGAATGTTACAACAACCCACGGTTTAAAATCACAGCAAAAAGGTATTTATTCTATATTAACCACCCGATTGATTCATTCATATTCTCGTTTGCAAATAGAAAAATCGTCTGAATGGAAATCCGAACTTTGGGGAAAACCAATCAATTTGTGGGATATGCAAGCGACCAATTTGGGCTTTTCCATCGCATTCATGGACGGATTGACCAAGTTGAATTTTGCTCCGACTGATGAAGAATGTTCAGCGGTTTTACATCTGTGGAAATATGCCGGTTATTTATTAGGAATTCCCGCAGAATTATTACCTGATGATGCTTCTCAGGCCGCACACAGTTTGTATTTGTGGAGCAAATCGCAAAAGGGAATCGACCAAGATTCTAAAGATTTAGCGTGGGCATTGTACGACGAGCCGTTGCGTGTGTCGTTTACCAACAATCGCTTGATGAAATGGTTTGTACAGAAAACCAATTTAGGATATAACGAGGTTTTGTTAGGAACAGAAAGTCGTGCCGCTTTAGGACTTCCTACTTCCAAAGCTAAATATTGGATTTTATTGCTCAATCAAATCAATAAATATGTCGATCGCAAAGCAAAATCCGACCCAAAATCATATCACAAAATAGCTGCTAAAGGTAGAAAAGAACAAGAAGATATTTGGGATTTGTATAAAAAAGCTTGAACTTTTTCTTGAAAATATCAGTTCTCAAACGTTTCTGAATATTCCTGAAATTCAAGAACACGTTTTTTTACGATTTCCATTTTTTTCAAATCGCCCATTACAAAAAACAACGTGCCTTTTTCATTGTTGTAATAATACGTATTAATAAACTCAAATTCCTTGTCGCGGAACATAATCCAGTTTCGTTGCGATACGATAAACAAATCTTTTTCTTCATCTGTGAATTTTTTCAAAAGCTTACGATATTCTTCGTTCAGCAGTTTATCCCATTTTGTATAAGCGTTGCTTATGCAATTTCGCTGATCTGCCGTAGATTGTACATTTTGCAGACAATGATTCATTTCAACATCAATCGGATATTCTTTCTCTTGCGAAAAAATAGGCAAAATAAATAGATTGGTAATTAAGATTAAAAGTAGTTTTCTCATTAAACAAGGGCTTGTTGTTTTTCAAAGATAGGAGAAATTGTTCTAAAGTTGAAACTTCAGAATAAATTTTGTAATTTTAACCAAAATCATAAGCCATGAAAGAAGATTTTCTACATTATGTGTGGCGAAACAAAGCCATGGCAATGCATCATTTGTTAACCACAGATAACAAACCGGTGGAGATAATCCATTTTGGGGATTATTTAGAGACAGAAGGTCCGGATTTCTTTAATGCCAAAATTCGGATTGATGGACAATTGTGGGCTGGCAATGTAGAAATGCATGTGAAAAGTTCAAATTGGTATGAGCATAATCACGAAAAAGATAAAGCTTATGATAATGTGATTTTACATGTAGTTTGGGAAGATGATGTTCCGATTTTTCGAAAAGATGAAACACTTTTGCCTACATTGATTTTGCCGGAATATGTTGATAAAAAAGCATACGAAAATTATCAAAATTTATTTCAAACGAAAAAATATTTGCCTTGCGAAACCTTTATTACTCACATTAAACCGATTGTTTGGTTGTCTTGGAAAGAAAGGTTGTTGGTTGAGCGTTTGGCATACAAATCGGCGACGATGAAAGAAAAATTGCTGTTGAATAACCATCATTGGGAAGCCGTTTTTTATCAATTTCTCGTAAAGAATTTCGGACTGAAAGCCAACGGAAATTATTTTGCCGAATTAGCAGAACGCATTCCTTTTTCGGTTGTTCAAAAAGAACGCAATGAAGTTCAACATCTCGAAGCTTTGTTTTTCGGTATGGCAAATTTATTGGAAAATCCGTCTGATGAATATACTGAAGAATTAAGAAGAACCTATGAATATCTAAAAATCAAACATCAATTGATTGATAATTTGTCGGGCAAACCACAATTTTTTCGATTGCGACCACCCAATTTCCCGACCATTCGTTTGGCTCAGTTGGCACAATTGCTGCATCGGCACGAGCATTTATTTCATTTTTTGGTGGCAGAGCCTATTGATTACGAAAGTTGGGTGAAGAGTTTGCAAGTAACTCCTTCAGATTATTGGCAAACGCATTATGTTTTGGGCAAAGAAAGCCGAAAAACAACCAAGAAAATCACAGCTAATTTTGTTGATTTACTATTGATTAACACGGTTTTTCCATTCCGATTTGTATATGAAAGTTATCTGGGCAAAAACGATTTTGAAGATATTATAAATGCTTATCAAAAGGTTTCTTCGGAAAAAAATCATATTGTTTCGTTGTTTGAAAAACTAGGCGTTTCGTCAGAAAATGCTTTTGATTCGCAAACATTGATTCATCTCAAACAACATTATTGCGAACAAAAAAGATGTTTGCAATGTGCTGTCGGACATCAATTTTTGAATCATGAAAATTAAATTTCCATATTATACTAAATCTCAACGTCAAGCCATTTTTTTGCTAGTGGCTGTGGTGATTGCTTTGCAAATCGGATTGTATTTTCTGAGAAATCCAAAACCGATACAATTGGATATCAACCAAACAGAAATGTCGCGCGTGGAAAGAGAATTAGACAGTTTGACAAAAGCGAGAGAATTTGTTTTAACAGCCTTCAATCCTAATTTTATTACCGATTATCGAGGTTATGTGTTGGAAATGAGTAAAGACGAAATCGACCGTTTGCATCGTTTTAGAGAACAGGATAAATATGTGAATTCTGCTCAAGAATTTCAGCAAATTACCGGCGTGTCAGACGAATGGCTCAACAAATATCAGGCATATTTTAAATTTCCGGATTTCACTCATTCAGACAAACGAAAAAACGAAACCAAAATTATCCGAAAAGACATCAATACCGTTTCGTATGAAGATTTGGTTGCCATCAACGGAATTGGCGATTATTCTGCTCAAAAAATCATCAGCGAACGAGAGAATTTTGGCGGATTTGTCAGCACAAAACAATTTCGAATGATAGAAAATTTGCCTGCAAATGTATATCTTGTATTGGAGAAAAATTTTCAAATTGGCACAAAACCAAATATTCAAAAAATAGACATAAATCGAGCAAATATCAATGATTTACAACAAATTCCATATATCAATTATCGCGTCGCCAGAAGCATTGTTGTGTATCGAAGCAAACAAGATAATTTGATACAAGAAAAAGATTTACAAGATATTCCTAATTTTCCACTTGACAAATTAGAGATAATTAGCTTATATTTGGGGACTTCTAAATAAAGATAATTTACATAAGATGGATTTTTCATACAACGAAACACAGAAAATGATAGCACAGTCTATCAGAGACTTTGCAGAACAACATATTCGTCCAAATATTATGGATTGGGACGAATCGCAAACTTTTCCGGTCGAACTTTTCCGTAAGTTAGGAGAAATGGGCTTCATGGGCGTATTGGTTCCTGAAGAATTAGGTGGTTCTGGTTTAGGATACCACGAATACATCACAGTAGTAGAAGAAATTTCTAAAGTAGATTCTTCTATCGGATTGTCTGTTGCTGCTCACAATTCATTGTGTACCAACCATATTTTAACTTTTGCTAATGACGAACAAAAGAAAAAATGGATTCCAAAATTAGCCACAGGCGAATGGATTGGTGCTTGGGGATTAACCGAACATAACACAGGTTCTGATGCCGGAGGAATGGCAACGACTGCTGTAAAAGATGGTGACGAATGGATTTTGAACGGAGCGAAAAACTTTATTACACATGCCATTTCTGGTAATGTTGCTGTTGTAATCGTTCGTACAGGCGAAAAAGGAGATTCGCACGGAATGACTGCTTTTGTGGTGGAAAAAGGAACACCAGGTTTTTCAAGCGGAAAAAAAGAAAACAAATTGGGAATGCGTGCTTCGGAAACAGCCGAATTGATTTTTGATAATTGCCGTGTGTCCGATGCAAACCGTTTAGGCGAAGTTGGCGAAGGGTTTATCCAAGCCATGAAAATATTAGATGGCGGACGTATTTCTATCGGTGCATTGTCGCTCGGAATAGCCAAAGGAGCTTATGAAGCTGCTGTGAAATATTCAAAAGAACGCGTGCAGTTTGGTAAACCAATTTCACAATTTCAAGCAATTGGTTTCAAATTGGCAGACATGGCAACCGAAATCGAAGCTTCAGAATTGTTGTTGCACAAAGCGGCTTATTTGAAAGATAATCATTTGCCGGTAACCAAAATCGGTGCGATGGCAAAAATGTATGCGTCAGAAGTTGCTGTAAAAGTTTCTACCGAAGCAATACAAATCCACGGCGGATATGGTTATACTAAAGATTATCCAGTGGAGAAATTCTACCGAGATTCAAAACTATGTACCATTGGAGAAGGAACAACCGAAATCCAAAAAATGGTTATTTCAAGAAATATTTTGAAAGACTAAGTTTTAGCTAATAGAACTTAGCTAATAGATAAAAAAGGAAGAGCTGTCATGGTTTTTCCTTTTTTTGTTTTAGATTTCAATTATCGAAATCTGTTTACTGATTGCTTTCCGCTGAAAACTTTTTCGTAATTTTGCACATTCGAAATTATAGGATTATGATGTTAGACAGATTACAGTACGTAAAACAACGTTTTGATGAGGTCTCGGACTTGATTATTCAGCCCGATGTAATTGCCGATCAAAAACGTTACGTGCAATTGAACAAAGAATACAAAGATTTGAAAGCCTTGGTTGAAAAACGCGAGGAATACATCAATCTTACCGGAAATATAGAAGAAGCCAAAGAAATCATTGCTGATGGTAGTGACGACGAAATGGTAGAAATGGCAAAAATGCAGTTGGAAGACGCGCAGGAACGCTTGCCACAATTGGAAGAAGAAATCAAATTTATGTTGATTCCAAAAGATCCGGAAGACGCCAAAAACGTAATGGTCGAAATTCGTGCCGGAACGGGGGGGGACGAAGCTTCTATTTTTGCTGGCGATTTGTTCCGTATGTACACCAAATATTGCGAATCGAAAGGTTGGAGAACTTCTGTGGTTGACGTAAACGAAGGAACATCGGGCGGATTCAAAGAAGTTATTTTTGAAGTAACCGGCGAAGATGTTTACGGAACGTTGAAGTTCGAAGCTGGCGTGCACCGCGTGCAACGTGTGCCGCAAACTGAAACGCAAGGTCGTGTACACACTTCGGCAGCAACGGTTATGGTGTTGCCCGAAGCTGAAGAATTTGACGTACAAATTGACATGAATGATGTCCGTATCGACTTGTTTTGTTCGTCAGGTCCCGGAGGTCAGTCGGTAAATACCACTAAATCGGCGGTTCGTATGACGCACATTCCAACCGGATTGGTAGCACAATGTCAGGACGAAAAATCGCAGCATAAAAACAAAGACAAAGCCTTGTCGGTATTGCGTTCGCGTTTGTATGAAATGGAATTGGCAAAGAAACAGGAAGAAGATGCCAAAAAACGTAATTCGCAAGTTTCATCGGGCGACCGTTCTGCAAAAATCCGCACCTACAACTATCCGCAAGGTCGCGTAACCGACCACCGCATTGGTTTAACCATTTACGATTTAGACGGCGTGATGAACGGAAACATCCAAAAAGTCATCGACGAATTGCAGTTGGTAGCCAACACCGAAAAATTAAAAGAATCGGAAGTATTTTAATTTCATATATTTGTAAAGCCTCTTTTTTAGGGGCTTTTTTTCAATTCAAAAACAATCATTAAATTTGTAAGACAACAAAAATTAATGAAAGTAGTTTTGGTTGAACCAAAGAAAATATACTTTTCTAAATTCTAAAAATCCAACAATAGTATGAATATAGTATCTTTTTTTGCAGGAGCAGGTGGACTTGATCTTGGATTTCAAAATGCAGGTTTCAATGTGATTTGGGCAAACGAATACGACAAAGAAATTTGGGAAACGTATCAAAAGAATCATCCAAATACAATTTTAGACAAAAGAAGTATTGTAAATATTCCAGCAGATGAAGTTCCAGAATGTGATGGGATTATTGGAGGTCCACCTTGTCAAAGTTGGAGTGAAGCCGGTGCAATGAAAGGAATTGCTGACAAAAGAGGGCAGTTGTTTTTTGATTTCATCAGAATTTTGGAAGCAAAGCAACCAAAGTTTTTCCTTGCCGAAAACGTAAGTGGAATGCTGCTTGGTCGTCATTCGGAAGCGTTGAAGAATATCAAAGAAATGTTTAGAAACGCAGGAGTTGGTTACGAATTATCTTTTGAAATGGTAAATGCACGTGATTATAACGTTCCACAAGATAGAAAACGGGTCTTTTTTGTCGGCATTCGAAAAGATTTGGGATTTACTTATCAATTTGAAAAACCGAATTTTCAAAAATTGACTTTGCAAGATACAATTTGGGATTTAAAAGATAGTGTTTTAGCTGCAAAAACAAATAATAAAACAAATGGAAACGATTGTAATGTTCCAAATCACGAATATATGACAGGAGGTTTTTCAACCATTTTTATGTCGAGAAACCGAGTGAGAAGTTGGGACGAACAATCATTTACCATTCAGGCAGGTGGACGACACGCACCGATTCATCCACAAGCTCCAAAGATGGAATTTGTGGAACAAAACGTTCGTGTTTTCGTTCCCGGAAAAGAACATTTATATAGAAGATTGAGCGTGCGTGAATGTGCAAGAATTCAAACGTTTCCAGACGCTTTTATTTTTCATTATGACAATATTGCGGCAGGATATAAAATGATTGGAAATGCTGTTCCGGTAAACTTGGCAAAATTTCTTGCCAATAGTATTAAAGTGCAAATATTGCAGAACGAAGTTAAAAACCAAATTGAAAAAACAACGAAAGAAGCAATTACAATATGACAAATATTTTAGAAGCGATTGTAAACATTGCTCAAAATCCGGTTTATGAAATTAAAAATCATTATTCGGGAAGAAACAGAATGAATAATGTAGGCGAAGCTTTGGAAACTTTCATCAAAGATGCTTTCGCAAACACCATTCAAATCGAAGATGAAACAGAAAAAATGCGCAGATATAATGAAGTTTTTTCTTGGTTAGGCAATCAAAATCATCCGCCCGATATTATGATTAAAGGTGGCGATGCGATTGAGGTTAAGAAAACTCAAAGTGCAAATTCCGATTTGGCTTTAAACAGTTCTTATCCAAAAGCAACCGTTCAGGCAAATAGCAAAATGATTACTCAAGCGTGTAAAGTTTGCGAAGAGTGGACAGAAAAAGATTTGATTTACTGCGTTGGGCATACAAATGATGATAGCATAAAATCGTTGTGGATGGTTTACGGAAATATTTATGCTGCCAATCATGAAACCTATCAAATCATCAAACAAAAAATCACGGAAGGAATTAACGAAATTCCAAATGTAGAACTTGCAGAAACGAATGAATTAGGTCGGGTAAATCGAGTTGATCCATTGGGAATTACCAATTTGCGTATTCGCGGAATGTGGCAAATTCAAAATCCAAGACGTGTTTTCAATTATTTACATTCCAGTTCTTCAAATGTTTTTGAATTGGTAGCTGTAATTCCAACTTCAAAATATAACGATTTTGCACAAGAAAGTAAAGCAAAAGTAGAGAATTTGGAAAATCCGAATTTGACAATACAAAACGTTCAAGTAAAAGATCCAAATAATCCCGCAAACTTGATTGAGGCGAAATTAATTGTTTTTAAACTTGTATAGTAGCTTAAATGACCACAACTAAAATCAAAATTCTGGACAACATTTGCTACACAGAACTTGTTTACGGAAGAATAAACAAAAAACTAAAAAGCAATTATTCAAAACCCGAAATCGAGCAATTGATTTTAGACATCATCAACGAAACACCGGAAACATTCTTTCAAAAAATCGGTAAAAATTATTATATTACCAACGATAAAAACAATATCAAAATCACAGTCAATTCAAATACGTACCGAGTAATTACTGTGGATAGAACGATAAAAGAACAACCCAAAATATGACCACACAACAATTATACGAACAAATTCAACGCAAAAAATCCTTTTTATGTATTGGTTTAGACGTTGATTTGAATAAAATTCCACAACATTTACTGGCAACCGAAGATCCGATTTTCGAGTTCAACAAAGCCATTA
>DATGOD010000107.1:0-11448 GCA_035306305.1 Flavobacterium sp.
CAATCCTTTCACGGTAATGGTATAAGCCAATGAATCTGCAGGTGTGTCTTCTTCGTCATATTCAGCTTCGGCAGTAATATCTATTCCGCCGGCACAACCGATATCGATTTCGTCATCTTCTTCTGTGTCTAGATTCAATAATATTTGTCCTGAAATCAACGAACCGTCCAATTCCATAGCTCCGGTCATTCCAGTTTCTTCATCAATGGTAAAAAGTGCTTCAATCGCTGGATGCTTGATATCTTTAGATGCCAAGATAGCCATAATTGTTGATACGCCTATTCCGTTATCTGCACCTAACGTTGTGCCTTTGGCTTTGACCCAATCTCCATCGATATACATCTCGATTCCTTGTTGATCAAAATCAAAATCGGTATCGTTATTTTTCTGGTGAACCATATCTAGATGTGATTGTAACACCACTGTTTTGCGGTCTTCCAATCCGGGGGTTGCCGGTTTTTTGATAATTACATTTCCAATTTGGTCTTTGTGTGTTTCTAAACCAAGTTGTTTACCAAAACTGAGCATAAATTCAATCACTTTTTCTTCTTTTTTTGAAGGTCGCGGCACTGCATTCAAATCCGCAAAATGATTCCAAAGCCCTTTTGGCTCTAATTCTCTAATGGGTTGATTCATGAAATTAAATGTTTTGTCTGTAAAATTACAAAAGTAATGATGGAATTGTTTCTTAAAAAACGTTAATAGTTTTGGAGCAGATATTTTTAAATCTACAAAAAAACAAGTGATTATTACTAAATAAGTTAGTAACTTTGTTTGCAAACAATACATAATACATAGGTATGGCAACGCTTTCAAACGAACTCGCATTACTTACTAAAGCTCCAGATTTTTATCTTCCAGACACAAATGGCAACCACTGGAAATCATTCGCAGATTGTCGGGGTGAAAAGGGAACATTGGTTATGTTTATCTGCAATCACTGCCCTTATGTGCATCATGTTTTAGACGAAATCATCATGATAAGCAACGATTATCGCGTACAAGGTATCGGGTTTATTGCTATATCGAGTAACGATGCAGAAAATTATCCGGCAGAAAGTCCGGAAAATATGGCAGAGTTTGCTTATGAACATCGTTTTAATTTTCCTTATTTATACGACGAAACACAAGAAATTGCTAAAAATTACCAGGCAGCTTGCACACCCGATTTTTATTTATTTGACGCCTCAGACCGATTGGTTTATCACGGACAACTCGACGATTCACGTCCGGGAAATAGCATTCCGGTTAGTGGTTCTGATTTAAGAAACGCCATAGACTCTATACTTTATAACCGAACAATCAACCCAAAACAAAAACCAAGCATTGGTTGTAGCATTAAATGGAAAACTGAATAAACATAGATTTTCCGCTCAAAATCTACCGCAAAAACAAAGCGTTTTGTTCATAAAATTGAGCAAACTATCGGGTATAAAAATAAATACAACAGTTACTTCGTTATTTTAAAATCTTTCATACATTTGCGTACTCAATTCAACCAATAATTAAAGCTTTGTTAAGCTCTATTTGGGGACAAAGTTTTGCATGGTTTTTGAGTTAATAAACTAAACAAACAATTCTTGTAATTACTTATGTTACATCAAAAATTCTTCAATCGTTTTGTCATCAGACAAGTGATTTGGGCAGTAGTAATTGCTTACCTCCTCATCTCTCTTTATCTGGTACTGCTCGAAGGTTATCACTTCTGGATTTTGATTATCCCTGTCGCTTTGTTTATTCTCGCGTTTAGAGATGCTTTTCAAACCAAACACACCCTTCGGAAAAACTATCCCATCATCGGAAGATTAAGATACACTTTCGAGTCTATTCGTCCTGAAATGAGACAATATTTCTTTGAAGGCGAATTAGACGGGAAACCATTCAATCGTCGCCAACGTTCTATCGTTTATCAAAGAGCCAAAAACGAAAAACAAACCGTTGCTTTTGGTATGCAAGACGACCCTAACCGAATTGGTTACGAATGGGCATCGCATTCTGCTTATCCCAAACACGTAACCGATACCAATTTTCGGGTAACTATCGGTAGTAGTCTGTGCGAGCATCCATATAATGCCAGCATCTACAACATCAGTGCGATGAGTTACGGAGCTTTGAGTAAAAAAGCTATTGCCGCACTAAA
This sequence comes from Flavobacterium sp., assembly GCA_035306305.1. Classification (GTDB taxonomy): domain Bacteria; phylum Bacteroidota; class Bacteroidia; order Flavobacteriales; family Flavobacteriaceae; genus Flavobacterium. Next base: position 2,141 of record DATGOD010000107.1, read on the forward strand.
CAAAGGGGCAAAATTAGGTGGTTTTGCTCACAACACCGGCGAAGGTGGTATCTCTCCTTATCATCGTAATGGAGGTGATTTGATTTGGCAAATCGGTACAGGTTATTTTGGCTGTCGAGACGAAAATGGCTTTTTCTCTGACGAGTTGTTCAAAGAAAAAGCAGCATTTCCGGAAGTCAAAATGATTGAGCTTAAACTTTCGCAAGGTGCAAAACCCGGACACGGAGGCTTGCTTCCGGCAGAAAAAAACACCGAAGAGGTGGCTCAAATCCGACACGTACAACCGTTTACAACCGTGCATTCGCCGTCGTCGCATACCGCATTTTCTGATGCAACCGGATTAGCCAATTTTATTGGAAAATTACGCCGTTTGTCTGGTGGAAAACCTGTTGGTTTCAAGATTTGTATCGGACGTAAAGATGAATTCATCGATATGGTAAAAGCCATGAAAGAAACAGGCATCCACCCAGATTTCATCACCATTGACGGTGCCGAAGGTGGTACAGGTGCTGCTCCGCTCGAATTTATCGATTATATGGGAATGTCGCTTGATGACGCTTTGGTTTTTGCGAATAAAACATTGAAAGAATACGGCTTGAGAGACGAAATCAGAATCATTGCTGCAGGAAGAGTAATCTCTGCATTTGATTTGGCCAAAACTATCTCTTTAGGTGCCAATGCTTGTTATAGTGCCAGAGGAATGATGTTTGCTTTGGGTTGTATTCAAGCTTTACAATGCGATAGCGGACACTGCCCTGTAGGTATTGCTACACAAGACAAATTGTTATATAAAGGTATGGATGTAACCGACAAATCTGTTCGTGTGGCAACATTCCATAAAAACACCATGAAAGCATTTGGCGAATTTATTTCGGCATGCGGATGTGAAACTCCTAATGATATTAAACCAGAGATTTTCCACAAACGCATTGACCACGGTAAAAACCTTTCTTTTGCCGAAATGTATTTTAACTAAGCTAATAATTCGATTCGGGTCACATAACCTTCATGACTACGTACATTGAAAACTGTCCCGTCTTCGAATAAAATATATTGCCCTTTAATGCCTGATATTCTTCCTGAATATTCAGGCATTTTTTCTAAATTCAAGCTATTTATTTTTGTAGAAAACTGTTCAACCGGATAGTTTAATTCATAGATTTCCGGAGAAGATTCAGAAAAATAAGGCCGTACTTCTTGTGGTAACCACTCCTGACATTGTTTTCTCGCCTCTTCCAAATCGAAATCATTCAATTGGTTTTGCAACATTTTCCGCCAATTGGTTTTATCTGTGAAATGATTTTTGAGTGCCACTTCGGCAATTCCGGCCAGATAACGGTTAGGTACTTCGGCAACAACAATCGCTTTCGATGCTCCTTGATCAATCCAACGAGTTGGAATTTGAGTTTTACGGGTTACGCCAACTTTTACATCGCTTGACGTTGCCAAATAAACAGCGTGGGGTTGCAATTGCACCTGCGTTTCGTATTCCAAATCTCTATCTTCAATCCCTAAATGAGCCTTACTCAATTCTGGTCGCATAATCCAGTCGCCCACTTGCGGACTTGACTGAAAGCAATCGTAACAAAATCCTTGACGAAAAATTTTAATATCTGTCCGACGGCAATTCAAACATTTATATCCTATATGACTCACAGATATTTTCTTATCAATCAACTGATTAACATTCAAAAAACTGGTCTCGGCACATAAATAATATTGAATCGGACTTAAAAATTCTGTTTTCATCTTGACTAAAACTTCTTCAAATACTGTCATAGATTCCTATTTTTTATTTATTTTTATTTTCGCAAAGATAATACGAATTATAAGAATGCTTTTTAGTAATTTTAACCCACATTGCAATCAACATATATGGCACTTGAAATTATCAATACGGTAGCTTCCTGGTTTTTAAAAAAGAGAATAAGTCAAATCGAACATTTTATGGTTCATCCTGATGAGATTCAACAACAATTACTCAAACAATTAATTGATTACAGCAAGCAAACCGAAATCGGGAAAAAATATGATTTCACTTCTATCCGTTCCTACGAAGAGTTTGCCTCACGTGTACCAATATTTCATTACGAAGATTTTGAGCCTTATATTTCACGTGCAAGAAAAGGCGAATCGAATATTTTTTGGCCTGAACCGATTAAGTGGTTTGCCAAATCGAGCGGAACGACAAATGCCAAAAGCAAATTTATTCCGGTAAGTAAATATGCTTTAGAAGATTGTCATTTCAAAGCTGGAAAAGACATGCTTTCGTTATATTTAAACAACAATGAAAACGCCAAATTATTTACAGGGAAAAACTTCAGATTGGGCGGTAGCAAAGAATTATATGAACAAAACAATACCTATTTTGGAGACCTTTCTGCCATATTAATTGACAATATGCCATTTTGGGCAGAATTCAGCTCGACTCCCGGCAACAAAGTTTCGCTGATGAGCGAATGGGAATCCAAAATGAAAGCGATTGTTGAAGAAACCAAAAATGTAAATGTAACCAGTTTGGCAGGCGTTCCTTCGTGGATGTTGGTTACGCTGCAAAGAATTATTGCCGATTCTGGAGCAGACAATTTATTAGACATTTGGCCTAATGCAGAAGTTTATTTTCACGGTGGCGTGAGCTTTGAACCATACAAAGACCAGTATAAAAAATTATTTCCGTCCGATCGATTTAACTATCTTGAAATTTACAACGCCTCGGAAGGATTTTTTGCTTTGCAAGATCAAAACGATTCTGACGAGCTCTTACTGATGCTCGATTATGGTATATTCTACGAATTTATTCCTATGGACACATTTGGTACTGACAGACAAAATGCCATACCGCTGTCAGCTGTAGAAATCGGAAAAAATTATGCTGTAGTAATTACAACCAACTCCGGTTTGTGGAGATATTTAATTGGAGACACTGTAAGATTCACATCTACAAAACCTTACAGAATAAAAATAACCGGCAGAACCAAGCACCATATCAATGTTTTTGGCGAAGAACTGATGATCGAAAACACCGATACAGCATTGGCAAGAACAGCAAAAGACTTTGGCGTGGAAATTGTAGATTATACCGTAGCTCCTATTTTTATGCAAGAGAAAGAAAAAGGAGCACACGAATGGATTATAGAGTTTAAAAATCCGCCTGAAAATATCGATATGTTCACTAAAGAATTGGATATAAATTTACAAAAAATCAATTCTGATTACGAAGCAAAACGATATAACAACATGACTTTAAATCAATTAAAACTCAATATTGCCCATGAGCAATTGTTTTTTAAATGGTTACAAGAACAAGGAAAATTGGGTGGGCAAAACAAAATCCCACGTTTGTCTAACGACCGATATTATATAGAACAACTATTAAAATTAAATCAATAAAAAATTATGAGTGAACAACAACCAGTAAACATTAATTTCAGATTAGTAAAAATTAATACAGAAGACTTTCAACAATTTGATAACGAAAAAGAAAACGGCACTTTAGACTTAAATTTCGATTTTCAATTTGGCGTAAATAATGACAAGAGATTTGTAAAAACAATTTCTAAATTCAACTTCAAATTAGACAAAGAAGATATCTTAAACATTGCTGTTTCATGCGAGTTTGAATTTGAGGAAAAAGGTTGGGATTTTTTCAAAAAAGGAGACAAAATTGTTTTGCCAAAAGGTTTGCTAACACAATTGGCAGCATTTACCATGAATACAACGAGAGGGGTGCTTCATGCTAAAACCGAAGGACATAAATTCAACAAACTAATCATTCCGATGATTAACGGCGAGTTTATCAAAAAAGATTTGGAAATTCCAATCAACGCACCACAAGTAAACTAAAAAAACTAAAAACCTCGAAAAAAAGTGATTTTCGAGGTTTTTTTTGCTTCTATCAAAAGCTATTAATCTTCTGATTGCTCATCTTTATCAGAAATAATACGCATTTCGGTTTGTGGATAAGGAATAGATATTCCGGCTTTGTCGAGAGCTACTTTAATTTTTTCACGAGTTTGATCGTGTACTGCCCAATAATTATCTTTGTTTGTCCAAGCCCTTACTGTCAGATTTACGCTACTATCGGCTAAATCACTGACAAAAACTGCAGGTTCAGGAGTCTTCAAAATTCTCGAATCCTGATTCAAAACACTCAGAATAGTCTGCCTTGCTTCTTTAATATTATCATCATAACTGATTCCGACAATATATTGCAGTCTTCGCGTTTTGATTTTGGAAAAGTTTCTGATGACAGAGTTAGCCAAAGTTCCGTTCGGGCTAAACACCAGAATCCCCGAAGTTGTTCGTAAAGAAGTGTACAACAGGTCTATTTTTTCGACCGTTCCGTCTGTTCCTGCGTTATTTTCTATATAATCTCCAACATCGAAAGGACGAAACAGTAAGATCAAGACGCCTCCTGCAAAATTAGACAGCGAGCCTTGCAAAGCTAACCCAATTGCCAATACCATTCCTGACAAGGCACCGAGAATGGCTGTTGTTTTAATTCCTAAATTGGAGGCTACAATTAATATCAACAAGCTGTATAAGACAAACCGAATGATTGACAACACAAAAGTTCGTACTGTTAAACTAACTCGGCGTACTTCAAACCTTTTCTTGATAATTCTCAAAGCTAACCGAATCAAAAACACTCCGATTATAAAGATAATTACAACCTTGATTAAATCAGGAATAAAGCCAAGAATTCTTTCGATTAAATTACTAATAATCAACTCTGTATGCGAAGCATCTTGGTTCATTAATTTTTCTTCCATATTGTTAAGTATTGTTTGATTTGCAAAAATAGGAAAGTGAATTATTATGTCCTGTTTTTCCTTTATATTCTATATAATTTTTAACAAATAAACCCAGACGCAAATCTGGGTTTCAATTATTCTCGAAAGTTCAACTATTCTCTATCGTATTGGCAACAGGTATGCAAATTGGTATAATCTTCTTCAGTCGATTTGATATTTTGGGTGTCATGACCAACCGATGCTACGGCTTTCTCTACTTTGTTTACCGAAGTTTTATTTTCGTCGATAATGAGTGAAAGCTGCTTGGAGTCGATGTCCCAAGTTGCTGATTTCACACCTTTAACTTTGAACGAAGCTTTTTCGATACGTTTTTTACACATTTCGCAATTGCCTTTTACTTCAATTTGATATTTAGCATTTTTGTTTGTCTTTTCTTGTGCGTGAGCCGAAATCGTGAAAACGCTCAGCAATACAATAATTAAATACTTCATTTTTTTCTATTTTTATTATTTAACTTTAAATCTTAATCCAGCATAATACATTTGCCCAAAAATAGGTCCGTATGCAATTGTACTATCAAATTCTGTTCCGAAAGGATCATCTGCTCCCAAAATCACTCTTTCTTGTCGATAATTTCCTATATTTTCACCTCCGAGATAAATTTCAAAGCGGTCAGAAAACACTTTAGTTACTTGTGCATTAAATGTTGAAAATGCAGGGCTATATGTCGTCAAACGATTAGCTTCGCTATTATCTCCCGTGTATGGCAGACGTTGTTTGTCGAGCCAATTCCAAGTAAAATCAAATCGCCAATATCCTCCTTTTTCGGTTTCGTGCGTAGCATATTCGAGATTAGCAAAAAGACGATTTTTTGCCTGTAGCGGTTTTTGCATCAATCCTTTATCGTATTTTGTTTGCACATCATAATATTTATATGCCGCTCTCAGGTTCAGATGAGCCACCAAATTATAATTTAACTCCAGCTGGAAAGAGTTTGCATAAGATTTTCCGTCCAGATTATAAAATCCTACTTCTCGGGCAGACTGGTCAATATCAACAACGATTTGATTGTCAAAATCGGTGCGATAAAAGTCAACGGTAACACCTCCTCTTCGGTTGAAAAGAAGAAAATTCTGCGTAAAACTTAGCCCGTAATTCCATGCAATTTCAGGATTCAAACCATAGTTTTCATCATTTTCTGCACGAATGATAAATTGGCGTGAACTGGCAAACAGATTTTGGTTTTCGGCAAAAATATTGGCAAATCGTTTTCCTCTTCCGGCAGACAATCGAATAACGGCGTCTTTCCATGGATTGTATCTCAGGTGTAATCTTGGTGTAACAAAAAAGTCTAATTGATTTGAATAATCTGCTCTCAATCCTAATACCAAAGCGAAATTATCGGTATTATCATACGTATATTCTCCAAATATTCCGGTTGAATAATCTGCTCGATCGAAATTTTTGTATCCGTAATTATATACTGACTCGTCATAATCATCGTAATTAAAATTCAATCCGACAGAAAATTTGTTCAATGTATTATTGATAATCGAGCTAAAAATTAAGTTAGAATAAAAGCTGCGTTGTGTAATATCGTATTGATTTAGCCCGAAATATGATTGCTGATTGTGATAACTAAATGAGTTTTGCCAACCAATACTTTGAAAAGGCATATCTGGAAAAACGTATCCGAGCTTGGCACTTCCGTCGATTTTCTCCGTTTTTATTTCTCCTCCCCAAGCGTTGGTTGTCAATCTATCCACGTCTGGATTAAAATCCAATTCGCCCATTTGTTTTTCGTCTTTCATATAACGGGCAGTAATAAATCCGACCCAACCTTTTTCTTCGTTGAGATATTGCCAACGGTTCATAACATTGATTTGATTTCCGATAGGGTTATCAAGAAATCCATCGTCGTTCATGTCATTTTTTTCTGCACGCAAATTGCCATGCAAAAACAATGATGAGCTCCATTTGTCGGAAACTTTCTGATTGAAATGAGCATTTGCTTCAAATCTCGAATCCTGAGAGCCATACAAATTAAGGTAAAAAGGAATGTCGGTTGCGGGTTTTATCAACTCTGTATTGATTTGTCCGGACATACTTTCATAACCGTTAATTACGCTTCCTGCTCCTTTGGTAACTTGGATACTTTCTACCCAAGTTCCGGGTGTAAAAGTGAGTCCGTAAGCTTGTGATGCTCCTCGAACAGAAGGAATATTCTCTTCTGTAATCATGATATACGGACTGGTCAATCCTAACATTCTGATTTGTTTGGTTCCGGAAACGGCATCTGAAAAATTCACATCAATAGACGGGTTGGTTTCAAAGGATTCTGCCAGATTACAACAAGCCGCCTTGAGCAATTCTCCACTGTTCATCGTCATGGTATTGGTATTGTCCGTAAGCGATTTTTGTGAACTTTGTCGTCGTGCAGAAATTACCAACTCTTCCAAATCGCCTCGTTCTTTCAGTTGAATTTGGAAATAATTATTTTCTAAAATATGGAATTCTTTGGTTTCAAATCCGATATGGCTAATGTTTATCCATTTATCTTTTTGTTTGGACAACTCAAATTTTCCTTCGGCATCAGTTTCGGCATAATCGCTATCGTCTGTATATACGATAAGTACGCCTTCGAGCGGTTGATTGTTTTCGTCTGTAATCAATCCGCTAATGGTGTCTTGTGCAAACGTTGGTACGGTCATAGCACAAAACAACATGATTAAAAATTGTTTCATATAGATATTGTTTTCGATTAATTTTTGAAGTAAGATGTTGCTTAAAAATTCGAAAACTTAGGCGTAGAAAATAAATTGATGATAGAGCTTGTACAGCGGAGGTGCGTTGGATGTAAAACTTACGTGAGGTAGTACATCTTTTGTTTCCGGCTCGATTTCTATGAAATTATTCAGATAGAAATAGGTGTCATTCCAGATAAAAAAGTCAAAATGTAATCCGAAGACATTCAAGTAATCTGTTCCGCTTTGAGAAATAACTTCAACGAAACAACATTTTTTGTCTGTTGATTTTTCGTCTCTATTCTCACAACATGGTTTTTTTTGAGTCTTTTCTTCGTCATGATGACCACAAGAATCATCAAAATCTGTTGAGGCTTTCCAGACATTGTTTAAGACAATCTTATCTACATTATTGCCGCAATACATCACATTAACAGCAAAACCGGCTTGCGAAAACAACAAGACCGTGAGTAATATGCGTGCAATATGTATCTGTTTGAATGACATAAGGCAAAATTAAAGATTATCTGTTTAAATAATCCTATCAAATAGTTAAAAAGCTGTCCTTATTGAACAGCTTTTGTATGTTTTAGAAATTAACTGATGGACAATTACATTTGTAATCACTGTCTTTGCATAGGAAATTAAACCCTAATGTCAGCTGATGGAATCCGCCATCTGCAAATTGAATATCACCAAAATGATGCGTATAAGTATATCCTATCATGAGATTTTTGTATCTAATCCCGATAATCGGTGATACAGCGTGATAGTATTGTTTACTTACATCATCTTCTAAATTTAACCTGTACTCTGCTCCGTCAAACGTTGTTCTATAAGAAACACCTACATAAAACTGACCGTTGTCAAAGTCTTTATACATTTTCAAATTGACATCTAACTTTTTCTCTTGGGTTTCCTCCGCATATTGAAACATGACAGAAGGTTCCCAAGTTACACCACTACTTCTTCCAAGATAGTCATAGGTATTTCCAAACACATATCCGGCAGAAACCAAATATCTTCGACTATTATCGCTTTCCATGTCAGTATATAAATCAGCCTTTTGAGCAATTAGATTTTTTACCGTCAAATGAGCATAAAAATCCATGTAATGATATGACGCTCCTACATCAAAATTAAAGTATTGATCTTTCAACTCTACTCCTCCTCTAACCCCTGGATCAACTACTCCATCATCGAGAAATTCTGTTTCATCTAAGGTAGTTTGAAACATTCCCACACTCAATCCTAATGATAATTGATTTAAATCGTAATCACTACGTGAAAAATTTAAATGATGTGCATACGTAAGTTTCGCTCCAATTTGAGAGTGATACCCATTTTTGTCGTTAAACAATATCGCTCCGACCCCTGACTGTTCGCCAACTCGGGTATTAAAACTTAATGTTTGGAGCGAAGGTGCGTCACTTTGGTCTGCCCATTGTCTCTGTGCGGTTAATCTGACTTTCGCACAGTGTGCTGCTCCTGCCATTGATGGATGTATCAGGTAGTAGTTATCTGTTAAATAGTCAGTATAAACAGCCATTCCCTCTTGTGCTTGAGCGAGTGGCACCATAAAAAGCGATGCTGCTATTAATAATAAAGGCTTTTTAAAAATATTCATACGTTTTATCGTTTTAATGTAAAATGTCCTCTAAATTCTTTTTGTAATCCTGTGTTTGGTTCGATGTATTCTACGCGGAACCAGTAATCTGATGATGGTAAATCACGTCCGTTGAACGTTCCGTCCCAGCCTTCGCCATTCGGACTGATTTGTTTCAATAACTTACCGTGTCGGTCAAAGATA